>NZ_JAUEUL010000003.1:0-482926 GCF_032487575.1 Bradyrhizobium sp. SZCCHNRI1009 | reverse complement strand
GGGAATGCCGGGTGAAGGCCTCACCCATGGCCCGCCTGCGAAAAAAATGCAGGCGGCAGGTACCACAGGCAAAGCCGTAACCGGCATTCCCTGCGCGATGGCTTTAACGATTTATACGCGATCTCCCCGGGGACCGGGCTTTCTTGCCCCCGTCATCCGCACCAGCGCATCTGCGCCGGCACGAACTTGGCCTCAGCATCGGGAGGTCAGGACCACGCGACTTCATCGTTCGCGGCCGCCATGCCCGTCGTGCATCGCAGCCCACGTCCACCGCATCCCGCCCCAACGTCCGTGACGACGCGTACGCCCCTCGCAACGAGGCGGGATGAGCGGATCATACACGGTTTCTGGAAAAAAGAAATAGGAAAGTTTGTGATTGTCGGGCTCTGCCGCATTCTCGGACATGCTCTGCAACGGGGTCCTGGTTCGACACTGCGGGCTTGCCGCTGATTGGCGCTTTGCCGATGCGCGGGGAAGTCACACTTGGCAAGTTGGGCGGCTCGATCGCTGCCCCCAGCCGCGCGGGCAATGGCATTCCGCCCTGTATGATGCTATGAGCAAAGGAGGATTCCCGCTGACGGAGCCGTCGTCTCCGCGCCTCGTTTGCACAGGACGGATCACCGCATGAGCATCGGAAACGGCGGACGATTGATCTGGGGTGGCGGCGCCGTTGCGGCGCTCGCGATCGCGGGCCTGGCCATTGCGTTTGCGCAGGGCTTCGGTCTCGACCTCCCGATCTTCAAGCGTGATGGGACGTCTGCGAGCCGGACTGGCGCGACTGCGCCGAGCGCTCCGGCAGACGGTGCGCCCGCTGCTCCGCAGCGCGCTGCGGCGGCTGAGCCGGGTGCGGCAGACAAGGGCGGCGCGAGCCAAGCCGCGGCAGCGCTCGCCAGCGCGCAGCAGCAGGCCAGCGGGCTGGCTGCGCTGCTGGCGCCGGTGGCGCCGCCGGCGGCCGAGAGCGATGGGCCGTCGTTCGACGTCGTCAGCGTGGAGCCGTCGGGCGACACCGTCGTTGCCGGCCGTGCGGCGCCCGGCGCCACTGTCGAGTTGCTGCGCAACGGCGAGCCGCATGCGCGAGTGGTGGCCGATCGCTCGGGGCAATTTTCCATAGTGCCGCCGCCGCTGCCCGCCGGGACGTTCGAGTTGACGTTGCGGGCCAAGCAGCCGGACGGCCGCGAGATCTCGTCCAAGCAGAGCGTCGCGGTGGTGGTCGAGGCCGGCAAGCGCCCGGCCACCGTCGCGGTGATCGCGCCGGACCAGCCGACACGCGTGCTGTCGAAGCCGGCCGCATCGGTGCCGCTGGCGGTCGCGGTCGAGGCCGTCGACTTCGAGCCGAACGGCAATCTGCGCGTCGGCGGCCGCGCACGGCCCGGGGCCACCGTCCGGATCTATCTCAACGACCGGCTGGTCGACACCGCGACGGCCGGTGCAGATGGCCGCGTCGCTACGACCATCAAGGATGCCGCCTGGGCCGGCAAGGACCGGCTGCGGCTCGACGAGGTGGATGCCAAGACCGGCGCCGTGCAGGCGCGGGCCGAGGTGCCGTTGAATGTGCCGGAGGCGCTGACCACGGCCTCGCTGCCTGCGGCGGGGGGCCAGGGGCAGGGAAGCGGCGGTGCTCCCGGCGCGCGCACGCAGCTTGCATCGGCGTCGCCGGCCGACCTGAAGGACGTTGCCGCGTCACCCGCGCGCAGCGGCGCGAGGACGATCACCGTGTCACGCGGCGACAGCCTGTGGCACATCAGCCGCCGGCTCCTCGGCGAGGGCACGCGCTACGCAGTCATCTACCGCGCCAATCGCGAGCAGATCCGCCGGCCGGATCTGATCTATCCGGGCCAGGTGTTCGTGCTGCCGGCGAAGCGCTAGCTGCGCAGCACAAAGGATTTTGACTTCTGTACGTGCTTGCACCTGAGCGCGCTGCTCGCGCCGTTGCGCTAAGATGGCCGTCAGCATTGTCTCACGAGGTTTCCATGCACGATCTCACCCGCTGCGTTCAGCACCCCGCCGTGTCGCACGACGGCTTCAAGTCGCTGGCGGTTCCGACCCATCGCGCCTCGACGATCGTCTATGACGAGCCGCAGGACTTTGCGCGGCGCGCCGAGCGTGGTCTCGACGGTTACACTTATGGCCTGCATGGCACGCCGACGACGCGGACCCTGGAGGCGCAGATCAGCGCGCTGCATGGTGGCGAGCGCACCGTGCTGGTCCCGTCTGGACAGGCCGCGGTCGCGATCACGATGCTCGCCGTGCTCAAGCCCGGCGACAAGGTGCTGATCCCCGATCACGTCTATCCGCCGGTGCGTCATCTGTGCGCGAACTATCTCGCCGCGCGCGGGATTTCGCATGAGGTCTACGACCCGCTGATCGGCGGCGGCATCAGCGATCTCATCGATGCCAGCACGAAGCTGATCTGGCTGGAATCGCCGGGCTCGGGAACGATGGAGGTGCAGGACGTTCCGGCCATCGCGCGGGCCGCAAAGGTGCGCGGCGTGCTCACCGGCTGCGACAACACCTGGGCGAGCCCGCTGTTGTTCAAGCCGCTGGCGCATGGCGTCGATTTCGTGGTGGAGGCGCTGACCAAATATGTCGGCGGTCATTCCGACCTGCTGCTCGGCTCGATCACCGTCAAGGACCTGAGCTTGCGCAAGGCGCTCAAGGACGTGCTGGGCGTGCTCGGTATCGGCGTGTCGCCGGATGAGGCGGCGCTGGCGCTGCGCGGCATCGAGACCATGGGAGTCCGCATGGCGCATTCGGGACGCGTCGCGCGTGAGTTTGCCGAGCGGCTGCAACAGTCGCCGGCGGTCGCGCGCGTGCTGCATCCGGCGTTGCCGTCCTGTCCCGGCCACGAAATCTTCGCGCGCGACTTCAAGGCTGCGAGCACGGTGTTCAGCGTCGTCATCAGGCCGGAGTTTACCGCGCGGATCTATCCGGCGCTCGGACATCTCAGTCTGTTCGCCATCGGCGCCTCCTGGGGCGGCACCCACAGCCTGATTGCGCCGATGGATGTCACGGCCGATCGCACGGTGCGCGCATGGAATGCCGCGGAGGGATTGGTGCGGCTGAGCATCGGGCTGGAGGAGCCGGGCGATCTGTGGGAGGACCTGTCGCGATTCCTCGACGCGCTCGAAACCTCCTGAGACATGCCGGCCCGCGGTGTTCGCGCCGCGGGCCGGCCCGTCGTCAGAAGTTCACGCTAAGCCGCGCATTCAGCGACCGGCCAGGGCCCTTGACGGCGTAGCCGTAGGCCGCGGATGAGCCCATCATCGACACCACTTGATAGTCGACCAGATCGGCGCCGCCGAGCGGCAGGTCATAGGTCCGGTTGAACAGGTTGTCGACGCCGAGATCGAGCCGCACGTGCTGCCACTGGTAGCCGGTGCGCAGGTTGACCAGCGCGTAGGACGGCGTGGTCAGCTCGTTGCGGACCTGGCTCACGACATTCTTGGAGCCGACGAGCTGCAGCTCGACCGAATTGGTCCAGCCGCCGAGATGATGATCGAGCGCGAGCTTCGCGTTGACCGGCATCATGTGGTAGAGGTCGACGCCGTCGGTGCGGTAGCCCCTGACGTAGCCGATCAGGCCACGGATCTGGCCGTGGCCGTAGGTCAGGTCGTCCCAGACCGTCAGGCGCCCTTCGACATTGACGCCGACCAGCGTGGCGTCGTGGTTGGCGAACTGCAGATAGACGAAGCCGGTATTTGTCGCCAGGTTGGCGGGGTTGCTGGCGAGGCAGCTCGCCGTTTTGCAGCGGTCGATGTCGATGTAGTCCTGCACGTAGCTGGCATAGGGCGTCACTTTGACGTCCCACAGCTTCTGCGCCGGATCGTGCCAGCCGGCGGTGAAGCTCACGGTGTGCGCCTTCTCCGGCTTGAGGTCGAGGTTGCCGACATAGCCGTTGCCGTCGCCGAACCAGCCGATCATCTGCATCGCCATCGCATTGGTCGACCAGGCGTAGCGCTCATACAGGTTCGGCGAGCGCGTCTTGCGCGCGAAGCCGAGCTCGAACTGGCTGATCGCGTCGGGCTCGTAGCGGACGAGCGCGGAACCGTCGAGATGCACGTCGGTCCGGGCATGGTCGGCGGCGTTGAACGCCGCGGCATCGGCGCCGTACATCATCGCGTTGTAGCCCGAGACGTTGCCGGTGTTCATCCGCACGATGTCGTTGCGCAGGCCGACGATCGACGTCCACTGCCGATCCCAGTGCCGCTCCCATTCGACGAAGGTGCCGATGCGGTCGCGCTGTCCGCCGTTGATGTTGATGAAGCTGTTCGGCCCCATCATCATCGACCCGGCAACCGGGCTCCACCAGTCGTCGAGCCGGTTGAGCGCAAGCTCGTTGCCGACGCGCAGGAGGTCCTGGCCCGACACCGGCAGCGTCGCCTTGATCGCGTAGCCGCCGTCGAGGCCCTTGGTGTCCATCGGCATCGAGGCGACCTTGTCGGGCGCGATGAAGCCCATCGTGTGCCGGATCTGATGCACGAAGGCGGACGCCTCGATCAGGCCCCAGTCGAACGTGCCTTCGTAGCGGCCGTTGGCGAACAGGCCGCGGTTGTAGACCATGTCCATGTACTGGTTCACATAGCCCTGGTAGGGGATGAACTGGCCGCCCACCTGGAACGTGAACAGGTTGCCGAAGCTGCGCTTGGAGATGCTGATGGCGTGGTTCTGCGTCTCGTACAGCGTCGACTTCACGGTGGTGCCGTCGCCGGCCTTGTAGTTGCCGGAACGGACCCAGCCGCCGGTGTAGGTAACGCTGGTGTCGCGGTTGGCGGCCGTGGCCGTCGCATCGACGCCATAGGCGTTGCCGTTGCTGCGGAAGAAGCTGGAGACGCGGGTGCTGGCGATCCAGCCGTCGGTCGCCGCGAAGGCGGGCGGTGCGGTGGTGACATCGACGCGGCTGCCGATGTAGTCGCCGCCGACCGAGACCGGGCCGATGCCGAGATAGGCGCGCATCTTCGCGATCATCGCCGGATTGACGAAGGACAGCGGCGGATTCATCTCGTTCGGGCAGGCCGGCGAGATCAGCATCGAGTTGATCGCGACCTGGAGCCGGTCGGCGCCCATGCCGTTGATCGCGGGCAGGCTGGAGACGCCGCCGGCGCCCCAGGCTGCGCCGCCCGGCAGGTCGGTGACGAGGCCTGCCGAATCGCTCGAGGAGAGACCGCGCTCGAAGCCGGCCTGCGGCGGCAGCGTGCGGCTTGCAGCTGTTGGGCCGGTGTCTTTCTGCTGCGTGGCGGCTTCCGTGGCGTGTGGGGCCGGTGCGTGAGTCTCGCGGCTTGCCGCAGGCCGGGGACGAGGCTTGGCCGTGCGCTGACGCGCGGGGTCGACGGTGACGGTCGGCAGCGACGCCGCGGGGCGCGCGCTGGCGGGTTCAGCGGCGGAGCACAGCAAGGCTGTCGCCGCGAGCAGCGCCGACGACATCGGTCGCGGAGGTAAAGAGGCAGTGGGCGGCTTTGAGCCTGAAAGGACGTTCGACATGGAGAACTCTGGAGAATGCTGCGCAGATATCTGCGGATGAGATCGGGAGCTGGGCACGCGCCAACGGCGCCCGGCTGATGATGCCGAGATGTGCGTGCCATCACGCTGCGGCTCCGTGAGAGCGGAGGCGGCATGTGGCGCAGCGATGTGTCTGAAGATGCGGCGACCGCCGCTCAGGCGAGCCGAGGTGGCGCGCGCGCCCGGTGCCCGGCGTCGACCTCGGCAGTCGCGCGCCACAAGGGCGCGATCGGTTCGAACGCAACGCCAAGGACGCGCCGGAGGCTGACCGTGGGTGCGTCGGGCGGCGGCAGCAGTGCGAAAGCCGGGATGACGCAGAGCGGACAATGCGCCGCTGACGCCGCAGCCGGCGCTTCCGAGCTGTCGGCGCCCCCTCGAGCGTTGTCGATTCGCTCGTGACAGATCTCACCGAATACGAAGGCGAAGCTCGGCGGCAGCCAGGCGTTCAGGCTCACCGCCAGCGTGACCTGCAGCGCCAGCACATAGGCCATCGCACAGGCGACGGCGCCCGTCAGATGTTTGCTGTGTGATGAAATGCGACGCACGGCCCTGAAATCCCCGCAGCGTGCTTAGCATGTCTGCGGAACAGCACCAATTGCGATCGCGCAATGCCGTTGCGCGTTGGTCGCGCGTCGGCTTGCCGGATGAGCGATCTTACCCGGCGCTCAGCCGCACGCCGGCGCGCAGGAATTTCTGCGGGTCGACGGCTTCGCCGTCGATGCGGGTCTCGTAGTGCAGATGCGGGCCGGTCGAACGGCCGGTCGAGCCGACCTCGCCGATGATGTCGCCGATCTTCACCTGCTGGCCGACCTTGACGTTGATTTCGGAGAGATGGCCGTAGCGGGTGGAGAGGCCGTTGCCGTGATCGACCTCGACCATGCGGCCGTAGCCGCCGGCCCAGCCGGCATTCACCACCTTGCCGTTGGCGGTGACGCGGACCGGATCGCCGGTGGCAGCACGGAAGTCGAGGCCGGTGTGCATCGCGGGGCGGCCGAGGAATGGATCGGAGCGCACGCCGAAGCCGGAGGTGAACTCGACCTCGCCGATCACCGGCTTGCGATAGGGCACCAGCGACAGCGTGCGGTTCATCTTCTCGACCTGCGCGCGGGTGATGTTGATGCGGTAGAGCTGGCGCTCGAACGGACCGGATTCGGCGCCGAGCTTGACCGGAACGAACGGGCCGCCCATGCCGCCCTTTGGCGCGGCCGCTTCGAGCTGGCCCATGTCCAGGCCGAGATCGGTGATGACGCCGCGCATCCGGCGCAGCTTCGATTCCAGCGTCTCCTCGGCCGAGGACAGCATCGCGACCTGCCGCGCCTCGACCTGGTCGAGCGAGCGCGTCAGCCGCGTCAGCACGTTGTCGACACCGGCGAGCTTGGTCGATGGGTTGGGCTGCGCATTCGCCATCACGGGGCTGCGCGATTCGAGCCGGGCCTCGCGGTCCGGCGGCGCGGTGAAGATCACGGTGTCGCTGATCGGCGACGGTTTTGGCGCGGCTGTCGCCGATGGCGGCTCGATCGCGACCGGCGCACGCGCCGGGGCGCGGATCGAGCCGGTGATGTCGGGCATGCTGCCGAGCGCGGTGGCACGTCCCTCGAGCGCGGTCTGGCGCTTGAGGATCTGGTCGAGCTTCTGGTCGAACTGCTCCTGGTCGAGCAGTTGCCGGCTGGTGGCGCGGTCGACCTTGGCGCGCAGCTCGGCGATGCGGTCCTCATAGGCGTATTGCATCTCGGCCTGGCGCGCGATCAGCCGCGTCAACACGTCGTCGCGGAACGCGAAATAGGTCGCAGTCGCCGCCGACCACAGCCCGAGCAGGCTGACGGTGCCGACCACGATCCAGAACACCACCGGGCCGATGCGCACCTGCTTGCCGGCATGCACCAGCGTGTAGTCGCTCTGCGATGCGGCCGCGACCGGCGCCGGATGGCTGGCGGGTGCGCGCCGATGATGGTGGGCGTGCCCGCGGTCATGAGGATGGTGCTGGGGATATTCGGCGTGATGGCCGGAACGATACGACATCGGCACTCCCGCGCCGGCCGGAGATCGTCATTCCGGCGGCGTCATTTACGGGAGCGATTTGACCCCTGCATGGTTAATTTTCCCCCAACGCTCTCAGGCGCATTCTCAGAGCGCGCGCGCCGCCGCCAGCACCGCGTCGGCGTGGCCATCGACCTTGACGTTGCGCCACACCTTGGCGACGCGGCCGTCGGCGCCGATCAAGACGGTGCTTCGGATGATGCCGAGAAACTTGCGGCCATAGAGCGACTTCTCGCCCCAGGCGCCGTAGGCCTCCAGCATCTCATGCTTCTCGTCCGAGATCAGGGGTACCGCGAGATCGTGCTTGTCGCGGAAATTGTCCTGCGCCTTGACCGAATCGGCGGAGACGCCGAGCACTGCGGCGCCGGCAGCGGCGAAGTCCTTCGACAGGCGGGTGAAGTCGATCGCCTCCTTGGTGCAGCCGGGCGTATTGGCCCTGGGATAGAAGAACAGCACGAGCTTCTGGCCGCTGTAGTCGGCGAGCGAGACGGTTCCGCCGCCATCGCGCGGCAGCTTGAACGCGGGTGCCTTGGCGCCCTCGGCAAGGCCCGTTCCGCTGGCAGCCGGCGCCGCGGGCTTGGCCTTCGCAGCGGCGGCCTTCGCAGCGGCGGCCTTCGTGGTCGGCGTCTTGGTGGTCGGCGTCTTGGCGGAGGTCGTCTTGGCGGCTTTCGTCACGGCCGGTTTGGCCGTCTTCTTGGTGGCCTTCTTGGCCGCGGTGGCGAGCCGGTTCCCGTCAATCGTCCCGTAGGACGCCGGGTTGGAGGATTTCTTTCGTGATTCCTTCGACATACGCCTTCCTTTCGTCGCTTTCGGCGGCTCAAAAATGAAAGTATCTCGGTTCTTGTCCGGTGTCCCGGGATCGATCTGGCATCCGTGCTTCGCGGCGCGCAGGGGATTGCGCCTCTTGCGATGAAGCGAAGATCATGGCTACCAGCAGGCGTGAGCACCAGCGCAGTTGAGCACAGTGCAATGACGACTCTCGTACCGTCTCCGGATCAGACGTCCCCGCCACAAATTTCGTCCGGCGGTGGAGAGGCGCCGGTCCGCTGGCGCGAGCAGGTGGGCAAACCTGACGGCGGCGGGGTATAGTGACGAGGATTCCGCGCGTCGTCCGCGCCGCCGGCGAAGCGCCAGCGGGCGTGTTGACAGCACCCGCCGAAGCGTGACGGGATCATTGGGGCATCGACTCCTGCCGGCAGTGAGCACGCGCGCTGCGTGAACGGGCGGGGCCACACCGGCGACCAATCTGGCCGAGGCCAGATTGGCACGACTATTTCGGACACGAGGGGCCGGCACCGAGAGGCAATGGCAAGACAGACATCACCCCAGCGGCCCCATCTGCAAGCGGACACCCAGGGCCAGCAGTGGGATGAGGCCGACTGGGATGTGGCTGCCGCCGAGCACGACGAGATGGTCGGGCAGCGCGCCCGGAGCCTGTTGTCGCGGCCCGATTCGAGCGGGAGCACCGGTCGATTCGGCGGGGCGCGACCGCGTCTGCCGGGCGGCCGCGTGGCCAAGCGGGTCGTCATCACGCTGGCATCGCTCATGCTGCTCGTCGGGCTCGGCTTCGCCGGCCTGTGGCTGCGGCTCGGTGCGGGCCCGATCAGCCTCGACATAGCGACGCCATGGCTCGCGGCGGCGATCGAGGACAATATCGGCCACGGCAACACCGTCGAGGTCGGCGGCACCCAGATCGAGCGCGCCGGCCGGATCAGGATCGCGGTCCGGATCCGCGACATCATCGTGCGCGATCAGGATCACGCCATCGTCGCCAGCGCGCCCAAAGCCGAGGTGCGGCTGTCCGGCGCCGCGCTGCTGATGGGCCAGCTGCGCGCCGAAAGCCTCAAGCTGGTCGACGCCGAGCTCGCGATTCGCATCACGCCGGACGGCACCGTCACGGTGTCGACGGGTGAGACCAACAAGCCGCTGGCGACGGGCGTCGCCTCCAAGCGCGACGCCGGCCTGCCGCCGACATTCCCGCGGCCGGGACAGGCCGCGCCATCGCCTGGTGCACCGGGACCGCAGGCCGGCCCGCAGCCGTCGGCGCCGGCCACTTCGACTTTGCCGGCGACCGCGGCGCCGAACGGCCTGCTCGCCGGCCTGGACTGGCTCGACAGCCTCAGCCTGACCGGGCTCGATGGCCAGAACCTGAACGAGATCGGGTTGAAGAACGGCGTGCTGGTCGTCGACGACCAGCAGCGCGGCAACAAATGGACGTTCGAGAACATCAGCCTCAGCCTGCGCCGGCCGTCCGGCGGCGGCGTGGCGCTGAGCCTCGGCGAAGAGGGCGCCAGGCCGTGGTCGCTGCGCATTCTGGTCGGGCCCCAGGCCAACGGCGTGCGCACGGTGGACATCAAGGCTGACAAGGTTTCCACCAGCAACATCCTGCTGGCGATGCGACTCAAGGATCTCACCTACATGGCGGACCTGCCCATGACCGGCGAGATCAAGGGCGAGCTCGCGCGCGACGGGCTGCCGACCTATCTGCGCGGCAAGATCAACATCGGCGCGGGCAAGATCATCGACACCGATACGCCCGACTATCCGATGGCGATCGATTCCGCCGAGATCAGCATGGAATGGGACGCCGGACGCCGCGTGCTGATCGCGCCGTTGAAGGTGATCTCTGGCGCCAACCGCATCACGCTCAACGCCAATCTCGAGCCGCCGAACGACACCGCGAACGACTGGCGGCTGGGTCTCAACGGCGGCACCATTCTGCTCGGCGCCATCGAAAACGAGCCACCGCTGATCTTCAACCGCATCTCGATCAACTTCCGCTTCGACACCGAGGGCAAGCGCGTGCTGCTGACGCAGGCCGAGGTGTCCAACGGTGAAATCGGCGTCGCCGGCACCGGCAGCGTCGAGTATGCCGGAGAGCCGCGGCTGAAGCTCGGCTTCGCCGCGACGCCGATGCCCGCGCTGGCGATGAAACGGATCTGGCCGGCGCTGATCGTGCCGGAGGTGCGGGCCTGGATCATCGAGCGCATCGAGCGCGGCTCGGTGCAGCGGATCGACGTCGCGGTCAATTCGCCGACGCGCAACCTGCCGCGCAAGGGGCCGCCGATTCCCGACGATGGTCTCGACGTCAACATCGTCGCCACCAATGTCACCGTGCATCCGGTCGACGGCCTGCCGTCGGTGCGCGATGCCGACGTGAAGGCGCATGTCACCGGCCGCACCGCGACGGTGACGATCGGGCAGGGCGTCGCGGATACGCCGGCGGGGCGCAAGCTTAACTTCTCCGACGTGGTGTTCGAAGTGCCGGACATGGCGCCGAAGCCGTCGCCGTCGCGGGTGCGCATGCGCGTCGAGGGCCAGGTCGCCGCGGCCGCCGAGATCCTCGCCTCCGACCGGCTCAACGATCTGTCGTCGATGCCGATCGATCCCAACCAGACCAAGGGAACGTTCCAGGCCAGCGTCAATCTCGCGATGCCGGTCAAGGGCGAACTGACCAAGGCCGACACCAGCTACGCGGTCACGGCCGATCTCAACGGCTTTGCCGCCGACAAGCTGGTGATGAACCAGAAGCTCGAGGCCAACACGCTCAAGATCGTGGCCAACACGGCCGGCTATCAGGTGAAGGGCGACGTCAAGATCAACGGCCAGCCGGCCACGCTCGACTATCGCAAGCCGACCGAGGGCGACGCCGACATCAAGATGCAGGCGATCCTCGATGATGCCAGCCGCGCCCGGCTCGGCATGGATCTGGGCACCGCGATCACCGGCAACGTGCCGCTCAAGCTCAACGGCAAGATCGCGGGCTCCGCCGATCGTGACAGCCGGCTCGGTGTCGAGGCCGATCTGACCCAGCTCAAGCTCGACAATTTGCTGCCGGGCTGGGTGAAGAATCCGGGCAAGGCGAGCAAGGCCACCTTCAACGTGGTCGCCAAGCAGCAGTCGACCCGCTTCGAGGACATCAACATCGAAGGCGGTGGCGTCTCCATCAAGGGCTCGCTGGAAGTCGACCAGAACGGCGACCTGATGAACGCCAACTTCCCGACCTATTCGCCGTCGGAAGGCGACAAGACGCAGCTCAAGGCCGAGCGCGGCCAGGACGGCGTGCTGAAGCTGTCGATGCGCGGCGACGTGTTCGACGGCCGCGGCTTCCTGAAGTCGGCGATCTCGGGCACCAACAAGGACGCCGACAAGAACAAGGCGCGCTCGAACCTCGACTTCGACGCCGAGGTCAAGCTCGGCGCCGTCGCCGGCTTCAACGGCGAGGCGCTGCGCAGCGTCGACGTCAAGCTCTCCCGGCGCGGCGGCGCCTTCAAGAGCTTCAACCTGACCGGCAAGGTCGGCCGCGACACGCCGGTCACCGCCGACATCCGCGTCGGCCGCGAGGCGCCCAGCTCTGATCCGCGTGCGCGCCGTCAGGGCCGCGAGGTGATCTATCTCGTGACCAACGATGCAGGTGCGCTGCTGCGCTTCGCCGACACCTATTCCAAGATGGCCGGCGGCGAGCTGGAGCTGGCGATGGAGCCGCCGACGGCCGATTCCAGCCCCAAGGAAGGCCTCGCGATCGTTCGCAACTTCACCGTCAGGGGTGAGCAGGCGCTGGACCGCGCCGCTTCCGGTGCGGCCCAGGGCGCGTCACAGGGCATCGCCTTCACGATGCTGCGCGCAGAGTTCACGCGGCAGAACGGGCTGCTCTCGATCCGCGACGGCGTGGTCAAGGGGCCGACGCTCGGCCTGACCATCGAGGGCAGCATCGACTACAACGTCAACCAGGTCCGCGCCTCCGGCACGATCGTGCCGCTGTACGGGCTGAACAACATGTTCAACCAGATCCCGATCGTCGGCCTGTTCCTCGGCGGCAGCAATGAAGGTCTGTTCGGCGTGACCTACGAGGTCGTCGGCACGCCGAGCCAGCCGGTGGTGCGCATCAATCCGATCTCGGCCATGCTGCCGGGCGTGACGCGCAAGATCATGGATTTCAATACCGGCAAGCAGCAATACCCGCCGGCGGAACTGCCGCCGAACAATTGATGCTGCCGGCCGTCGCGTCGGCGACGTCAACAGAGCGGATCGATGCGGTCAGGCCGCTCTGACGCCAGCAAGGAAGGTGTCGACCTCGCGGGAGAGCTGCTCGGCCTGCTTGGAGAGGTTGCCGGCGGCGATCAGCACGTGGCTCGCGGCGCCGCCGGTCTCGTTGGCTGCGGTCGAGACGCCGCCGATATTAGCGGTGACCTCACGGGTGGCCTGCGCGGTCTGGGTGACGTTGCGCGCGATCTCCGCGGTGGCCGTTCCCTGTTCCTCGATCGCAGATCCGATCGTGGCCGCGATCGCGGACACTTCCTCGATGGTCAGGGTGATGCCGTCGAGCGCGCCGACCGCTTCCCGCGTCGCGTTCTGGATCTGGGCGATGCGGTCGCCGATCTCCTGCGTGGCCTGTGCGGTCTGGCTGGCCAGGCTCTTCACCTCCGCTGCGACCACCGCGAAGCCGCGCCCGGCTTCGCCGGCGCGCGCGGCCTCGATCGTGGCGTTGAGCGCCAGCAGGTTGGTCTGGCCCGCGATGCTGGAGATCAGCTCGGCGACGTGCTCGATCTGCTTGGCGCCGTCGGCCAGGGCGCGGACGATCCCGTCGGTATGGCGCGCGCTTTCGACGGCGCGTCCGGTAACCTCGGCCGATTGGGCGACCTGACGGCTGATCTCGGTGATCGACGAGGTCAATTCCTCGGCGGCGGTGGCGACCGTCTGGACGCGCGAGCTCGCTTCAGTCGCGGCGGAGCTGACGGCGGTCGCGCGCGCATTGGTGCTCTCGGCGGTGCCGGTCATCGATTTCGCCGTGGCCTCGAGCTCTCCGGCGCCGGACGCCATCAGGGCCACGAGCTGGCCGACGGAGGCATCGAAGCGGTCGGCCATCGCGATCAGCGCGTCGCGCTTGTCCGCTTCGCTGCGCTGCTTGGATGCGGCCTGCTCATGCTCCAGCATGCGGGCGGTGATCGCGGTCTTGCGCAGTACCTCCAGGGTCTCGGCCATGCGGCCGATCTCGTCGCCGCGTTCGGTCTCGGCGACCGGCTGCTCGAGCCGCCCGCCGGCGATGTCCTGCATGCGATCCTTCAGCCGATGCAGCCCGCCGACCACGTTGTGCGAGATCAGGAAGGACAGGATGCCGAGCAGCACGAGCAGCGCCGCGCCGATGCCGGCGAGCCGCATCAGCAGCGCATAGACGTCCGCCTCGATGTCGTCGACATAGAGCCCGTAGCTCATGACGATGTTCCACGGCGCGAAGGCGCGGACGAAGACGACCTTCCGCAGCGGCTCGGTCTGGCCGGGCCGCGGATAGAGGTAGGAGGTCGTGCTGCCTTCGGGTTTCTGCTGGGCGGCCTTGATCTGTGCATCGGCGATCATGACGCCGTTGGCGTCCTTGGTGCCGAGGATCTTGCCCTCCAGTTTCTCGTTGGCGGCATTCAGCAGAAGCGCCGAATCTGCCGCGTTGTAGGCGATCGGATAGCCCTGGCCGTTGTTGAACGTCATTCGTCGCGCAAGATAGCGGAACTTGTTCTTGGCCTCGTCCACCGACATCTTTCCTGCCGCGACCTCCGTCTGCAGCGTCTCTGCGAGACCGTAGACGAGGTCCACCGCGGTATGCATCTGGGTGATGCGGTCTTCCAGCATCCGCGCGCGGCTGAGCCAGCCGGAGACGGCCACGATCGCGATCACCGTCGCGATCGCAAGGATCACCATGCTTGCGAGCTTGGTGCGGAACTTCATGCGGCTGAGCAGTGTCACGGCGTCCTCTTCGTTCTTGTTGCCGAAACAACTATCATCAAGCTGCTTACTAATCATGAATGCGTGGTCGTTGCGCGCCGTCCACTATGTGGACGGGCGGCGCTCGGAGCGCGCAGGCACATCGTATTTGGACCGCGCGCCAACTACGTGCGAAGGGCTGGAACGACCAGGAACGGGATCATGCCGATGACGACGCTGATGAGCGCGAGCAGAATGACGGCATCATAGCCGTGGGTGAGATCGTGGATGACGCCGCCGCTCCATGAGCCCAGCGCCGATCCGAGCCCGCTGCCGATCGTGATCGTGCCGTAGATGGTGCCGAGCCGCCTGCCGCGGAAGATCTTCATCGCGGTGGCCGACAACAGCGGCCCGCGCGAGCCGATCATGCTGCCGAAGCAGACGACGAAGCCGGTGAGCAGGAAGATGTTCGGCGCAAATTGCAGCGCCCACAGCATCAGGATTCCTGCGATCGATACGGCGTAGGAGAACAGCACCGACGGCCGCCGGCCGATCAGCCCGTCGAGGGCGGAGACGCCGAGCATGCCGAACAGCAGCACCACGCCCGAGAAGCCCCAGGCGGTGGCGGCCTGCAGCGGCGCAAAGCCCGCATCGATTAGATAGGCGACGACCTGCGGCGCGATCGCATACATGCCGATGGCGGTGAAGAAGAAGGTCGAGAACAGCGCCCAGAAGGCGTGGTGGCGCAGCGCGCGCGACAACGTCCAGGCGTCATCAGCGAGCTCGTCGCTGATCGGCCTGGTGATGTGAGGCGCGCCGGCGGCGAACAGCCGCCACGGTAGCAACGCCAGCGGCACCAGCAGACTGAAGGCTGCAGCGCCGAACGCCTGATAGGTGCTGCGCCAGCCGATGGCGTCGATCAGCAGTTGCGAGCCCGGCAGCAGGATCAGCACGCCGGCGCCGGTCGCCGAATAGATCACCGCCATCGCGGTCGGCAGCTTCTTGCCGAACCAGCGGCCGAGCAGGATCGAGTTGGGGACGTTGCCGATCAGCGCGATGCCGATGCCGACGCACAGGCCGATGCTGATCTGGAACTGCCACAGCGCCCGCGCGTGCGCCGCGGCCGTGAAGGCTGTGCCGAGCAGCAGGAGGCCGAGCGCATAGACGGCGCGCGGCCCGGTGTGGTCGAACAGCCGTCCGATCAGCGGCGCGGCGAGGCCGCCGGCGAGCGCCGTCAGCGAATAGATCGAGACCACCTCGGAGCGGTCCCAGCCAAAGCCGTCGGAGATCGGCTTGAGGAAGACGGTAAAGCTTTCTCCCAGCCCGCGGCCGAGCACCGACAGCGCGAAGCACAGGCCCAGCACCACGAACGCCAAGTGCGTTCGTGGTCGAGCTGTCGGGCTTTCCTCGGCTTGCGCAGGCTCTTGCGGCGCGCTGATCGTCATGCCGTCATGGGAGCGCCTTTCGGCGTTCCCTGACAAGCAGGCAAAAGCGAATGCGGCTATGCAGGCTTCACCAGCACATGGCGCTTCTTGCCCAACGACAGCTTGATCACGCCCTCGCTGGTCAGCTCCGCCTGTGTCAGCGCCATCTTCTCGTCGGTGACCGCGACGTCGTTGACGCGCAGGCCGCCGCCCTTGATCTGCCGCCGCGCCTCGCCATTGGAAGCGACGAGCCCGGCCTTGACGAAGGCGCTGAGCACGCCGAGCCCGGCATCGAGCTCGCTCCTGGCGACCTCGACCGTCGGCAGGTTCTCGGCGATCGCGCCTTCCTCGAAGGTGCGGCGCGCGGTCTCGGCCGCGGTGCGCGCCGCTTCTTTGCCGTGCAGCAAGGCGGTCGCCGCATCCGCCAGCGCCTTCTTGGCCTCGTTGATCTCGGCTCCCTGGAGCGCGCCGAGCTTTTCGATCTCCGACAGCGGCAGCGTCGTGAACAGCTTGAGGAACTTGACGACGTCGGCGTCCTCGGTGTTGCGCCAGTACTGCCAGAAATCATACGGGCTGCACTGGTCGGCATTGAGCCAGATCGCACCCTGCGCGGTCTTGCCCATCTTGGCGCCCGAGGCGGTGGTCAGCAGCGGTGTCGTCAGCGCGAACAGCTGCTCGGTGCCCATGCGGCGGCCGAGCTCGACACCGTTGACGATGTTGCCCCACTGGTCCGAGCCGCCCATCTGGAGCCGGCAGCCGGTGCGGCGCGCCAGCTCGACGAAGTCGTAGGCCTGGCAGACCATGTAGTTGAACTCGATGAAGCTCATCTCCTGCTCGCGCTCGAGCCGCAGCTTCACCGAGTCCATGGTCAGCATGCGGTTGACCGAGAAGTGCCGGCCGATGTCGCGCAGCATCTCGATCCACTTGAGCTGGGTCAGCCATTCGGCGTTGTCGAGCATGATGGCATCTGTCGCGCCGTCGCCGTAGCGCAGCACCTTGGCGAACACGCCGCGGATCGAGGCCTTGTTGGCCTCGATCTCCTCGACGGTGCGCATCGCGCGGGTCTCGTCCTTGCCGGAGGGATCGCCGACCATGGTGGTGCCGCCGCCCATCAGGGTGATCGGCTTGTTCCCGGTCTGCTGCAGCCAGTACAGCATCATCATGGTCAGGAAGTTGCCGATGTGCAGCGAGCGTGCGGTGCAGTCATAGCCGACATAGGCGGTCGCCTGACCCTTGGCGGCGAGCGCATCCAGGCCCTCGAAATCCGAGCACTGATGGATGAATCCGCGGCTCTGCAGCACGTTCAGGAAATCAGACTTGAAGCCAGTCATTGTCGGCGACTCTGAGCATTTGTTTACGGTATTGACCTGATGTCGCGGCGGGGTGCGGTAGGGCACATGCCGCGAATACGGGCGTTGTGGCATTATAAGATGCGCCGGGCTTGTACAAGCATGGGCGCGGCCCGGGCGGGACCTCAAATCGGCCGTACTTGGCAAGCAGGGCAGGGTTTTCGGGTTCGACTGCAATGATTCTGACCGCACTTGGCCTCATGAGTGGCACCTCGCTCGACGGGGTGGACGTGGCCCTGATCGAGACCGACGGGCGGCAGATCAAGAGGCTCGGCCCCACGGGCTACCGGGCCTATGGCGCCGCCGAGCGCAGCCTGCTGCGCGAGGCGCTCGCCGATGCGGTGCAGATCGAGCGGCGCGAGGCGCGTCCCGGGCGGGTACGCGATGCCGAGCGCGCCGTGACGGTGGCGCACGCCGAGGCGATCGCCGCGTTCCTGGCGCAGCACCGGCTCAAGCCCGAGGACATCGACATCATCGGCTTCCATGGGCAGACCGTGCTGCACCGCCCGGAACGCCGCCTGACGGTGCAGATCGGCGACGCGGTCGCGCTCGCCAAGTCCGTCCATATCCCGGTGATGCACGATTTCCGCGCCGCCGACGTCGATTTCGGCGGGCAGGGCGCGCCGTTCGTGCCGGTCTATCACCGTGCCCTGGCGCAATCGCTGTCACGCCCCGGGCCGATCGCCGTGGTCAATATCGGCGGCGTCTCCAACATCACCTATATCGATGGCGACGACGTGCTGATCGCCTGCGACACCGGTCCGGGCAATGCGCTGCTCGACGACTTCATGCACCGCACGACCGGCCAGGCGTTCGATCAGGATGGCCGCGTGGCGGAGCAGGGCAGGCCGGACGAGGCCTGGATCACGAGCGCGCTCGACATGCCCTTCTTCGCGCTGCCGCCGCCGAAATCGCTCGACCGCAACGATTTTGCCGCGCTGAAGCTCGGCGATGTGACGCCGGCGGACGGGGCCGCCACCCTGACGGCGTTCACGGCGGCTGCGATCGCCCGCATCGTTCCGCTGCTGCCGAAGCCGCCGGCGAGCTGGATCGTGTGCGGCGGCGGGGCCCGCAACCATACCATGATGCGGATGCTGCGGGAGCGCGTCGCGCCGGCGAGCGTCGAATCGGCCGATGCGCTGGGCTGGTCGGCTGACGCCATCGAGGCCCAGGCATTCGGCTTCCTGGCGGTGCGCGGCATGAAGGGCCTGCCGCTGAGCTATCCCACCACCACCGGGGTGCCGTTTCCGATGACCGGCGGAGTGATCGCGCGTCCGTGATCCATGCAATTGCATGGATCTTGACAGTTCCATGCGCGTGCATCTAGTTTGATGCATCTGCATCAAACTGCCGAGGATGTCATGTCGCCCTCCCTGAAGCTGATCAGCCACAAGCTCTGCCCCTATGTGCAACGCGCCGTCATCGCGCTCACCGAGAAGGGTGTCGCGTTCGAGCGGATCGACATCGATCTCGCCGACAAGCCCGACTGGTTCATGAAGCTCTCGCCGCTCGGCAAGGTGCCGGTGCTGGTGGTGCCGGCGCCGCGGGGCGAAGTGGCGGTGTTCGAGAGCAACGTGATCTGCGAGTACATCGAGGACGCGCAGCCGGCTGTGAGGCTGCATCCCGAGGACGCGCTGGCCCGCGCGCAGCATCGCGCCTGGATGGAGTTCGGCTCGGCGATCCTCGGTGATCTCTGGGGCCTGGAGACGACGCAGGATGCCGCCGTCTTCGCGGCCAAGCGTGAGGCGCTGACGGCGAAGTTCGCGCGCGTCGAGGACGCGCTGGGCGAGGGGCCGTATTTCAATGGTGCGCGTTTCAGCCTGGTCGACGCGGTGTTTGCGCCGGTCTTCCGCTATTTCGATGTGTTCGATGGCTATGCCGATCTCGGCATCTTTGCTTCAACGCCGAAGGTTCGGGCCTGGCGTGATCAGTTGGCGCAGCGGCCGAGTGTGAGGACGGCGGTCGGCGCCGATTATCCGACGCTGCTGCGCGCGTTCCTTGTGAGGCACGACGCTTATTTGTTGAAGCAGGCTGCTTGAGAAAGTACGCGAGCGTAGGGTGGGCAAAGCGATCAGATCGGTGCAAAGCGCTGATCTGATCGCGTGCCCACCATTGGCTCAGCATGCACACATGAAGTCGGTGGGCACGGCGCGTTGGACTCGCCTTTGCCCACCCTACAGAACATCGCCCGGCCTCACCTCACATTGGCGAGGCGCATGTCCAGATAGGCCGTGATCGTCTCCATGAGCGGCTCGAGCTTGCCGTCGAAGAAGTGGTTGGCACCGGGGATGACCTGCTGGTCGATCACGATGCCCTTCTGCGTCTTCAGCTTCTCGACCAGCGTGTTGACGTCCTTAGGCGGCACCACCGCATCGCGCTCGCCGTGCACGATCAGGCCGGAGGACGGGCAGGGCGCCAGGAACGAGAAGTCGTAGAGGTTGGCGGGCGGCGCGATCGAGATGAAGCCCTCGACCTCCGGGCGGCGCATCAGGAGCTGCATGCCGATCCAGGCGCCGAACGAGAAGCCGGCGACCCAGCAGGCGCGAGCCTCGGGGTTGATGGTCTGCGCCCAATCGAGCGCGGAGGCCGCATCGGACAGCTCGCCGGTGCCGTGGTCGAACGAGCCTTGGCTGCGGCCGACGCCGCGGAAATTGAAGCGCAGTACCGAGAAGCCGCGATGCGCGAAGGCGTAGTAGCACTGGTACACGATCTGATGGTTCATCGTGCCGTGGAACTGCGGATGCGGATGCAGGATCATCGCGATCGGCGCGTTCTTCTGCTTCGCCGGATGGTAACGGCCTTCGAGGCGGCCGGCCGGACCGTTGAAGATGACTTCAGGCATCAGAGAATCCTTGGCAGAGCGTCGACCGACTTCGTCCATGCTTCATCTGGCGCCTCGCCGAAGAGTTCAGCAGGGGACATCAGCAGGAAAAGTGGTGACCGAGCGCCATCCGTTCGCTTGGACGGAGCGGCGCTGGCGTGACTGGAAGTTGGCCTTCTAGCATGGAGCGCAGGGCAAAAAGCAAGGATTTTCAACGCCCGGCAAGGCGGCGGCGGCAGGGATGCCGAGCGTGCCATCGAAGCGGCTGCGGGC
Source organism: Bradyrhizobium sp. SZCCHNRI1009 (assembly GCF_032487575.1). Lineage (NCBI taxonomy): Bacteria > Pseudomonadati > Pseudomonadota > Alphaproteobacteria > Hyphomicrobiales > Nitrobacteraceae > Bradyrhizobium > Bradyrhizobium sp. SZCCHNRI1009. The sequence continues at coordinate 462,833 of NZ_JAUEUL010000003.1, read as the reverse complement.
CGAGGCGGCCGCGGAGCGTGCCCCGAATGCGCCTGCAATTCGATGAAAATACAGGCGTTTTCGTCGGCTGCCGCGGCCGCTTCAGCGCGCCGCCACCACCGTCTGCTCCCATGGCGCAACCGCGCTGCGATAGCGGCGGCTGCCCTGGACGGATTGGCCGCCGTCGAAGGTCAGGTCGAACTCGCCTGATGGCAGAACCGAAAGCGCGGTGACCCTGGTCATGTTGACGAGCCGGCCGCGATGGATGCGCACCAGCGCGAAGCGGGCGAGTTCGGCCTCGGCGGCCGACAGGGTGCCGCGGATCAGATGTCGCCTGCCGTCGGCCATGGCGTATTCCACGTAGTTGCCGGCCGCAGCGACCCACAGGATGTCGGCCGGCGCGACGCGGATGCGGCTCGCGCCGTCGCGCAGCCAGAGCGTGGCAGGGGCAGGAGGCTCGGATCGCCGTGTCGGCTCTTGGAGGGCGCTCGCGCGATAGCCGTCATATAGCCAGAGCGTGGCACCGATGAGCAGCGCCGTCATGACGTCCTTGCGGAACTCGTACACGATGGTGGCGAGCGAGAACTGGAAGTCGTAGGCGCCGCCAGCGCCCCACATCAGCAGCTTGCGCAGCATCACCATGCCGGTGATGTGGAGCAGGGAGAAGACGATGACGGCGGCAACGGCGAGCGCGATGAGACGGACAGGGGCGGCCGGGCCCCGCCGGATCAATCGAACGGTGACGACCAGCAGCGGCGCCAGCAGGATGATGACGATGATGCTCGTCATCTCCCACAGCAGCTGCTTTTCCAGATCATAGGCGGCTCCCCGCCTGACGGCATCGTGGGCGGCCGAGAGGGCGTTGACGACGCCGATGCCGAGCGAGAGCCCGGCCATGATGGCGTAGAAGCTCCGATCATTCGGACGCAGCATCGAGCCGACAAGCTTGTTCATGGCACCGGACCCGCTATCTCAATCTCGCGCCCGACGATACCACGCTGGCCGTCGCGCATCATCATGGTGCCGACGAGCCATGGTCGTTCGTGGCCCGAGTTGATATGAACGGACCGATGGCCGACAGGATCTATCTCGACTGGAACGCGACGACGCCGCTTCGACCGCAAGCGCGCGCGGCGGTGATCGCCGCCATGGACCTGGTCGGCAATCCCTCGTCGGTTCATGCCGAAGGCCGCAAGGCGCGGCGGCTGATGGAGGAGGCCCGCGAGGTCATCGCCCGCGGGCTCGGTACCGTTGCGCGCCGCGTCGTGTTCACCTCCGGCGGAACCGAGGCCAATGTGCTCGCTTTGAGCCCAGGTCTGCGGGCGCCGGCCGGCCCGGTCGAGCGGCTGCTGGTGTCGGCGGTCGAGCATGCCTCGGTGCTGGCCGGCGGCCGGTTCGCGCCATCTGCGGTGCAGACGATCCCGGTCGATGCCTCCGGCGTGGTCGATCCCGGCCGCCTGGAAGCCCTGCTGGCCGGCGGGCCGCCGGCGCTGGTGTCGGTGATGGCCGCCAACAACGAGACCGGGGTGCTTCAACCGGTTTCGAAAGTTGCTGAGATCGTGCACCAGGCGGGCGGCCTGCTGCACGTCGACGCGGTCCAGGCATTTGGGAAAATACCCCTCGATATCAAACAGATGGGCGCGGACCTTGTGACCATCTCTGCGCACAAGATCGGCGGACCGAAGGGCGTCGGCGCGCTGGTTCTGGGCGCCGGCGTGGAGGAGCCGATTCCGGTTCTCCGCGGTGGCGGCCAGGAGCGCGGTCGCCGGGCTGGAACCGAAAACATGGCCGGAATTGCCGGATTTGGCGCCGCAGCCGGCGCTGCCCTGGCTGAGCTCGAGGTCGACCTGCCCCGGATCACGGCGCTGCGCGACCGGCTGGAAACGGGCCTTCGTCAGACCGCCGGCGTGACGGTATTTTCCTCCGAAGCGGCGCGGCTTCCGAATACGACGCTGTTCACGGCGCCGGGGCTCAAGGCCGAGACGGCCGTGATCGGGTTCGATCTCGAAGGGATCGCGGTGTCTTCCGGCTCGGCCTGCTCGTCTGGCAAGGTCCAGCCGTCGCACGTCCTGGAGGCCATGGGCGTTGGTTCCGCGGCGGCGCAGGGAGCGGTGCGCCTCAGTCTGGGCTGGTCCACGACCGAGGCGGATGTCGACCGGTGCCTGCAGGCTTGGCGAAAGCTGTCATTGACCCTACTTAAAGGTGGCGACGAAACCGTGCTTGAGCGATTCTAAGGGCGTGATTTCGTCCGCGAAACGTCGTAAGACGGTTCCAGAACGTGTCCACCGCGGTCCTTGAAACCGCGAGCGGAGGATGGAATGCCAGCCGTACAAGAGACGGTCGACCGCGTCAGGCGGATCGACGTCGACCAATATCGTTATGGGTTCGAGACACTCATCGAATCCGAGAAGGCTCCCAAGGGGCTTTCCGAAGACACGATCCGCTTCATCTCGGGCAAGAAGAACGAGCCCGCCTGGATGCTCGAATGGCGGCTGGAGGCCTATCGCCGCTGGCTGACCATGCAGGAGCCGACCTGGGCGCGCGTCGACTACCCCAAGATCGACTTCCAGGATCTGTATTATTACGCCGCGCCCAAGCCGAAGAAGCAGCTCTCCTCGATCGACGAGATCGACCCGGAGATTCTGAAGACCTACGAGAAGCTCGGCATTCCGCTCCGCGAGGTCGCGATCCTCGAGGGCGTCGAGCCGGTGCCCGGCGCTGGCAGCCCCGAGAGCCGCAAAATCGCGGTCGACGCCGTGTTCGATTCGGTGTCGGTGGCGACGACGTTCAAGGAGGAGCTGAAGAAGGCGGGCGTGATCTTCATGCCGATCTCGGAAGCGATCCGCGAGCATCCCGAGCTGGTGCAGAAATATCTCGGCAGCGTGGTGCCGACCTCCGACAATTTCTACGCGACCTTGAACTCGGCCGTCTTCTCCGACGGCTCGTTCGTCTATATCCCGCCGGGCGTGCGCTGCCCGATGGAGCTGTCGACCTATTTCCGCATCAACGAGCGCAACACCGGCCAGTTCGAGCGCACGCTGATCATCGCCGACAAGGGCGCCTACGTGTCCTATCTCGAGGGCTGCACCGCGCCGCAGCGCGACGAGAACCAGCTGCACGCGGCGGTGGTCGAGCTGGTCGCGCTGGATGATGCCGAGATCAGGTACTCGACGGTGCAGAACTGGTATCCGGGCAATTCGGAAGGCAAGGGCGGCATCTACAATTTCGTCACCAAGCGTGGCGACTGCCGCGGCGCCAACTCCAAGATCTCCTGGACCCAGGTCGAGACGGGATCTGCGATCACCTGGAAGTATCCGAGCTGCATCCTGCGCGGCGACAATTCGCGCGGCGAGTTCTATTCGATCGCGATCTCGAACGGCTTCCAGCAGGTCGACTCGGGCACCAAGATGATCCATCTCGGCAAGAACACGTCGAGCCGCATCATCTCCAAGGGAATCGCTGCCGGCAAATCGCAGAACACCTATCGTGGCCTGGTCACCGCGCATCGCAAGGCGACTGGCGCGCGCAACTTCACTGCCTGCGATTCGCTGCTGATCGGCGACAAATGCGGTGCGCATACCGTGCCGTATATCGAGGCCAAGAACTCCTCGGCCACCTTCGAGCACGAGGCGACCACGTCCAAGATCTCCGAAGACGTGCTGTTCTACTGCATCCAGCGCGGTCTTTCGCAGGAGGAGGCGGTTGGCCTGGTCGTCAACGGCTTCGTCAAGGACGTGCTGCAGCAGCTCCCGATGGAGTTCGCAGTCGAGGCGCAGAAGCTGATCTCGATCAGCCTCGAAGGTTCGGTCGGCTGAGGCCATATTGCAGCAGGGCCGCGGCGCGGCCCGCTCGTGCTGATATCGATATCATACGTCCTTGGACCCGATGGAATCGGTGCCGCCAGGGCAAGCGTTGAGCGGAAACAGATCATGGCACTACTCGAAATCAACAACCTGCAGGTCCGCGTCGAGGAGCGCGAGATTCTCCACGGCCTGACGCTGTCGATCGACGCCGGCAAGGTGCATGCGATCATGGGGCCGAACGGCTCCGGCAAGTCGACGCTGTCCCACGTCATCGCCGGCAAGCCGGGCTATGAGGTGACCGGCGGCGAGATCCTGTTCAAGGGCGAGGATCTGCTCGCCATGGCACCGGACGAGCGTGCCGCCAAGGGCGTGTTCCTGGCGTTCCAGTACCCGGTGGAGATCCCCGGCGTCGCGACCATGACCTTCCTGCGGACAGCGCTGAACGCGCAGCGCAAGGCGCGCGGCGAGGAGGAATATTCGACGCCGGACTTCCTCAGGAAGGTGCGCGAGATCTCGAAATCGCTCAGCATTCCGCAGGACATGCTCAAGCGCGGCGTCAATGTCGGCTTTTCCGGCGGCGAGAAGAAGCGCAACGAGGTGCTGCAGATGGCGCTGTTCCAGCCGTCGCTCTGCATCCTCGACGAGATGGATTCCGGCCTCGACATCGACGCGCTGCGCATCGCCGCCGACGGCGTCAACGCGCTGCGCGCAGCCGATCGCTCGATGATCGTGATCACCCACTATCAGCGGCTGCTGAACTACATCGTCCCCGACGTCGTTCATGTGATGTCGAAGGGGCGCGTCGTGAAGAGCGGCGGCAAGGAGCTCGCGCTCGAGCTGGAGGCGTCCGGCTACGCCCAGTTCGAAGACGCGGCCTGAGCTCGCGAATGGATCTGTGATGAACGTAGCTTTGGTCAAGAACGACAGCGGTCCGGCGGCGAGCAGCTTGCTCTCTGCCGCTCTGGGCCGTCTGCCCGGCACCGGCAAGGTGGTCGATATCCGGCGCGAAGCCTTCTCGGCCTTCGAGCGCACCGGCCTGCCGCACCGTCGTATCGAGGAATGGAAGTACACCGATCTGCGTGCGCTGATGCGCGAGGTGCTGCCGCTGGCAGGCGCGCCGGACGCGGCGGCGCTGGCGCGGGCAAAAACCGTGCTGGCTTCTGTTGCCGTCGACGGTGCTCGGAAGCTGGTGCTGGTCGACGGCGTGTTCGTGGCGGAGCTCTCGGACATCTCGGCCTCCGAAGATGGTGTCAAGGTTCACACGCTGCGCGAGGCGCTGCAGAGCGCCGGCAGCGAGCGGCTGCTGGAGACGACCGTCAACGATGCGATGGTCCTGTTGAACGGTGCGCTCGCGACCGACGGAGTCCTGATCTCCGTGGCGGATGGTGCAAAGCTCTCGCATCCGCTGCAGATCATTCACATCGCGACGGCATCGCAGGCATCGCGTGCCAGTCGCTCGCATCTTTCGGTGGGGAACGGCGCGCAGGCCACCTTGATCGAAAGCGCGATCGCTGCCGATGGCGCCTCGGGCTATCAGGCCAATGACGCCGTGGTCGTCTCCGTCGGTGACGACGCTGCGCTGTCCACCATTCGCCTGATGCGCGATGCCAGGGATGCCGTTAACATCACGTCCGCCAAGTACGAGGTCGGTGCGCGGTCGAAACTCAATCTCTTCAACATGACGACCGGCGGCGCCGTCAGTCGTCTGCAGGGCTTCATCACTCTCAAGGGCGAAGGCAGCGAGCTGATCATCAACGGCGTCAACCTGCTGCGCGACAAGCAGCATGGCGACCTGACGCTGGTGGTCGATCACGCGGTGCCCGGCTGCACCAGCCGCGAGAACTTTCGCGCGGTGCTCGACGATCGCGCCCATTCGGTGTTCCAGGGCCGCATCATCGTCCGCCCCGACGCGCAGCAGACCGACGGCAAGATGATGACGCGGGCGCTGCTGTTGTCCGACGAGGCCGAGGCCGACAGCAAGCCGGAGCTCGAGATCTTCGCCGACGACGTCTCCTGCGGCCACGGCGCCACCGCCGGCGCGCTCGACGACAGCCTGTTGTTCTATCTGCAGGCCCGCGGCCTGCCGGAGAAGCAGGCCCAGGCGCTGCTGATCCAGGCCTTCGTCGGCGAAGCCATCGAGGCGATCGAGGACGATTCCTTGCGCGAGCGGGTCATCGCGGCCGCCCAGGACTGGATGGAGGCGCGCGCATGAGCACGCATCCCGCCGTCTCCAACGGATCCTACGACGTCGCCCGCATCCGCGAGGACTTTCCGGCGCTGGCGCTGCGGGTCTACGGCAAGACGCTCGTCTATCTCGACAATGCCGCCTCGGCACAGAAGCCGCGCGCGGTGCTCGACCGCATGACGCAGGCCTATACCAGCGAATACGCCAACGTGCATCGCGGCCTGCATTACCTCGCCAATGCGGCGACCGAAGCCTATGAGGGCGGCCGGGAGCGGGTCACGCGCTTCCTCAATGCCCGTCGCAGCGAGGAGATCATCTTCACGCGCAACGCGACCGAGGCGATCAATCTGGTCGCGTCGTCGTGGGGCGGGCCGAACATCGGCGAGGGCGACGAGATCGTGCTCTCGATCATGGAGCACCATTCCAACATCGTGCCGTGGCACTTCTTGCGGGAGCGCCAGGGCGCCGTGATCAAGTGGGCTCCGGTCGACGATGAGGGCAACTTCCTGATCGACGAGTTCGAGAAGCTGCTGACATCGAAGACCAAGCTGGTCGCGATCACCCAGATGTCGAACATGCTCGGCACGCTGGTGCCGGTGAAGGAGGTCGTGCGGATCGCGCACTCCCGCGGCATCCCCGTACTTGTCGATGGCAGCCAGGCCGCCGTGCATCTCGCCGTCGACGTCCAGGACATCGATTGCGACTTCTACGTCTTCACCGGCCACAAGCTGTACGGGCCGACCGGCATTGGCGTGCTCTACGCCAAGTACGACCACCTCGTTGCCATGCGCCCCTACAATGGCGGCGGCGAGATGATCCGCGAGGTTGCGCGCGACTGGGTCACCTATGGCGATCCGCCGCACAAGTTCGAGGCCGGCACCCCGATGATCGTCGAGGCGGTCGGGCTGGGCGCCGCGATCGACTACGTCAACTCGGTCGGCAAGGAGCGCATCGCCGCGCACGAGCACGACCTGCTCACCTATGCCCAGGATCGGCTGCGCGAGATCAATTCGCTGCGGCTGATCGGCACCGCCAAAGGCAAGGGCCCGGTCATCTCGTTCGAGATGAAGGGCGCGCATGCGCATGACATCGCCACCGTGATCGACCGCCAGGGCGTCGCGGTGCGTGCGGGCACGCACTGCGTGATGCCGCTTTTGGAGAGATTCAACGTCACGGCGACCTGCAGGGCCTCGTTTGGCATGTACAATACGAGGGAAGAGGTCGATCAGCTTGCACAGGCATTGATCAAGGCGCGGGAATTGTTTGCATGACCGACACGGCCGACGTCAAAACTCAGACTGTCGAAACCCATTCGGCGCTGCCGCCGGAGGAGACCGAGCGGCTTTCCACCGAGATCATCGCGGCGCTGAAGACGGTGTTCGACCCGGAGATCCCGGCCGACATCTATGAGCTCGGCCTGATCTACAAGGTCGACATCAAGGACGACCGCAGCGTCGACGTGATGATGACCTTGACGACGCCGAACTGTCCGGCGGCCGGCGAGTTGCCGACCATGGTGGAGAACGCGATCGCCAGCGTCCCGGGCGTCGGCGTGGTGAATGTGAGCATTGTCTGGGAGCCGCAATGGACGCCGGACCGGATGAGCGACGAGGCGCGCCTCGTCCTCAACATGTGGTGAGGCACGACGTTTGAATGGCGGTCGGGATTGATCGAACGCCGGGATTGACCAGATGACCGATATGACCAACACGCCAGTCGCCAGCAAGCCGAAGCCGCGGCCCCGTCCGCAGGTCATGCGGCTGACCGATGCCGCGGCCACGCGCATCCGCGAACTGACCGCACGCGCGGAATCCGAGATCATCGGATTGCGCGTCGGGGTCAAGAACGGCGGCTGCGCCGGACAGTCCTACACGGTCGAATATGCCCACGATATCCGGCCGACCGACGAGGTGGTCGAGGACAAGGGCGTGAAGATCCTGGTCGATCCCAAGGCCGTGCTGTTTCTGCTCGGGACCGAGATGGACTATCAGGCCGACAAGATGCAGGCGCAGTTCGTGTTCAACAACCCGAACCAGATCAGCGCCTGCGGCTGCGGCGAGTCGGTTCAGCTCAAGCCGGCCGAGGTCTGATCGTCGGCTTTCCGCCGGGACGGCACCGGACCCTGTCGCGTTCCGGACATTGACACACGCCACCCTCCCGACCGAAAACTCCAGGCGAGCAACTGGGTGTTGGCGGGAGCTGGTGCGATGGACCGCGAATTCCTGACCGATCTGTTCGCCGGCTTCGGTCCGGTCACGATCCGGCGGATGTTCTCCGGCTTCGGCATCTCTGCCGATGGCATCAACTTTGCGCTCGCGCTGCGCAGCGGTCTCTATCTGCGCGCCGATGAGGCCAGCTTTGCCAGGTTCGAGGAGGCCGGATCCAAGCCGTTCTCCTACGAGACGCGCGCGCGGACCATGACGGTGCGCTCGTATTGGCAGGTGCCGGCGCATCTGTTCGACGACACCGATGAGTTCGCGGCATGGGCGAGAGATGCGTTTGCGGCGGCGCAGAGGGCCGCCTTGAGCAAGCGGACCAGCAAGAAACGGGCTGCGCCGCGCAGCGAGGCGGTACCGGCGCGTGGTCGGAGCAAGTCCGGAGCGACCAAGACAGCAGCGAAAAAGACCAAGTCGGTCAAGACGGGGAAGGTGGCCAAGAACGTTGCCAAGAGCGTTGGCAAGGGCGCGGAAACGGCGCCCGCCGGCCGCAAGGCTCGCAGCGCGACGGCGGTGCGGGGCCGGACGTCGCGCACAGCATCATCGCGGACGCGCTGATGCTCTCGACGCTCGGCTGGCCACCTGGCCCTCAGGCAACCTGGCCGCGCGTGGCTGCCGCATATTCGGGATCGTTCTCGCACACCACCTTGTTGCGCCCGCTGCGCTTGGCGGCATAGAGGCAGGCGTCGGCGCGTTCGATCAGCGTATCCGTATCGTCACCGGCCCGCAGCAGGGACAGGCCGACCGAGATCGTCACACGTCCGAGGATCTCCCCGGTCGACTTCTTCTTCAGCTCCTTTGCCGTGACGGCGCGGCGGATGTGATCGGCCACTGTCAGTGCGTGCTGCAGCGTGGTGTTCGGCAGAACGACAGCGAACTCCTCGCCGCCGTAGCGCGCGGCGATGTCCTGGCCCTTGATGGCATGCTTCAGGGTCATCCCGACGAGCCGCAGCACCTGGTCTCCGGTGAGATGTCCGTAGGAGTCGTTGAAGGACTTGAAATGGTCGATGTCGAACATCAGCAGCGACAGCGGCTGCTGGGTCGCGAGCCCCGACTGCACCGTCGTCTCGAGCATCCGGTCGAAATATTTGCGGTTGCCGAGCCCTGTGAGCGGATCGGTCAGGCTCTCGGCCCGGATCACCTCCAGGCTGTGTTGCAGCCCGCTGATCTCGTCCTTCGACAGCGTCAGCCGTTCTTCGAGGATGCGGTTGGTTTCGCGCATCTGCTTGGTCGAATGGGCTAGCGCCTCGATGATGTCGACCAGTTGCTCGCGGCTGGTGGCCGATGCGAGCCGTTGATCGGCGCCCGCGAGGCTCGCATCGTAGCTCGCCGTCCTGCCGAGGGCATCGCTGAGCATGTTCATCAGGTCGTCGATCTCGCCGACCACGCGCGCGCCGACCTTGTCGATGCGATCCGAGGTCTTGAGATGCGCGAGGTAGGAGTCGTAGAGCTGATCCAGATCGGACTGCGACAGCCTGCCGTTGCGCGACAGCGTCTCGTTGATGATCTCGTTCAGCGGTGCGTTGTAGCCCGTCGCGTAGACGTACCAGATCTCGTAGTTGCGCGGATTGGCCGAATGGCGAAGCGTCCTGATCTGGCTGAGCGCGACTTCGGCGAAGCCTATCGTGCGTTCGTGTTCGTCAAGCGCATTGACCACCACAGGTTCTCCCCCAATCGCCCGCGTCGCCGTCGTCGTCACAGCAATGAAATAAACAATGCCGGCCAAGCTAAAGGACGTTTGTGAACCAGGGGTAAATACGGCCGTAGAGTCCCGGATGTGCGCACGAGCCGTTCATCTGGGACCGGCACCGCATATGTTCAATGAGCTGCATAGGATGCTGCGGGAGCTTGCTGACGCGAGCTGGAACTATTCGCGCACGCGCGCATTCGCCGAGGGCTCGGCGATGTCGACTCCAGTCAAGTACGACGAATGCAGCAACTGATCATCGCGGACGCGACAGTCCGGGCGGCCGCATGTCGCGCAGCCCGGAATCTTGTACTCGCTCAGGGAAGCGGGGCCCGCACCGGGCGAAGCAGGAACGCCGGCAGATGTGAATGATCGGCAGGCTCGTTGTCGTGGTCGCGCCGCGGCCGCCGCGCTTCATTGCGAGGCTGTTCGTTACGCGGTTGTTCCTTGCGGGCGCTCGGCGCAGCAGGCCGGGGAGAAGCTGCCTGGGCGGCGCGCGGCGCTGCTGGCCGCGGCTCACGATCGCGCTCGCGCGGAGCTGCATCACGATCACGCGATCCCGCATCGCGCTCCCGCGCCTTGCCGCGGCTGCCGCGACGCGCGGCGTCGCGCGGACGCCGCTCACGGCTGTCCTCGTCGCCCGAGGATTCCTGCACCTCGTAGTCGCCTTCGATGGTGGGAATGCCTTGTCCGATCAGCTTCTCGATCGCGACCATCGACTTCTGGTCGGCCGGAGCCACGATCGAGATTGCAGTGCCGGTCCGTCCGGCGCGGCCGGTACGGCCGATGCGGTGAACGTAGTCGTCCGAATGATGCGGCACGTCGAAATTGAAGACGTGGCTGACTTCGGGAATGTCGAGGCCGCGTGCGGCGACGTCGGAGGCGACGAGCAATGGCAGTTCGCCCTTGCGGAATTGATCGAGCGCGGCGGTGCGGGCCGACTGGTCCATGTCGCCGTGCAGTGCGCCGACGCTGAAGCCATGCTTCTGCAGCGACTTGTGAACGATGGCGACGTCGCGCTTGCGGTTGCAGAAGATGATCGCGTTGTTGAGATCCTTGGCGTCCCGCAACAGCCTGCGCAGCACCTCGCGCTTCTGATGCGCCTCGCGTCCCGAGGGCACCTGCAACTGGGTCACCGTGACGGCTGTCGTCGCCGGCTTGGAGACCTCGACCTTCTGCGGATTGTGCAGGAAGGCTTCGGTGATGCGCCGGATTTCCGGCGGCATGGTCGCGGTGAAGAACAGGGTCTGGCGGGTGAAGGGAACGAGCTTGCAGATGCGTTCGATGTCGGGAATGAAGCCCATGTCGAGCATGCGGTCGGCTTCGTCGATGACCAGCAACTCGACGCCAGTGAGGAGAAGGCCGCCGCGCTCGGTATGATCGAGCAGTCGGCCCGGCGTGGCGATCAGCACGTCGACCCCGCGGGTCAGCTTGGCGTCCTGGTCGCCGAAGGAGACGCCGCCGATCAGCAGGGCGACATTGAGCTTCTGTCCGGCGCCGTAGCGATCGAAGTTCTCTTTGACCTGGGCCGCCAGCTCGCGGGTCGGCTCCAGGATCAGGGTGCGTGGCATTCGCGCGCGGGCGCGGCCCTTTTCGAGGATCGTGAGCATCGGCAGGACGAAAGCGGCGGTCTTGCCGGTACCGGTCTGGGCGATGCCGAGCACGTCGCGGCGCGCCAGCACATGAGGAATCGCCTGTTCCTGAATGGGGGTCGGGTTGGTGTAGCCGGTGGCCGCAACTGCAGCCAACACCTTGTCGGACAAGCCGAGATTGGAAAAAGACATCGAGCCTCTATGTCACGCGCCGATAGGCGACGGGGCCTCTATTCGACGCCGCCGTTAGGAATCGAGGGTAAAAGGCTGTGGTCGCGCTCAACCCCGAAACGGCATGCTCTAAGGAAGCTGGGGGTTTTCTGACTAGCGCCGGCCCGCGGTCAATTTCTCAGGAATCGGATGCGATCCGGCCGCGCTGCTGCGGAAGATAGGGGCGAATCCTGCAAAGTCAATGGAAGAGGGGGGCGAAGTACCGAAAAAGCTTAATGTTTTTGCATTATTTGCAGGCAACCTGTCGTCGAGCTGTCGCATTCGGGTGCTCCGAAGCACTGGCGGCCGGTCGCGGAAAGCGCTCCGGTCGAATTGTCGACGGAATTGCGGCGTGTGTTCGGCAGGGGGAGCAGCCGCGTGTGCCCCGGGGATGAACCGGTGGCGGCGTGCCGTCGACTATCCGAGGGCGGCAGCCCACGCGATGAGTGCAGGGACGGACGATGAGATCGATGCGGATGTGGCTGGCGTGCGGGCTGGCGATGCTGGCGGTGGTTCTGGCGCCGGCCGCGCATGCCGAGAAGCGCGTCGCGCTCGTGATCGGCAATAACGACTACCGGTTCGTGCCGAAGCTGCAGAAGGCCGTCAACGACGCGCGGACGATGGGCGACACGCTGAAGCAGCTCGGCTTCAACGTCATGGTCGCGGAGAATCTCAATCGCCAGCAGTTCAGCCAGACGCTGCTGGCGTTCGACAACGCCGTCGAGCCGGGCGACACCGCGTTCTTCTTCTATGCCGGTCATGGCTTCGAGATCGCGGGCCAGAACTTCCTGTTGCCGACCGACGTGCCCGCGGCCACCGAAGGCCAGGAAGAGCTGGTGCGCGACGCCTCGATCCTCGCGGACCGCGTCATCGAGCGGCTGCAGAACAAGAAGGCGCGCACCTCGATCCTGGTGTTCGATGCCTGCCGCAACAATCCGTTCGAGCGCTCGGGCACGCGCGCGGTGGCGGGCGGGGGCGGCCTGGCGCCGATGACGCAGTTGCCCGAAGGCGTATTCTCGGTGTTCTCGGCCGGCCCACGCCAGACCGCGCTCGACCGTCTCTCCAACGATGACGCCAATCCGAACTCGGTGTTCACGCGCACCTTCGCCAAGGAGCTGACGCAGCCCGGCGTCAATCTGGTGCAGGTCGCGCAGCGCACCCGCCGCGTGGTCAGCGAACTCGCCGAGACCGTGCGGCACAAGCAGATCCCGGTCTATTTCGACCAGATGGTCGACGATGTCTTTCTCAACGGCATGGCGAAGGGGCCGGCTGCGGCCGACAAGCCGGCCGAGCCGCAGCAGAAGCTTGCGGCGCTGCCTCCCGTCTCCGCGCCGCGCATTCCGCCGGCGAACGAGAGCCTGAACGCACCGATCGCGATGTTCTCGCGCCACAATGGCGGCTGGACCGTCACGTTCTCGATCGCCGATCCGACGCTCGGCATTTCCTGGCGCATGGGCGAGGCGGGGGAGTTTCGCGAGACCGGCTTCATGGACGTGCTCGATCCGCGCACGCGCAAGCGCATGCCCAATCCCTCGATCCAGCTGCCGGCGGATGCGCCCGCGGGCACCATCCAGGTCCGCTATGTCGATGCATCCGGCGAGATGCAGGGACCGTTCCCGATCCGCTTCGAGCCGGAGGCCGCGCTGGTGCACGACCAGCGCAAGATCCTCGACATGACCGCGACGAGCTGGCTGTCGTTCCGCGAGTTCAACGGCCTCCTGGTCTACTACACGCACCTGATGTCGTATCGCTGCGCCATCCGCGAGGTCCGCATCGGCATCGACACGGCGGTGCCGGACAAGGTCCTCAACATGCCCGGCTGCGACATGCGCGATCCCATTGCGATTCCCTCCAACGCCACGCCCTATTTGAAGCTGCCGCTGGCGACGAAGTTCGTCTCGGTGGAGTTGACCTATCGCGACGGCAGCGTCTCCGAGATCAAGAGCTTTCGACGCTGAGGCGTCGGCTACGCCATGATCGAATAGCCACCATCGACGGGAATCGCGGTACCGGTGACGAAGTCGGAGGCCGGCGAGCTCAGGAACGTCGCGATGCCGGCGAAGTCGTCGATGTCGCCCCACCGTGCCGCGGGCGTGCGCGCCAGCACGCGGTCGTGCAGGCCGTCGATCTGGCTACGCGCCGCGCGCGTCAGGTCGGTGTCGATCCAGCCGGGCAGAATCGCGTTGACCTGGATGTTGTCGGGCGCCCAGGCGCAGGCACAGGCGCGCGTGTACTGCACGATGCCGCCTTTGCTGGCCGCGTAGGCCGGCGCGAAGCTGGCGCCGAAGATCGACAGCATCGAGCCGATGTTGATGATTTTGCCGCCGCCGCTCGCCTTGAGGGCCGGGTAGGCGGCCTTCGAGCACAGGAACGCGCTGGTGAGATTGGTGTCGATCACCTGCTGCCACTCCTCCAGCTCGAGCACGTGCGGCGGCTTGCGAATGCTCATGCCGGCATTGTTGATGAGGATGTCGATACGACCGAGCTCGCTGGCCACGCGCGCGACCATGGCGGCGACGTCGTCCTTGTCGCTGACGTCGGCTGTGACGGCGATGGCACGGCCGCCGCGACCGGCGAGATCAGCCACCGCCGCCTGTGACTTGGCTTCGTTGCGGCCGACCACGGCAATGTCGGCGCCGGCATCGGCAAGCCCGCGCGCCATCCCCAGGCCGATTCCGCCGTTGCCTCCTGTCACGATCGCAACCTTGCCACTCAGGTCGAAGCGGCCCGCCATGTCGTGTCTCCATGTTGTTGTCAGACGTCAGCAGGTGCCCTGCCAGATCATCACCAGGCCGAGTGCACCCATGCCGACGCCGTAGCCGGCCCATTGCAGCTGGTTGATCATGAAGCTCGTCCGCGGCCATGCCACCACCCCGGTGCCCTGGCCGACCCAGAGCAGGCCGACGGCGAGCAGAAGCAGGCCGCCGATCATCAGGAATCTCCGCATGGCCACTTCCTCCCTCATCGACCGCGTCACAGCATCGGAGACGCTGCTGCCGTCTTTTTTGTGATGTTTTATGAGGAGGAGGCTAGCGGCCGCTGCGGCAGATGACCAGCGGCTCCAGCCGCCAATATCGGAGGCAAAAACAAAAAGCCCCGGATCAACCGGGGCTTTTCGCAGAAAAATCGAAAGACCGCGTGCGGTCCGCTCAGTACTTGACGGCCGGGCCGGTCCAGTTGAAGCGGTAAACCAGCGAGGTGCTGATGGTCTGCACCCACGGCTTGAAGCTGACCGAGTCGGTCGTCGCGAGGTTGCCGACGTCGGTACGGACCGCGATGTCCTTGCGGTCGTAGTAGGCGGCGCGATATTCGGTCTTCATGAACCAGCCCGGCGCCGAGATACCGAAGATGTTCAGGTTGTTCTCGACGCCGCCACCGACGAACCAGCCGTTGCGGTTGAACGAGTCGGTGTGGAAGCCGGACGCT
The DNA here is from genome assembly GCF_032487575.1 of Bradyrhizobium sp. SZCCHNRI1009. Taxonomy (NCBI): domain Bacteria; kingdom Pseudomonadati; phylum Pseudomonadota; class Alphaproteobacteria; order Hyphomicrobiales; family Nitrobacteraceae; genus Bradyrhizobium; species Bradyrhizobium sp. SZCCHNRI1009. Next base: position 447,735 of record NZ_JAUEUL010000003.1, on the reverse strand, counting down.
GCGCCCGTGAGGGTGGTCAGGCCAGTGCCCGACCAGTGCGAACCGGAGTAGCCGGCGTTGACGTAGGACAGCACGTTCGGCGCAACCAAGTAGCCGACGCGGGCGCCCGCGGCCCAGGCGGTTTCCATCTTGATGCGGCCGGTCAGGGCAGCGAACTGATCCTGCAGGGTGCCGCGCAGGCTGCCGAACTGGCCGTCAGCGAACAGGCCGAAAACCCAGGTCGGGTTGACCTGCCAGTCATAGCCCGCGCCGACCGTGCCGAGGAAGCCGTCGCCGCCGACGCGCTGATCAATCGTCACCGGCACGCCGTTGAAGTTGGTGTGCGAATCGGCATCCCAGAGGCCGCCGCCAGCGCCACCGAAGATGTAGAAACCGGTCCAGCTCGGCGCCACCGGCATCATCGGAGCCTTCACATAGGGGCGAGCCGCCAGATCAGCAGCCGAGGCGGCACCCGTGATCGCAACCAGCGCAGTGGCAGCAAGCAAAAGCTTTTTCATATTCAATTCCCCAAGATCGTCGTGTCGCAGGTGCCGGGTTGCGGCGGCGATTCCCTCGCCAGATGTGCCCGAACTATAGCCGATTGGTGCCCAAAAGCTGTTGCAGGTTGAGCACACCGGAGGGGAAAGTGCGCTGCGGGATGCGCGCGGCCCCCGTAAGTCTCTGATCAAACTAGGTGATTGCAGGCTCGCGCGAGCGAATGGAACCTGCAATGGAGGCGTGAAATCGGGTCAAAAGCTAGACGTCGAGCAGCTCGTCGCTGGCGAATTCGGCCTTTTCCGAAATGAAGGCGAAGCGGGCCTCTGCCTTGGTCCCCATCAGCCGCTCGACCGAGTCGGCGGTGCCGTCGCGATCCTCGGCCAGCAGAACCACGCGCAGCAGGGTGCGCTTGGCCGGATCCATGGTGGTTTCCTTGAGCTGGGCCGGCATCATCTCGCCGAGACCTTTGAAGCGGCCGATCTCGACCTTGGCGTTGGCGTTGAACTCGCGCTTGAGGAGCTCGTCCCGGTGGGCATCGTCGCGCGCGTAGAACGTCTTGCTGCCATGGGTCAGCCGGTAGAGCGGCGGCACGGCGAGGTAGAGGTGGCCCTCGTCGATCAGCGGTCTCATCTGCCTGTAGAAGAACGTGATCAGCAGCGAGGCGATGTGGGCGCCGTCCACGTCGGCATCGGTCATGATGATGATGCGCTGGTAGCGCAGATCCTCTTCGCGATACGACGTGCCCGTGCCGGCGCCGATCGCCATCACGAGGTCGGCGAGCTGGGCATTCGCCGTCAGCTTGTCCTTGCCGGCGGAGGCCACGTTGAGGATCTTGCCGCGCAGCGGCAGCACCGCCTGCTTCTTGCGGTCGCGCGCCTGCTTGGCGCTGCCGCCGGCCGAGTCGCCCTCGACGATGAACAGCTCGGAGCCCTCGGTGCCGGCGTCGGTGCAGTCGGCAAGCTTGCCCGGCAGGCGCAACTTCTTGGTCGCGGTCTTGCGCGCCGTCTCCTTCTCCTGGCGGCGGCGGATGCGCTCCTCGGCGCGCTCGATGACGAAATCGAGCAGCCGGTTGGCCTGCACCGGATTGCCCGACAGCCAGTGATCGAACGGATCCTTGACGGCTTGCTCGACGATGCGCTGGGCCTCGGCGGTCGCGAGGCGATCCTTGGTCTGGCCCTGGAATTCGGGCTCGCGCACGAACACCGAGAGCATGATGGCGGCGCCCGCCATGATGTCCTCGGAGGTGATGTTGGCCGAGCGCTTGCCTTGGCCGACGCGCTCGGCGTGGTCCTTCAGGCCGCGCAGCAGCGCGCTGCGGATGCCGGATTCGTGCGTGCCGCCGTCGGGCGTCGGAATCGTGTTGCAGTAGGACGACAGGAAGCCGTCGGCATCAGCGGTCCAGGCGACCGCCCATTCGCAGCCGCCATGGCCGCCGGTGCGGCCCGACTTGCCGGCGAAGATATCCGGATGGACCAGCGTGTCGGCATGGATCGCTGCGGCCAGATAGTCCTTCAGGCCGCCGGGGAAGTGGAACGTCGCCTCGGGCTGGACGTCCTCGATGCCCTTCAGCAGCGACGGATCGCATTTCCAGCGGATCTCGACGCCGCCGAACAGATAGGCTTTCGAGCGCGCCATCTTGAACAGGCGCTGCGGCTTGAACGTCGCCTTGGCGCCGAAGATGGTCGGGTCGGGTTGGAAACGTACCCGTGTGCCGCGCCGGTTGGCGACCTTGCCGACCTCCTCGAGCTTGCCCTTCGGGTGGCCGCGCTCGAAGATCATGCGGTAGAGCTTCTGGTTGCGTGCGACCTCGACCTCGAGCCGGGTCGACAGCGCGTTCACCACGGAGATGCCGACGCCGTGCAGACCGCCCGAGGTCTCGTAGACCTTGGAGTCGAACTTGCCGCCCGCGTGCAGGGTGCACATGATGATCTCAAGCGCCGACTTCTTGGGAAACTTCGGATGTGGATCGATCGGAATGCCGCGGCCGTTGTCGGTCACGGTGAGGAAGCCTTCGGCATCGAGCTCGACCTCGATGAAGGTGGCGTGTCCCGCCAGCGCCTCGTCCATCGAGTTGTCGATGACCTCGGCGAACAGGTGGTGCAGCGCCTTTTCGTCGGTGCCGCCGATATACATGCCGGGGCGGCGCCGCACCGGCTCCAGGCCCTCGAGGACCTCGATGTCACGGGCGGTGTAATCGCCCTCGGCGCTGCCTGCGCGGGCGGCTGGCTTGGCCGGAGCCTTGCCCTTGGCGGCGAACGCCGCCAACGGGTCCGTGACGCCCTTGGCCTTGGCTTTTGCAGCTGATTTCAACGGTTTACCCATGGAATTGGATGTTGCGTGTGCGCAAGAGGGAACGAATCGTTGGGCCTGACTATGCCATGGACCGGCATAAAACAATGACCCCGGGAAACAACGACGTTCACCAGCCCGCCACGTTTTGGCCGGTTCCGATCGCCGGATCGCCGCTGTTCACGCGGTTCAGCCGGTTGTTGTGACTTGAAGTGGGCGGGTTCGGTGGCGTACCAGTCTGCGCCATGGAACCGCGAAGGCCTTCAAGCACTTAAGCGCCGCGGAGCAGAAAGGCGTCGAGCAGATGGAAGATTTTGGCCGCGCGGTTGCCGACTTCGTGCGCGACCATCAGGCCTGGGCTGCTCCGATCGTCCTGCTGCTTGCCTTTGGCGAGTCCCTGGCCTTCGTCTCGCTCCTGATTCCCGCCTGGGGCGCCCTGGTCGCGATCGGCGCCCTGATCGGCGCCACCGGGATCAGCTTCTGGCCGATATGGCTGGCCGGTGGAATCGGCGCCGCGCTCGGCGACTGGGTCTCCTACTGGTTCGGCTACCGCTACAAGGACCGCGTCGCCCAGATGTGGCCGCTGTCGCGATACCCGGAGCTGCTGCCGCGCGGCGAGGCCTTCGTGCGCGATTGGGGCGTGCCGAGCATCTTCATCGGCCGGTTCTTCGGCCCGTTGCGCGCGTCGGTGCCGCTGGCGGCGGGCATTTTCGAGATGCCCTACATGGTGTTCCAGATCGCCAACTTCGTGTCGGCGCTGGTGTGGTCGGCGGTGCTGCTGTTGTTCGGCGACATCATCGGGCGCACCATGGAATGGCTGTGGCATGCGGTCTGACGCCAGCCCCGAACGGGCCGGGCCGACGTGCGAGCTTGACGCAGGAACCCTGCGGCCCTATAGGCCTGCCCCCATGATCAACGCAGCGACCAACATGATCGCCGAAATGCGCCGTCGTACCTCCGCGGTACGGGCGATGATCTGCGTCTAGATCACAGCCCCTGCCGCCGGATCCGTCCCGCGGCAAACTTTCTCCTTGCAGCGCGATCGATCAGGCGGCTCCTTCGTCCAGCAGGAGTTTTCCGATGTACACGCCACCGCCCTTCAAGCCCGATCGCGCCGCGAGCCTCGGCTTTGCGGAGGCGCGCGGCTTCGGCACGGTCTGCGCGTGGGACGGCACTAGGCCGATTGCGTCCTCCGTGCCGTTTCACCTGGGGGCGCTGAACGACGGCACGCCGCAGGCGTTCTTCCACGTCGCCCGCGGCAATCCGCTGGCGAAGCTCGCCGACGGCGCGACGCGGTGGCTGCTCGCCGTCAACGGCGCCGATGCCTATGTGTCGGCCGACTGGTACGTCTCGCCCGATCAGGTGCCGACCTGGCTTTATCAGGCGGTGCATCTGACCGGCCCGGCGCGCATCCTGTCGGAGGCGGAGCTTGCAGAGCAGGTGGATGCGGTCAGCGCCAAGTTCGAGCAATGGCTGTTGCCGAAGGCGCCGTGGACCTCGGGCAAGATGAGCGCTGGCCGGCTCGAGGCGATGCGCAAGGCGATCGTCGGCATCGTGATGACGATCGACGAGGTCGAGGGCAGCTTCAAGCTCAACCAGCATAAGTCGGAAGCCGATTATGCGGCGGTCGCGACCCGGCTCGGCGAGCGGCCCGACATCGGCTCGCAACAGATATCGTCTCTCATGCGGCAGGCGCGGCCCCAGGCCTTTGCCGGCGAAACCCAGACCTAAGGAGCGTGCCATGACCGTGATCGACAGCAATTTGCCGAAAGCTCACATCACCTCCGGGACTGCGACACGCGCCGTGTTCGTCGACGGCGGCTCGGGCACGACCGGCCTGGGAATCGCCGAGCGGCTCCGGCACCAGCCGGATATCGTCGTGAAGACGATCGCCGAGGACAAGCGCAAGGATCCGGCAGCCAAGCGGGCGCTGATGGCCGAGGTCGATCTCGTCATCCTTTGCCTGCCCGATGACGCCGCCAAGGAGACGGTGGCGCTGATCGACGGCATGGGCAGCTCTGCGCCGAAGGTGCTGGACGCGTCGACCGCCTATCGCGTCGCGCCGGACTGGGCCTATGGCTTTCCCGAGCTCGCCGCCGATCAGGCCGACAAGATCCGCAATGCACGCAAGGTCTCCAACCCCGGCTGCTATCCCACCGGTGGCATCGCGCTGTTGCGGCCATTGGTCGATGCCGGCCTGCTGCCGCAGGACTATCCGGTGACGGTGAATGCCGTCAGCGGCTATTCCGGCGGCGGCAAGACCATGATCGCGGCCTTCGAGAACGGCACCGCGCCGAACTTCGAGCTGTACGGCCTCGGCCTCGAGCACAAGCATCTGCCCGAATTGCAGCTCTATTCGCGGCTGACCCGGCGGCCGATCTTCATTCCCTCGGTCGGCAACTACCGGCAGGGCATGCTGGTCTCCGTGCCGCTGCAGCTCGACACCCTGCCGGGCAGGCCGTCGGGCTCGGACCTGCAGGCGGCCCTGGCGAAGCACTATGCCGGCAGCCAATACGTCTCGGTGATGCCGCTCGACGGCGCGGCGGCCAAGAGCGGCCGGCTCGAGCCGGAGGCGCTGAACGAGACCAACGAGCTCGAGCTCTACGTCTTCGCCAGCGACAAGCATCATCAGGCGGTGCTGGTGGCGCGGCTCGACAATCTCGGCAAGGGCGCATCGGGCGCGGCCGTGCAGAACATGCGGCTGATGCTCGGACTGCCCGATCTCGTGAGCTGAGATCGATCTGGATCATCCGGTCGCGGAAGCGCCGGGCACGATCGGCAACATCATGCGACGGCCTGCGTTCCGCCGGCCGCGCTGTGCAATGACGCACGCTGAGGAATGGGCAGACCCATGACCGCCACCGATTTGAACGCGCTGCCCGTCACCGTCAACGACGTGCGCGCCGCCGCGGAAACCATCGGCGGCGCCGTGCTCGCGACGGCCTGCAACCAGAGCAGGACGCTCGGCGAGATCTGCGGCTGCAACGTCTGGCTCAAATTCGAGAACCTGCAGTTCACCTCCTCGTTCAAGGAGCGCGGCGCGCTGAACCGGCTGAATGCGCTGTCCGCCGGGCAGCGCGAACGCGGCGTGATCGCGATGTCGGCCGGCAACCACGCGCAGGGCGTCGCCTACAATGCGCGGCGTCTCGGCATTCCCGCGACCATCGTGATGCCGGTGGGCACGCCGATGGTGAAGGTGGAGAACACCAAGCGGCACGGCGCCGAGGTCGTGATTTCCGGCGCCACCCTGGAAGAGGCGGGGGCATTTGCCAGGGAGCACGGTGCGGCCAAGGGCATGACCATGATTCACCCGTACGACGATCCGCTGATCATCGCCGGGCAGGGCACGGTGGCGCTGGAGATGCTCGCGGTGGTCCCCGAGCTCGATACGCTCGTGGTGCCGATCGGGGGCGGCGGGCTGATCTCCGGCATGGCGGTCGTGGCGCGCGCCATCAAGCCGGGCCTGCGCATCGTCGGCGTGCAGGCCGAACTCTATCCCTCCATGTACAACGCCGTCCGCAACAGCCAGCTGCCGATGCGCGGTGATACGCTGGCCGAGGGCATCGCGGTGAAGTCGCCGGGCCGGATCACGACCGAGATCATCCGACAGCTCGTCGATGACATATTGCTGGTCACCGAGCCGCAGATCGAGCGTGCGCTGGCGACCTTGATCTCGATCGAGAAGACAGTGGTCGAAGGCGCCGGCGCCGTCGGTCTCGCCGCCGTGCTCGCGCATCCTGCGCAGTTTGCCGGACGCAATGTCGGCCTGGTGCTGAGCGGCGGCAACATCGATACCCGGTTGATCGCCTCGGTCCTGACCCGCGAGCTGGCGCGTGAGGGGCGGCTGACGCAGTTGTCGATCGACATCGTCGACCGCCCGGGACAGCTCGCGGCCGTCTCCACCCTGCTTGCGGATGCGGGCGCCAACATCATCGAGGTCTCGCACCAGCGCACCTTCTCGGACCTGCCGGCGAAGGCGACCCTGCTGGAGCTGGTGATCGAGACGCGCGACCAGGCCCACCTCAACGACGTGATGGCAAAACTCGTCGCCGCCGATTTCAAGGCACGGTGCACCTGAGCGTCATACGGTCCACGGCATATTCTCTTGCGCAGCCGGCGCCAGCTCGCGCCGGTCGGTCCCCGCCTTCCCAGCTCAGCTAGCCGTCTCTCCCGCCTGCAATACGTATCGCAAACGCGAACACCTCATCCTTGAGGTTCTCACTGTCAGAATTTCAGTTGCGCACCTCAGAAAATGAGGACAGGATTACCGCAACAAAGAAGACGGTTGGGAGGATTCCGATGGGACTGCTCGCGAAGCTGGGACTCGCCGCTGCCGCATGCCTGCTTGGTGCGACCGCCGCAAGCGCCGACACCACGGTGAAATGGCTGCATATCGAGGTCAATCCGACCCAGGTGAAGATCTGGGAGGAGGTGGCCCGCGCCTACGAGGCGTCGCATCCCGGCACCAAGATCGAGATGCAGTTCCTCGAGAACGAGGCCTACAAGGCCAAGCTGCCGACCATCCTGCAATCCAAGGACCGGCCGAACATCATCTACAGCTGGGCCGGCGGCGTGCTGAAGGCGCAGATCGAGGCCGGCGTCCTCGAGGACATCACCGACCAGGTGAAGGGTTACAGCGACAGCGTGACGCCGGCAGCGCTCGCGGCCTTCACCGACAACGGCCATGTCTACGGCCTGCCGATCTCGCTGTCGCAGGTCGGCTTCGTCTGCAACAAGGAGCTGATGGCCAAGGCGAAGGTCGATCCGGCTGCCATCAAGAGCTGGGATGATCTGCTGGCGGCCGTGAAGGCGTTGAAGGCCGCGGGCGTGACCCCGATCGTCGTCGGCGGCGCCGACAAATGGCCGCTGCATTTCTACTGGACGCATCTGGCGGTGCGCATCGGCGGCAAGCCGGCATTCGACGCGGCGTTGCGCGGCGAGAATGGCGGCTTTGCTGGCGACACCTTCGTCAAGTCCGGCGAGCTGTTCAAGCAGCTCGTCGATCTCCAGCCGTTCCAGAACGGCTTTCTTGGCTTCAAGAATCCGCAGGCCGTCGGCTATTTCGGCGACGGCAAGGCGGCCATGACGCTCGCGATCAGCTCCGTCTACAACCTGCAGCGGGCGCTCGCCGCCGACAAGGTGGGCCTCAGCGAAGACAAGATCTGCTGGTTCGATTTTCCGGTCGTGCAAGGCGGCAAGGGCGCGCCGACGGATACGCTCGGCGGCATCACCGGCTGGCTGGTCACCAAGGGCTCGCCCAAGGAAGCGGTCGATTTCCTGAAGTACTTCATCTCCAAGGACGTCCAGACCCGGCTGGCGGCAGGGAATTTCATCATCCCGGTGGTGCAGGGCGCCGACGCCGGCCTCAACAATTCCTTCATGAAGCTGATCGCGTCCAATCTGGCAAAATCGAACTATCACCAGAACTTCTATGACCAGAGCCTGGGTCCCTCCGTCGGCCGTGTCGTCAATGACGTCTCCGCGGAGATTGCCGGCGGCAGCATGACCCCGCAGGACGCCGCCCAGGCGATCGAGGCGGCGCGGAAGCAGGGCAACTGACGTGGCGCGGCCGATCGCGGGCTCGCCGGCGATGGTGTCGCCGGCATCGCTCTCCGCGCGCGCGGTGCGCGGCCCGAGCTGGGACGGCCGCTTCACCGTCCTGGTCCTGTTCCTGCCGCCGGCGCTGCTGCTGTTCACGCTGTTCGTGGTGCTGCCGATCGGCGAGGCCGCCTGGTACTCCGGCTTCAACTGGAACGGATTCGGACGGCCGACCCATTGGATCGGCTTCGACAACTACCGCTTCGTGCTGGAGACGCGCGCCTTCTGGCTCGCGCTGCGCAACAACGGCCTGATCATTGCGGTCTCGCTCTGCGTCCAGCTGCCGCTGGCGTTGACACTGGCCCTGATGCTCGCGGAGCGGTTTCGCGGCGCGGTCGCGCTGCGCATGCTGTTCTTCATGCCCTATATCCTCGCCGAGATCGCGACCGGGCTGATCTTCAGCTTCGTCTATGACGGCGATTACGGCCTGGTCGCGTCGATCTGGCGCAGCTTCGGCGCCGAGCCGCCGCATCTGCTGGCCTCGACCGACACGGCGATGCTGGCGGTGCTGATCGTGATCGTCTGGAAGTATTTCGGCTTCCACATGATGCTGTTCATCGCGGCGCTGCAAAGCATCGACAAGAGCCTGATCGAGGCGGCACGGATCGACGGAGCCACCCGGACGCAGAGCCTGCGCCATGTCGTCATCCCCTTGCTCTATCCGACGATCCGGCTGTCGGTGTTCTTCGCCATCGTCGGCTCGCTGCAGCTGTTCGATCTCGTGATGCCGCTGACCCGCGGTGGCCCCGCCGACTCCTCGAACACGATGGTGAGCTTCCTCTACAACAACGGCATCTCCCGCATGCGGGTCGGCTATGGCAGCGCCATCGGTGTCATCCTGTTCGTGATCTGTGTGACATTTGCCTTCACCTACAAGCGATGGTTCATGCGCGATGAATAGTGCCGAGACGAGCCAAGCGCCGTTCGATCCCGCCGTGCTGTTCAAGGCGGTGTTCCTCGCGATCGTCGCCATCTTCGTGCTGGTGCCGCTGCTCGCGACGCTGCTGGGCGGCTTCAAGTCGCTCGGGGAACTGCGCGTCAATCCGTTTGGCCTGCCGCAGCGCTGGGAGTGGCAGAATTATGCCGACATCCTGTTCTCCGGGCGCTACTGGCAGCTGCTGCGCAACTCGCTGATCATCTCCACGCTGACGGTGGTCCTGACTCTCATCGTCGCGTCGATGGCGGCCTTCACCTTTGCTCATGTCCGATTCTACGGCAGCTCGATGCTGTTGAGCTATCTGACGCTCGGCCTGCTGTTTCCGGCGGCGACCGCGGTGTTGCCGCTGTTCATCAAGGTGCGCGATCTCGGGCTGCTGGACACCTATTTCGGCGTCGCGCTGCCGCAGGTCGCCTTCAGCCTTGCGATGAGCGTGCTGCTGCTGCGCCGCTTCTTCAAGGACATCCCCTACGAGCTGCTCGAGGCCGCGCTGGTCGACGGCTGCAGCTACGTCAAATTCTTCCGCTATGTGACGCTGCCATTGTCGCGCCCGATCCTGGCGACCGTGGGCACCATCACTTTCGTGAACAGCTGGAACGCCTATCTGTTGCCGCTCGTGATGCTCAACACCGACGCGCTGTATCCCTGGCCGCTCGGCATCATGGTCTATCAGGGCGAATATTCCTCCGAGTGGCACCTGATCCTCGCCTTCATCACCCTGACCATCCTGCCCACGATCGTCCTTTTCCTCCTGGCGCAGAAGCACATCGTTGCCGGCCTGACATCGGGCGCGGTCAAGGGATGAACGAGACCTCACGGAGACCCCAATGAGAAAAGTCGGCATCGGCATCATCGGCTGCGGCAACATCAGCACGGCGTATCTGAAGGCCGCGCAGCGCTTTCCCGTTCTGGACATCAAGGCGCTCGCCGACATGCGCAGCGACGCCGCCGAGCGGCAGGGCGCGGCCTTCGGCCTGCCGGCGATGCGGGTCGATCAATTGCTGAAGCGCGATGACGTCGAGATCGTCATCAATCTCACCGTGCCGCTCGCCCATACCGACGTCAGTCTCGCCGTGCTGAACGCCGGCAAGCACGTGCATTCCGAGAAGCCGCTGGGCATCGACGTCGCCGAGGCCCGCAAGGTGATCGAGCTTGCCGCGCAGAAGAATCTCCGCGTCGGCTGCGCGCCCGACACCTTCCTGGGCGGCGGACACCAGACCGCACGCAAGCTGATCGACGACGGCGCGATCGGCACACCCGTGGCCGGTAGCGCCTTCTTCGGCTGCCCCGGCCATGAGCGCTGGCATCCCGCGCCGGGCTTCTATTATCTGCGCGGCGGCGGGCCGATGCTCGACATGGGGCCGTACTACATCACCGATCTCGTGCAACTGCTCGGCCCGGTGGCGAGCGTCATGGGCTCGACCGCGCGCCCGCGAGCGGAGCGCCTCGTCACCAGCCAGCCGATGAGCGGCACGCTGATCCCGGTCGAGGTGCAGACGCACGTCGCAGGCACGCTCGAATTCGAAAGCGGTGCGGTGGTCTCGGTCACGATGAGCTTCGACGTCCCGAAGCACCGGCACGCCCCCATCGAGATCTATGGCGACGAGGGCAGCATGCTGGTGCCGGACCCCAACCGCTTCGGCGGCGAGGTCCAGGTCGCCAGGACCGGCGGCGACTGGCAGACGATGCCGTTGACGCATGGTCACATCGACGGCGAGTTCCGCTCCATCGGCGTCGCTGACATGGCGACCGCGATCCTGAACGACCGGCCGCATCGCGCCAGCGGCGCGCTCGCGTTCCACGTGCTGGAGGTCATGGAAGCGTTCCAGACCTCCGCAAACGAAGGCCGGCGGGTCAAGATCGAGAGCCGCGTGGAGCGGCCGGCGATGTTGCCGGTTGGACGCGACACCGGACAGATCGACTGAGGACAGAGACATGCGCAAGGCAATGATTGTGTGGGGCGGCTGGCCGGGACATGACCCCGATCTCTGTGCCTCGATGATCCGCGGCTGGCTCAAGGCGGAAGGCTTCGAGGTGCGGATCGAGACCACGACGGCTGCATTCGCAGATCCTGCGATCCACGATCTGTCGCTGATCATCCCGATCTACACGATGTCCAAGATCGAGAAGGCGGAAGCGCTCAATCTCTGCGCGGCGGTGCGCAGCGGCGTTGGGCTCGCCGGCCATCATGGCGGCATGTGCGATGCCTTCCGCGATTCGGTCGACTACCAGTTCCTGTGCGGCGGGCAATGGGTCGCCCATCCCGGCAATATCATCGACTACCGGGTCGACTTGACCCGGCCGGACGATCCCATCATGAAGGGCCTGACAAGTTTCGAGCACCGTTCCGAGCAGTATTACATGCACGTCGACCCGGCCAACGAGGTGTTGGCGACCACGACCTTCACCGGAGAGCACGCCCCGTGGATCGAGGGGGTGGTGATGCCGGTGGTCTGGAAGAAGCGCTACGGCGCGGGCAGGGTGTTCTATTCCTCGCTCGGCCACCGCGCTTACGAGCTCGACGTGCCGGAGATCCGGACGTTGATGACCCGCGGCATGTTATGGGCGGCGCGCGAGTGACGGCTGACGCGAACCCGTTGCCGGTCCGGGCCACGCTGGAGGACGTCGCGCGGACGGCGGGCGTGTCGCTCGCCACCGTCGACCGCGTCATCAACCGGCGCGAGGGCGTGCGTGCCAAGACCGTTGCCCGGGTGGAGGCCGCTGTTGCCAAGCTGGGTTATCGCGCCGACGTCGCCGCGGCACGGCTCGCGCGCGGCCAGAGCTTCCGCTTTGCCTTCGTGCTGCCGACCGGTGGCAACAGCTTCATGACCGTCCTGACCGAGCAGGTCCAGCGCACGGCGGAGTGGCTGGCCGGCCAGCGCGGCTTCATCGATATCCTCCACGTCGACGTGTTCGATCCTGACGTGCTGGCCGGTGCGCTGGAGAACCTGTCGCCGGCCTATCAGGGCGTTGCGGTCATCGCGCTCGATCACCCCAGAGTGCGCGCCGCGATCGACGAGCTCACCGCGCGCGGTGTCGCGGTGGTGACCCTGGTCTCGGACGCGCCCAGCTCGCGCCGCCTGCATTATGTCGGGATCGACAATCCGGCCGCGGGGCGAACCGCCGCCACCCTGATGGGACGCTATCTCGGCGGTCGCGAGGGAACGGTCGCGGTGATCGCGGGATCTCTGTCGCTGCGCGATCATGCCGAGCGGCAGTTCGGCTTCAACCAGATCCTCTCCAGCGAATATCCGAACCTGCGGGTGCTGCCCGTGATCGAGGGCCGCGACGACAGCGAGCGCACGCGGGAGCTGACCGCGGCGCTGCTCGCGCGCCATGCGGATCTGCTCGGCATCTATTGCTGCGGCGCCGGCAATCGCGGCATCGCCGATGCCCTGGAGGCCTCAGGGCGGGCTCGCGAGGTGGTGTGGATCACGCATGAGCTGACCCAGCACACCAGGAGGTTCCTGGTCCGCGGCACGTGCGACGCCATCATCAACCAGGATCCCGGCCACGAGGCGCGCTCGGCGGCGCGCGTCCTGCTCGCGCACTGCTCGGGGGAGCCGATCAGTCCCGATCAGGAGCGCATCCGCATCGATATCTTCCTGCGGGACAATCTGCCCTAGCGGATCGCTAGAGCCAGCCGAAGATCGCGACCGCGAGCACAGCCTGTGCCGCGAAGCCGACCACGAACGCCAGCGTCCGGAACACCGGCAGGCCGATCGCGTAGACGATGACGTGAGCGACGCGCGACCAGAAATAGACGGCGCAGGCGAGCACGGTCCATTTGGTCGAGTAGTCGATCGCATTGAGGATCAGCACCAGCGGCGCGAAGATCACGAGGTTCTCGACCGCATTGTCGTGCGCGAACATCAGCCGCGTGGCCCACGGCGCGTGCGGCTTGTCGTTGCGGGAGGGATTGGCCATGGCGCCCGTGAGGCCGCGGACCTGGCAGCGGTTCAGGATGTAGGGAACCCACAGCAGGCCGGTCAGAATGACCGTGAGCGTCAGCCAGAACAGTTCGCGCGTCATCGAGATCCCCTCAACTGATTCCCGTCCCGTCCCGGCGGGACGGAGCGGTTATAGTCAATCGCGGCGGATCACGCTATGCGCGGACGCGGACATAGGAGCCCGGCGCATCCTCGAGCGGTGGATAGGCCTCGCTGCCGACGTCGCGTGCGGGAACTTCTTCCGGATCCAGCTGGCTCAGCCATTCGCGCCAGTCCGGCCACCACGAGCCCTTGTGCTCCTGCGCGCCCTTCATCCAGTCCTTCAGCGAGATGTCGTGGATCTGGTCATTGGTCCAGTACTGATACTTGCCGGAGGAGGGCGGGTTGACGACGCCGGCGATGTGGCCCGAGCCCGACAGCACGTATTTCACCGGACCGCCGAAGAATTGCGATCCGTACAGCACGGAGTCGGCCGGCGCGATGTGGTCCTCGCGGGTGGCGAGATTGTAGACCGGCACCTTCACCTTGGAGAGGTCGAGCAGCGTGTTGTCGAGCACCATGGTGCCCTGCGTCAGCCGGTTCTCCAGATAGCAGTTGCGCAGATAGTAGGAATGGTTCGCCGCCGACATCCGCGTGGCGTCCGAATTCCAGTGCAGCAGGTCAAACGCCTGCGGCGCCTGGCCCTTCAGGTAATTGTTGACGACGTAGGACCAGATCAGGTCGTTCGAGCGCAGCATGTTGAAGGCCATCGCCATCTTGCTGCCTTCGAGCACGCCCGAGGCCTGCATGTCGCGTTCCAGCGCCGAGATCTGGGTCTCGTCGACGAACACCAGGAGATCGCCGGCATGGGTGAAGTCGACCTGTGCGGCCAGGAAGGTCGCGGAGGTCACGCGCTGGCGGCGCTTGTCGGCGAGCCAGGCCAGCGTCGTCGCCAGCATGGTGCCGCCGACGCAATAGCCCATCGTGTGCACCTTCATCTCGCCCGTCACCTTCTCGATGACGTCCATCGCGGTGAGCGGACCTTCCTTCATGTAGTCCTCCCAGGTCTTGGTCCCGAGCTTCTTGTCGGGATTGACCCAGGAGATCACGAACACCGTGAGGCCCTGATCGACGCACCATTTGATGAAGGATTTCTCGGGGCGCAGATCGAGGATGTAGAACTTGTTGATCCAGGGCGGCACGATCAGCAGCGGCGTGCGCAGCACGTTCTCCGTCGACGGCGCGTACTGGATCAGTTGCATCATGTCGTTCTGGAAGATGACCTTGCCCGGCGTCGTCGCCATGTTGACGCCGACCTCGAGATTGGCCGGGTCGGACTGGCGAATCTTGAGCGAGCCCTTGCCGGCCTCGATGTCCTCCGCGAGCATCTGCATGCCACGCACCAGGTTATCGCCGCTCGACGCCACCGTCTGCCGCAGCACCTCAGGATTGGTCAGAACGAAATTCGAGGGCGCCAGCGCATTGGTGATCTGGTTGACGTAGAACTCGGCCTTCTTGCGCGTGTGCGGATCGAGGCCTTCGGCATTGTGGACGAGGTCCTGCGCCCATTGCGTCGTCAGCAGATAGGCCTGCATCACGAAATCGAAGAACTGGTTCGACTTCCATTCCGGATCGGCGAAGCGCTTGTCGCGCGGCGAGGGCGAAATGGCCGGGGGCGCGTCTTCGCCGGCGAGACGGCGCGCGGCCGAGCCCCACAAATCGAGATAGCCCTTGGCGATCTTGGTCTGGACGTCGCTGGCGCGATCCTTGTCCGACAGCCAGTAGTCGGCGACCGCGGTGAAGGATTTGACGACCTCGGTCAATTCGGTCGGTGGCCGGTCCTGAACCTCGCCGGTCTCGCGCGGCTTCAGATAGGCGGACAGCGCCTTGCCGCTGCTTTCCATGGCCTTCGCGATGTTCATCGCGAACGCTTCCGCATCGAATGTTTTTTCTGGATTGCTGCTGTTCTGAACGTCGGTCATGGCTCGATCACACTATCGCGTCGGGATCGTTTCGTCACCGCGCGAGATCAATAATCCGCGAGTTTGCGGCAAATTCGATTTCTGATTGTTGC
This sequence comes from Bradyrhizobium sp. SZCCHNRI1009, assembly GCF_032487575.1. NCBI lineage: Bacteria > Pseudomonadati > Pseudomonadota > Alphaproteobacteria > Hyphomicrobiales > Nitrobacteraceae > Bradyrhizobium > Bradyrhizobium sp. SZCCHNRI1009. The sequence goes on along the minus strand of NZ_JAUEUL010000003.1, from coordinate 432,431 downwards.
GCTGCGAAAAAATTCTCTCGCTTCCGACATCATGATCACGTAGCTGGATGAAATTCCTGTTCAAGCCGGTCACGTTTCGAGTGACAATTGGTTGTGCTGCGGCAAAATGCGCCGCGCTGCGGTCGGGCCGGGGACCGTCGATTGGAAGTTGGGGGCTGAGGGACGTGCGCGTGGGGACGCAGGGGCGAGGTTGGAGGTCGGGACGGCGCGCCCTTGTTGCGGGACTCGTCGTGTTCGGCGCGCTCGCGCTTGCCGGGTGCTCCAGTCCAATCGCGGACATGCCTTCGCTCGACGCGGATGCCGTCGCCCGACCCAAGGAGCCGGGTGGGTATCTGCCCGTCAACGACGTGCCGCGCGACCGCGATGCGCCGATCATCTCGCCGCAGGAGCGCGACAAGATCGAAAAGGAGCTGCTCGCGGCGCGCGACCGCCAGGCTTCGGCGGGGACCAGCGTCAGGCCCAAATGACCGGCCCGGGACAAAGGCTGGGCGATCGGCCGCGTGGCGTGGCGTAATTGTCTGGCGCGGCGCGGCGGCCATGATAAAACAACCGGAATCAACACCTCCGCGTGTCGTTGCCAGCCAAGCCGCGAGCCCGTGCTAAACTCCTGATCCAGCACCGGTTTCAAGGCATGGCGAACGCCGCCGCAGCGCCAGCCCTGCTGGCGAATCCGCCCCCGGTTGCCGGAGCCGAGAGACCCATGGAAGATTTTTACCGCATCCGCCGTTTGCCGCCTTACGTGTTCGAGCAGGTCAACCGGGCCAAGGCGGCCGCGCGGAATGCCGGGGCCGACATCATCGATCTCGGCATGGGCAATCCGGATCTGCCGGCGCCGCCGCACGTGCTGGAGAAGCTCAAGGAGACCCTGGGCAAGCCGCGGACCGACCGCTATTCGGCCTCGCGCGGCATCGTCGGACTGCGCCGGGCGCAGGCCGGCTATTACGACCGCCGTTTCGGGGTGAAGCTCAATCCCGACACTCAGATCGTGGCGACCTTGGGCTCGAAGGAAGGTTTTGCCAACGTCGCGCAGGCGATCACCGCACCGGGCGATGTCATCCTCTGCCCGAATCCGAGCTATCCGATTCACGCCTTCGGTTTCCTGATGGCGGGCGGCGTGATCCGCTCGGTGCCGTCCGAGCCGACCCCGCAATTCTTCGAGGCGGCCGAGCGCGCGATCATCCATTCCATTCCGAAGCCGCTGGCGCTGATCGTCTGCTATCCGAGCAACCCGACCGCCTATGTCGCGAGCCTCGACTTCTATCGCGACCTCGTCGCATTCGCGAAGAAGCACGAGATCCTGATCCTCTCGGACCTCGCTTATGCCGAGGTGTATTTCGACGACAAGAACCCGCCGCCGTCGGTGCTGCAGGTGCCCGGCGCGATGGATGTCGCCGTCGAATTCACCTCGATGTCCAAGACCTATTCGATGGCCGGCTGGCGCATGGGCTTTGCCGTCGGCAACGAGCGCATCATCGCGGCGCTCGCGCGCGTCAAATCGTACCTCGACTACGGCGCGTTCACGCCGGTCCAGGTGGCGGCCACCGCTGCGCTCAACGGCCCCGACGACTGCATCCGCGAGATGCGCGACGTCTATCGCAAGCGCCGCGACACGCTGGTCGAGTCGTTCGGCCGGGCCGGCTGGGAGATCCCGTCGCCCGAGGCCTCGATGTTCGCCTGGGCGCCGCTGCCGGAGAAGTTCAAGAGCCTCGGCAGCATGCAGTTCGCGACGCTCATGGTCGAGAAGTCCGGCGTCGCGGTGTCGCCGGGCGTCGGCTTCGGCGAGCATGGCGAGGGCTATGTCCGCATCGCGATGGTCGAGAACGAGCAGCGCATTCGGCAGGCCGCGCGCGGTGTCCGCCGCTTCCTTGAAAGCGGGATCGAAACGTTGCACAACGTCGTTCCCATCGCCAACCGGCGCTGAGCCCTCCCGTACTTTCCTTTCGACAGGTTCTTTGATTCCATGGTCGCACCCCTGAGAGTGGGCATCGCGGGCCTCGGCACCGTGGGTGTCGAGGTCGTTCGTCTCATCGAGCGTCAGGCGCGCGTGCTGACCGAGCGGACGGGGCGCCCGGTCAAGGTTGTCGCCGTGACGGCGCGGTCGAAGGCCAAGAAGCGCGGCATCGATCTGTCCGGCATCACCTGGGCCAAGGATGCGCTGGCGCTTGCCTCGGATCCGGAGGTCGATTGCCTGGTCGAGCTGATGGGCGGCGCCGGCGATCCTGCGCTGTCGGCGATCGACACCGCGCTGAAGGCCGGCAAGTCGGTGGTGACCGCCAACAAGGCGCTGATCGCAAAGCACGGTCTGAAGCTCGCCAAGGCGGCCGAGAAGCATGGCGGCGCGCTGAATTTCGAGGCGGCCGTCTGCGCCGCCATTCCGGTGATCAAGACCCTGCGCGAGGGTCTCGCCGGCACCGGCATCAGCCGCGTCTATGGCATCCTCAACGGCACCTGCAACTACATCCTGACCCGGATGGAGCAGGAAGGGCTGTCGTTCGACGAGTGCCTGAAGGACGCCCAGCGCCTCGGCTATGCCGAGGCCGATCCGTCGTTCGACATTCATGGCCACGACACCGCGCAGAAGCTCGCGATCCTCGCGAGCCTCGCCTTCGGCACCCAGGTGGCGGAGAAATCCATCTATGTGGAAGGCATCTCCTCGATCGCTCCGGAGGACCTGAAGGCGGCGGCCGAGCTCGGCTACCGCGTCAAGCTGCTCGGCGTCGCCGTGCGGACCGCCAAGGGCATCGAGCAGCGGGTGCATCCGACGATGGTGCCGAAATCCTCCTCGATCGCCCAGGTGATGGGCGTCACCAACGCGGTCACGATCGACGGCGACGGTATCCCGCCGATCACGCTGGTCGGTCCGGGAGCAGGGGGCGCCGCGACGGCCTCCGCGGTCGTGGCCGATATCGCCGATGTCGCGCGCGGCATCCGCGCCGCGCCGTTCGGCCGCCCGGTCGAGAAGCTGCAGGCGACCGAGAAGGCGCCGATGGAGCGGCACGAGGGTGGCTATTACATCCGCCTGATGGCGCGTGACCATGCCGGCACCGCCGCCACCATCGCCACCCGGCTGGCCGAGCAGAAGATCTCGATCGAATCGATCGTGCAGCGCCATCCCAACGGCAGCGAGCCGGCGAAGACGGCCGGCAAGTCGGCGCCGGTGCCGGTCATCCTGATCACCTATGCGACACACGAGGATGCCGTGCATCGCGCGCTCCAGGCGGTGCAGCGCGACAAGGTCATCAGCGGCAAGCCCCAGGTCATCCGGATCGAGAAGAACTAGCGCATGATGCCCAGGGAACCGCTTGTCCCTGCTCAAACAAACGCGTGGCGTTTGGTATAGGTTCATGCTCAAAGCGGGAGAGTAGACTGGCGGGGAGCGGCCGTTCGTGCCGACCGCCTGACCCGGATGCCGCCCAGGGGGGCGGCGTGCGAGCGGTAGATTTTGATGGCGGATGTCCGCCTTGACGTCTTGAGGAGTTGATCGATGTCGACGCAGATTTCTGTCCCGCAACAATTGCTGCTCGAGCGCATCCTGACGCTGGAGCTGGTGCGCGTGACCGAACGGGCGGCGGTGTCGGCGGCGCGGCTGCGCGGCCACGGCCAGGAGAAGCCGGCCGACCAGGCGGCCGTGGATGCGATGCGCCGCGAGCTCAACAAGCTGCCGATCGAAGGCACGGTCGTGATCGGCGAGGGCGAGCGCGACGAAGCGCCGATGCTCTACATCGGCGAGAAGGTCGGCCTCAATGCCGGCCCCAAGGTCGACATCGCGGTCGATCCGCTCGAGGGGACGACCTTGTGCGCCAAGAACATGCCGGGCGCGATCGCGACCATGGCGATGGCCGATGGCGGCACCTTGCTGCACGCCCCCGACGTCTACATGCAGAAGATCGCGGTCGGCCCCGGCTACGCCAAGGGCGTCGTCGACATCGACGCGACGCCGGCCGACAACGTGCGCCGGCTCGCCAAGGCCAAGGGCGTCGAGCCCGGCGCGATCACGGTGCTGGTGCTCGACCGTCCGCGCCACGCCGACATCATCCAGGGCGTCCGCTCGACCGGCGCCGCGGTGCGCCTGATCACCGACGGCGACGTCGCCGGCGTGATCCACTGCGCCGACCCGGACAATACCGGCGTCGACATGTATCTCGGCACCGGCGGCGCGCCTGAGGGCGTGCTGGCCGCAGTGGCGCTGCGCTGCATCGGCGGCCAGATGCAGTGCCGCCTGATCCTCGACACCGAGGAGAAGCGCGAGCGCGCCCACAAGATGGGCGTCGGTGATCCCAAGATGATCTACGGCATCGAGGACATGGCGCGCGGCGACTGCCTGTTCGCGGCGACCGGCGTCACCACCGGCTCGCTGCTCTCCGGCGTCAAGTTCCGCAAGGACGGCGTCATCGAGACCGAGACCGTCGTGATGCGCTCGGTCACTGGCACGGTGCGCTACATCCGCGCCGAGCACCGCCAGTTGGCGAAGTTCCACCTCGACTAATCCAAACCTGTCATTCCGGGGCACGCGACTTGTCCGCCGAAGCTCGTAGAGCGACGGCGGAAGCGTGAACCCGGAATCCCGAGCGCGCAGATCGAGATTCCGGGTCTGCGCGCTTCGCAGGCATCCCGGAATGACGAAGTCGGGGAGCGATTCAGCATGTCCGATCTGTCCATGGTCAAGGCGCTGGTGTTCGACGTGTTCGGCACCGTCGTGGACTGGCGCACCAGCCTGATCAACGACTTCACCGCGTGGTCGAAGACCCGCGGCATCCAGGGCGGCTGGACCGCGCTGGTCGATGGCTGGCGCGGGCTCTATGTCGGCTCGATGGACGAGGTCCGCAAGCACCCCGAGCGCGGCTACGTCATCCTCGACGTCCTGCATCGCCGTTCGCTGGAGACGCTGGTCGCCAAGCTCGGCATCACCGGGCTCACCGAAGCCGATCTCGATCATCTCACCCGCGGCTGGCACCGGCTGCATCCGTGGGCCGACAGTGTCGCCGGCCTGACCCGGCTGAAGTCCAAATACATCATCGCGCCGCTCTCCAACGGCAACGTCGCGCTCCTCACCAACATGGCGAAGTTCGCAGGCCTTCCGTGGGACCTGATCCTCTCCGCCGAGCTGTTCGCGCACTACAAGCCCGACCCCGAGACCTATCTCGGCGCCGCGCGTCTGCTGGGTCTTGCGCCCGGCGAGGTGATGATGGTCGCCGCGCACAACAACGATCTCGAGGCGGCACAACGTTACGGCCTGAAGACCGCCTTCGTCGCCCGTCCCACTGAATACGGCCCGCTGCAGAGCCGCGACTTCGACGCCACCGGGGCCTGGGACATCGTTGCCGATGATTTCAACGGCATCGCCGACCGCTTGGGCTGCTGATCCTCCCGCCTCACGCGCCCGACACGATCACGCCGTACCAGCCGAGCCCCTTGTAGGTCTCGTAGCCGGGCGTGGCGTGGAACGCGACCAATCGTCCGGACGCATCCTGATAGAAGCCGCTGCGCTTGCCATCGAGCTTCAGCGACACGCGCTCGCTGAGAATGCCCTGACCGTCCGAGGATGCGATCACGCGCAGATTGGAGTCCACCAGCAGCACACGCGCCTTGTCGCTTTCGCTGACGCGCACGCCCTGGACGATCGCGCGCGCCTGCGCCTCCCAGTCGAAATGGATGGCGAGCACGCCGAGCGGCTTGCCATGCGCCTTGCCGTCCTCTCGGACCGAGGCGCAATAGGTCGCGACCTGGGCGTTGCCGAGCAGCGGCTGGCACTCAACGTCGCCGGCGACGTAGTCGTCGCCCGAGCGCAATCCACGCGCCTCGCGAAACCATCTGGTCTCGGCCACGCTCTGGCCGACGACGTTGAAGCGGTCGGCGCGGCCGTTGGCGATCACCTTGCCGCTGGGATCGCACAGCCACAAATCGAGATAGACCGTGTAGGCCGAGAGAATCACCGCGAGCCGTTCGGAGACATGGGCGACGCGCGCCGCGTCCGGAGCGGCGGCGCAATCGACCACGGCGGAGTCGGTCGCCCACCAGCGCACGTCGCAGGTCCGCTCATAGAGATTGCGGTCGATCAGCTCGATCGCATTCAGCGCCAGATCGACCATGCGCTCGCCGCGGGCCCGTTCGGTCATGCGCTCGATCGAGCTCTTGAGATTGCCGGTGCGCGTCGTGAGCTGGCCTTCGAGCTCGCGCGCGATGGTCTCGACCAATTGGCCGACGGCGCGGACCTCCTGGGCCACCACGGCGAAGCCCGCGCCCTGCGCGCCCACCCGCGAGCTTTCGATCAGCGCGTTCAAGGCCAGCATCTTCATCTGGTTGGTGATCTGCTGGATCGACTTGGTCTTCTCGCAGGCGATCTGATTGACCTCGCCGGTGAGCCGCGCGATCAGCGCCGAAACGTCGGTCTCGTCGTCCTTGGGAGTCGTTTGTGACGGAGCGGCGGAGGAAAGCGTCTTCAACTCGGGCGCGGTCAGCATCGGCAATCAACTCCATGTTGCCGCGCCTCCTCGTCGGCACGAAGAGGGCGAACAAATCGGACGAAATAATTGATTGAAATGTTACGGAATTCGCCTAACGGCTGTTTAATGCACTCCATTGAACGCAGCTCTAATTTTAGGCAACCAGGCGTATATATCAGCAGCCCTCTCATTTCCTGTGAGTTCCGTGGTTCTCCGGCACAAATCCGGTGGGCTCCAGCGAAGGAACCTGCTGATGGATGCCAGGAGCTGTAGATTCGAGGGGTCCGTTTTTCGAATCGCTGCGCTGCAAGCGAGGCCCTGCGCATCATGGCACCATCCGCCCTTGCACTGCCCCTGAGCGCTCCGCAGGCGTTCCTCGGCGTGCGGCTGTCGCTGACCAACAAATTGTGGCGCGACCGGCTGGACGCACGCGGCGCGGCGCGGGCCCTGGCGATGGTGCAACGCTATCAGTTGCCGGAGATGCTGGCGCGCGTCCTCGCCGGCCGCGACGTCGAGCTCGACGCGGTCAACGACTTCCTCGATCCGACCATCCGCAAGCTGATGCCGGACCCGTTCACGGTGACGCAGATGGAAGCGGCGGCGCAGCGCATTGCCGACGCCGCGGTGAGGGGCGAGAAGGTCGCGATCTTCGGCGACTACGATGTCGACGGCGCGACCTCGGCCGCGCTGCTCGCCTGGCATCTGCGCCATTGCGGGCTCGATCCGCTGATCCACATTCCCGACCGCATCTTCGAAGGCTACGGCCCGAACGTCGACGCCATCCGGGCGCTGGCGAACAAGGGCGCGACCTTGCTCGTCACGGTCGATTGCGGCACCACCAGCCTCGAGCCGCTGGCGGAAGCGCGGCGGCTCGGCATGTCCGTGGTGGTGATCGATCACCATCAATGCGGCGACGAGCTGCCGGAGGTCGAGGCGCTGGTCAATCCAAACCGGCCCGACGACCTCTCCGGCCTCGGCTATCTCGCCGCGGTCGGGCTGACCCTGGTGACGCTGGTTGCCGTCAATCGCGAGCTGCGCGGCCGCGGCTTCTGGAGCAGCACGCGCCCGGAGCCGGATCTGCTGTCCATGTTGCATCACGTTGCGCTCGGCACCGTCGCCGACGTCGCGCCGCTGATCGCGCTCAACCGCGCCTTCGTCGCCAAGGGCCTGATCGCGATGCGCCGGCGCGACCATGTCGGTCACACCGCGCTGATGGATGTCGCCCGTCTCAACGGCCCGCCCGAAGCCTGGCATCTCGGCTTCATGCTGGGGCCGCGCATCAATGCGGGCGGGCGCATCGGCCGCGCCGATCTCGGCGTGCGGCTGCTGTTGGAGAGCGACGTCTCGGAAGCCGCGCGCATCGCCGCCGAGCTCGACCGCCTCAACAGCGAGCGCCGCGTCATCGAGCAGCAGGCCGAAGCGCAGGCGGAGGCCGAGGCGCTGGCCTCGCTCGGGCTGGAGGACAAGGGCGCGGTCATCGTCACGGCATCGGAAGGCTGGCATCCCGGCGTGGTCGGGCTGGTCGCCTCGCGGCTGAAGGAAAAGTTTGCCCGGCCGGCGTTTGCGATCGCGCTCGAGCCGGGCGGCATCGGCACCGGATCGGGCCGCTCGATTCCGGGTGTCGATCTCGGCAAGGCGGTGCGGCATGCGGTGGAGCAGGGCATCCTGATGAAGGGCGGCGGGCACGCGATGGCCGCCGGCGTCACCTTGCGCAAGGAGCGGCTGGCGGAATTCCGCGCCTATCTGGAAAGCGCGCTGGCGGCCGACGTCGCCGACGCGCGGCACGTCAATGAGATCCTGATCGACGGCGCCATCAGCGCGCGCGCCGCAACGCCCGAGCTGGTGGCGACGCTCAATCGTGCAGGTCCGTTCGGCAGCGGCAATCCCGAGCCGATCGTGGCGCTGCCGTCGCATCAGCTGGTTTATGCCGACGAGGTCGGGCAGGCGCATCTCAAGCTGCGCTTCAAATCCGGCGACGGCGCTACCGTGAATGCGATCGCATTCCGCTCGGTCGGCCAGAAGCTCGGCAACGCCCTGGTTCAGCATCGGGGCCAGATCCTGCACGTCGCCGGCACCCTCACCGTCGACCGCTACCAGGGTATCGAGCGCGTGCAGCTGCGCGTGCTGGATGTGGCCGTGCCGGACCATGGGCCGGCGATGATCAGGTAGCGGTTCCACATTCGGCGTCGTCCCGGACAAGCTTCCCATACGCCGCAGCAGTTGTTGTGAGAACGAAATGCTCACGCTGTTCGTGCCTCACCTTGCTCCCTGTGGGTAATGGGTCCCGGCGCGGAGGCTGGGGCGACGACAGCGGGGGATGACGCGGCTGTCGTGCCTCTCATGAATTCGCGTGTCTTTGCATCCCGCCGCGCATTCGCGCCCGAGTGATGCATCGTCAAAGACCCTCTTGATGGGAGAGGGCGCAGGGAATGCCGGGCGAAGGCCTCACCCATGGCCCGCCTGCAAACAAAAAGCAGGCGGCAGTCACCACAGGTAGGCCGATCAACCGGCATTCCCTGCGCGATGGTTTTCACGCTTATACGCGATCTCCCCGGTGTCCGGCTTGTTAGCCACCGTCGCCCTCAGGGCTCATCATCACCCGACGACTTGGCGCCAGCTTCGGGGCGCCAGGACCACGCGATTTCACGTCCGCAACCTGCCGTTCGTCCGCGCGCATGGAGCACGCTGCGACACGATCGCGGCCACCGCATCCCGCCCTCCACGTTCATGACGATCGCGAAGCGCCCCTCTCATGAGGACGAGACCCGGATGTTATTTCCGATTTTCGGAATAAAAGCAAGCGGAAAGTTGGCTCCCGAGAGCTGAAGGAAGCAGGCGGCTGATTGTTCTGCGGAATGGGTTCGATTGGCGCAGCGATGCCGGCATGGCGCCACGTGATTGGAGAACTGAGGCCCCCGGGGCAGCGCGCCAGGTGCAGCACGCTTTGGCGAACGTCGAGGACGCGCACGCGCGAGGCGGTTGCACGCTCTTGACCGGCTCGGCAAGGTGCGCAGGCGGCTGAGGGGGCTAGATGAATCGCGTATCGTTCAAGGGCGTCGTGATCGGAAATATCGTCGACATTCTGTCGACGAACCTTGCCATCTATCCCGTGACGATCCTCGTCTTCATCGTGTCGGGATCGGCCGCGGCGGAGCTCGCGGCCTCCGATCCGCGTGCACTGATGGCGAGCAATCTCTTCAAGGCGTTGTCGTTCACGTTCGGAGCCCTCAGCTCCGTGTTGGGCGGCTACGTGTCTGGGCGGCTTGCCATGCACGACGACATCTTGAACGGAGCTCTCTCGTCGATCCTGTGCATGGGGTTCGGCGTGTACGCGATGTTTGGCGGCCGTGGCGGGCTTGGGACGCAGCTGGCCTTCATCGCCTTGAGCCCGGTGCTGGGCGCTGTTGGCGGATATCTCAGCATGCGCCGCACGAAGCCGCAGTGACAGCCGGCGGGCCGCGCCGGAAGCTCAGCGCCAGGATGGCTTCGGGAGTTGATCGGGATTGAATTTCGGCGTTGGCCGGGGAGCTGGGGGAGGCTCGGCGTCGTCGGACGCCGAGAACAGCAGAAGCGCCTCGAACGGCACGTCGGGAGCTTCCGCGGCATAGCCGGAGCAGGTGACGGGCGTGCCCCGGCAGCATCCTTCGAGGCTGAGCGTCAGCTCGTCCGGGCCGAACAGCGACGGCTGCCCCGGGGCATGGCGCTTGGTCTTGATGATGGCGGTGAAACGATCGCCATGGGCCTCGTAGCTGCCGGCATAGCTCAGCACGGTATCGCCGCCGCAGATCCTGCCACCGACCAGCTCGACGATGCCCGTTCCCTGGCCCTTGGGGGTCCTGAACCAGGCGGAATAAGTGCCTTCTTTCATCATCTGCCGCAGATCCCGTCGTTGGGTCGCGCGCATCGTTGTGCGACGCAAATTAAGAGAAGGTGAAAACGACCGCCAGAACAGGGCGGGAACCCGGAATTTGTTCGTATACGAATGGTGGGGGCGCTGCGGGCCGTCTCCGCTCGCTACGCCCCGGGCCGTGCCAAGTCGCATCCCGCCGTGGCCATGCCGTTCGTCTCAAGAAAATCATCCGGCTGGATGTCGGCCCGCGTATAAGGGAATGAGAACAGGGCCTACCTTGAGGACTATCCGATGCCATCCGAACCTCGCTCGCCACGTCTTGCCGTTCTGATCGACGCCGACAATGCCTCGGCCAAGATCGCGGACGGGCTGTTCGAGGAGATCGCCAAGATCGGCGAGGCGAGCGTGCGCCGGATCTATGGCGACTTCTCCAGCCCGCGCTCGAAGCCGTGGGCCGATACGCTGGCGCGTCACGCGATCGTGCCGCAGCAGCAGTTCGCCTATACGACCGGCAAGAACGCCTCCGACATCACGCTGGTGATCGACGCGATGGACCTGCTGCACAGCGGACGCTTCGACGGCTTCTGCCTGGTGTCGTCGGACAGCGACTTCACCCGTCTCGCGGCGCGCATCCGCGAGCAGGGCACCGACGTGTTCGGCTTCGGCGAGCAGAAGACGCCGGAGAGCTTTCGGCAGGCCTGCCGCCGGTTCATCTACACGGAGAATTTGCGCAGCGACGCGGCGGGCAGCAAGGATGCGGACAGCGCCGCGGCGCCGAAGTCGCTGCTGCCGATCAGCGCGGCGACGCCGATGATCAGGAAGGTCATCACGCAGATGGAGAGCGAGGACGGCTGGGTCGCGCTCGGCGAGGTCGGCAAGCAGCTCTCCAACCTGGTCTCCGACTTCGATCCGCGCACCTATGGCTGTCGCAAGCTCAGCGATCTCGTTCGCAAGACCGGCGCCTTCGAGATCGAGGAGCAGGCCAAGGGCGGCGGCTCGGTGCGCATCCGGGTGAAGGCTGCCAGCGCGTCGCAGCCCAAGGCGCGGGCGTCGAGGTCCGGCCACCGCGAGGCGGCCGCCAAGACGTGATCACTCCGGCGCGAGGCTCGCGATGACCGGAGCGTTGCGCTACTCGCCATGACGGCGAACTCGTAGGGTGGCCGAAGCAGCCGCCGAAGGCGGCCGCGTGCCCACCGTCGGGCCGCGTGCTCAACCGCGGGATGGTGGGCACGGCGCCACCGCGATTTCGATCGTTGAGAGAGCACGGCAGCGCCTTTGCCCACTCTACTTGTTGGTCACACGGCAGCGACCGTACCGCTCAACCGCCCTGTCTGAGCTTCGCCAGCACCTTCAGCCCACCATAGCCGTCGGCCGGCGTGAGGCCCGCTTTGGCCTGGAAGTCGCGGATCGCTTTCATGGTGTCGTTACCGACGCGGCCGTCGGTGCCGCCGGTGTCGAAGCCGGCCGCCGTCAGGCGCTTCTGCATCTCCTGCACTTCGGCCAAGGTCAGCGCGCGCTCCGAGCCGGGGAAGGGCTGCAGGAAGGGCGGGGCGCCCAGGATGCGGTCGCCGAGATGGCAGATCGCGAGCGCGTAGCTCATGGCCGGATTGTAGGACTTCACCGAGTAGAAGTTCGGGCCGAGCAGGAAGGCGGGGCCGCCCGCGACCGGGACCCAGAGCTGTGCTGACGCATTGGGCTGTGGGAACGGCTGGCCGTCGGCGCGGGTGACGCCGGCCGTCTGCCACGCCGCATAGCTGCGGCTGCCCGACATGTTGCCGGGCGCGCGCACCTCGTAGCCCCAGTGCTCGCCGCGGTGATATTTGCCGCGGTTGACGAGATAGCGCGCGGTCGAGCCGAGCGCGTCGTCGGGGCGGCCGAACGGGTTGATCTTGCCATCGCCGTCATAGTCGAAACCGACATTGAGCCAGACCTCGGGCATCCATTGCGTATGACCCATGGCGCCGGCCCAGGAGCCGCGCATCTCCTCCGGCGTGCTCCAGCCGCGATCGACGATTTTCAGCGCATTGGTGAGCTCGGTCTCCCAATAGGCCTTGCGGCGCGGCTCGTTCCAGGCGAGCGCGGCGAGCGCCGGAAACACCGGGCGCATGTGGTTCTGCTGCACCAGGGGATCGCCGAACGCGGACTCGACGCCCCACAGCGCGAGAAGCGTGCCGCGCTCGACACCAAAATCCTTCTCGATGCGGGCGAACAGCGCCTCGTTCTTCTGCAGCGCGATCTTGCCGTTGATGACGCGCCAGTCGGAGACGCGGCGGTTGATGTATTGCCAGAGCTGCTCCTTGAACTCCGGCTGGTTGCGCATCTCCTTGAACACGGTCATGTCCGGCTCGAGCCGTGCCATGACCCGGGTCCAGGTCGCCTGCGAGATGCCCTTGGCAAGCGCGCGGGCGCGAAAGCCGTTGCGCCAGGCCTCGAACTCGGCCGGCGCCGCGGATGCCGGCAAGGCAGGGACGAGCAGCGCGGCGGCGCCGAGGCCGGAGCGGAGCAGGGCGCGGCGGGTCATCGGATGAGGTCGTGAATCGGACTGGGTCATGGCCGCCAGTCTACCCGGTCAGGGCAGTGCGCGGCAAAGCCTTGGCAGCGCCGGGAACCCGCTAGGCGCCGTGGAGATCGGCGGCGATGTGCGCGAGCCAGCGCCGGATGGTCGCGAGCTCACTCCGTTTCAAGCCGCGGGCGAGCCTGCGTTCGATGGCAGTCGCCTGTCGGCGCGCCGTGGCGAGCAGCGCGAGGCCACGGCGCGTCAGGCTCCATTGCAGCATCCGGCCATGGACCGGATGCGGCGTCCGCCGGACGGCGCCGTCCCGCTCCAGATTGCCGATGATGACGTTGACGGTCTGCGGCGTCAGCAGCGCGACGCGGGCGCAGTCGGCGCCGGACAGGCCGGGATAGGCCTTGAGCATCGTCAGCACCACGAATTGCGGATGGGTCAGGCCGGTGGCGACGAGCGCGCGGTCGAGCGAGAGCCGCGCCGCGGCCTGCGCCTGGCGCAGCAGATAGGCGAGGTGGCCGTCCTCGCCGCGCTTGCCCTCGCCGGGCGATGGCGGACGGGCCGCCGTCTTGGGCTGACTCTTGGGTTGAGACTTGGGTTGCGTCTTGGATTGCGATTTGGGCCGACGCGCGGGGCCGGCCTTTCGCGAGGCTCGCGAGTTCGTCAACGCCGGTGCCTTGCGCATGTCATCAGAGCCCTGATAAGTTGTCAGACATCTGATAACATGAGAGACGGATAATGTCACATGCGCGCAGCGAATACACCGCGTTCCGGAGCCAGGCGCCGGAGCTGTACGAGGCCATCCTGGCGGTGAGCCAGCAGGCGGCCAAGGCCGGCCTCGACAAGCAGTTGCTCGAGCTCGTCAAGATCAGGGCGTCGCAGATCAATGGCTGCGCATTCTGCGTGCAGCATCACGTGCTGCTGGCCGAGAAGCTCGGCGTCTCCGCCGACAAGATCAACCTGGTCGTCGTGTGGCGCGAGGCGCCGCAATTCTCGGCCCGCGAGCGCGCGGCGCTGGCGTTCACCGAGGCGCTGACCACGCTGCACGGCGGCGTCAGCGACGAGGTCTACGCCCAGGCGCGGGCCGAATTTTCCGAAACGGAGCTGGTGTTCCTGACGTCGGCGATCGGCGTGATCAATCTCTGGAATCGCTATGGTGTCGCGTTCCGCTGGACGCCGGCGGAGCGGCCGGCAAGGGCGCCGTCCTGAGCTGCCTGGAACCGCAGCGGGGCCGGGCGGGTTATGCGTGCAACTCGGAGGAGGCGCGCATGACCGGGACGGACGAACCGCTCAAGCCGGAGGATTTCCCGCTGGAAGCCGATAAGCAGCGCGTGCAGCGCCAGGACGGCAAGCCGATCGCCACGACGAAGAACGAGGCGATGGCGCACGAGATCGCCGAGCGTCTCAATGCCGAGGAGCAACGCCGCGAAGAGGACAAGTGGTCGGCGTGACCGACGACAACGAGCTCATGAGTTGCCTTGCGAGACGGCGAGCCGCGCGATGTGAACGATGATCTCGCGGCTTGCGCCATGCACCTCGCCGGGAGGTCGGATCGAGGGGGGACAGGTCTATCACTCATACTTCCCGTGCGGCTGCCCCTCACCGCAACCCTCTCTCCGTAAGAACGGGGCGAGGGAGCACACCGGTGATGGCGGGCCAGCTTGTGTCTCTCTGAGAGCCGCGGGAGACAGATGCCGGCTGCAAGCTAATAAGTACGTCGCGCTCAGAACGGATTGGCCGGCTGCGCGCGCTTGGGGCCTTCCGGCTTGGGCTCGACCGCGAGGCTGGGGTCGGTCGGCATCACGCGCGCGCCGGCGGCGCGGGCGACCTGGCCGGTGGTCGAATGACGCGCTTCGTCGGCGGACTTGATCTCGGGCGGATGCCAGCGGTCGCGCACCAGCATCGTCAGCGCGCCGACACAGACCAGCGCGATCGCCGCTGAAACGAGCGCCGGGCCGGCTCTGCGATGTGGGGTGGCTGTCACCATCTGCGATCCTCCGCGGAGACAACCCGGAACGGTGGGCCGCGGTTCCGGCCGCGCCGGCGATCAGTTCCGGTCGCGCGCGGCAGCGGCATCGGCCGCAGGCCCGAGCGGCGAGGGTCCGAGCGCGCCGGTGGTCAACGGCGGCTGCGACGCAGTGATCTCCTCCAGCCCGACCTCGCGGCCGCGGCCGCCGATCACGCGCTCATAGGCCGCGATCAGCGTCATGTAGGGATTGACCCAGATCCAGCCATCGCGCGTGAACAGCTGGACGTCGAAATGCAGATGGCGCGTGGTGCCGTTGGGATGGTCGAGATAGTTCGAGACCACGCCGATCGGCTCGCCCTCGCGCAAGCGCCGGCCGTTGAGCAGGCCGTCGGCGTCCATCGCCGAAGGGTTCATGTGCATGTAGCGGAAGCGGATGTGCTCGGTGCCGCTGTTGACCTGCACCGTCACGGCCTGCTGCCGGGTTGAGCGGATCACGACGCCGTCGCGCACGGCGAGCACGCGCTGCCGCCACGGGTTGCAGCCCTGGGCGCCGTCGCGCCGCACCGGACAGGCGCCCGGCCTGAGATCCTGGCCCTGATGGCCGAAGCCGCTGGCGCACTGGCCGACGTTGAAGCTGCGCGCCTCGCAGAAATTGTCGCGCCAGGGATACTGGCTCCACGGCTGATCGAATTTGTCGCTCGCACGCCGGCGGCCGAACGACTGCGAGTGCACATAGGCCGGTGCATCCAGGGGATAGCGGATCTGCGAATAGACGGTGCGGTCGGCCCGCCCGCTCCGGCCGCGTCCGCCGCTGTTGGCGACGATGTCGCCAACAGGCCGATAGGTGAAATCGGCATCGAACGTGACCGGACGCTCGGCTGTGAGCGGCGCGATCTCCGGCGGGATGCGCGACGGCTGCCCGCCGGCGATGCGCAGCGCCTTCAGGAAACGCTCGGCGATGGGATAGGCCTCGCGGCAGGCGAGGCGCCGCGGCCGCGGCGCGCTGTCGAGACACTGGATCGAGACCACGTAGGGCACGCCGAAGCGGGTGAAGGCGTAGCGGACATAGCCCTCGCGAATGAAGCGGCGCAGATCCGGATATTGCGCTGACAGCGCCTTGACGCTTTCGCCCTTGCCGCCGGCGGGATCGGCGACCTCGTAGGTGAGGAGTGAGCCGGTGATCTGGATCTCGACCGGCTTGGCGAAGACGCGCGACGGCAGGCCGGAGGTCACCTCCGGCGGCAGCGAGAACACGGCGTCGTAGCCGGACGGGCCGGCATCGAACAGGTCGGTCTGGAAGTCGGCCTGATAGCGCGACAGGTCGCGCGCCGCGATGGCGGCGCTGCGGCGCGCAGCGAGATAGGCGATGGTGTCGAACGGCAGCAAAACGGGGACCGGACTGCGTCCGATCCCCGTGAAGATGGTCGAGGTCACGCCGTTGAGCTGGACCAGCGCGGGCCTGCGCCGGGCATCGCCGGCGGAAATACCGCTCCGGCGCGCGGACAGGGCGAAGTCGGCGGCGACCTCGGGCGCCGCGTTGAGCTCGGAGCGGAGCTGATCCAGCGCCGCGCGCCAGTCGGCGCGGTTGATGGTGAGGGCAGGCGGCGCGAAGTCATCGGCCGCGCGCGTCGTCGATGGCGCGGCCAGCGTGATGATCGCCGCCAGGGCGGCGATGAGCGTGATGACCCGTGCCCCCAAATTCCCCCACGCCCCCCGGCGTCAGATCCTCGAGATGCCTCAGTCCTTGGCGCGCTCGCAGTAGGAGCCGTCCTCGGTCATGACGACGATGCGGGTGCCGACCGTGATATGCGCCGGCACGCCGGTGCGGACGCCGTTGGAGAGCACCGCCGGCTTGTAGGACGACGACGCGGTCTGGCCCTTGGTGACCGGCTCGGTCTCGACGACCTCGAGCGTGACCCGCTGTGGCAGCGTGATTGCCACCGGGACCACGTCGTGCATCGACAGTTTGACCGTCATGTTCTCCTGGAGATAGGCGGCCTGGTTGCCGACCACGTCCTTCGGCACCTGGACCTGGTCGTAGGTCTCCGGGTTCATGAAGTGGAAGCCGTCGGCATCCTCGTAGAGGAACGTGAAGTTGCGCTCCTCGATCGTCGCCTTCTCGACCTGGTCGGTGGTCTTGAAGCGCTCCGAGATCTTCACGCCATCGCTGATTCGGCGCATTTCGATCTGGCTGACCGGGGTGCCCTTGCCGGGATGGATGTTCTCGGCGGTCACGACGACATAGAGCTTTCCATCTTGCTCAATGACGTTACCCTTGCGAATAGAGCTGGCGATGACTTTCAAAGCTGTTTTCCTGACACTGAAAAGGGGGCGCCGGCCCAAGCCGGGGCGCCACGCGACGCGGAATGCGGTTTCGGGCGGCAACATACTGATTTTGTCCGGGGTTGCCAGTCTTTTGCGGCCCGAACGGACGACCCTCTGATGTCCCGGGAGCCCGCGCCTTCGCCGTGGTGGTCGCCGCAGCGGCACGCCGATGTCAGGCCGTTCCTGCTCGCCCGGGCCGCGATCACCCGGGCGTTGCGAGCCTGGTTCGACGAGCAGGGCTTTACCGAGGTCGAGACCGGCATCCTGCAGGTGTCGCCGGGCAACGAGACCCACCTGCACGCACCACGCACCGACCTGACGAGCCCGGATGGAACCCGCTACCGGCGTTTTTTTCGAACCTCACCGGAATTCGCCTGCAAGAAGCTGCTGGCGGCCGGGGAGCGGCGGATATTCGAGTTCGCCCGGGTGTTCCGCGACCGCGAGCGCGGCGACCTGCACCTGCCGGAATTCACCATGCTGGAATGGTATCGGGCGGAGGCGCCTTACGACGCGATCATGGCCGACACCGTCGTGGTGATCGCCCACGCCGCCCGGACCACCGGCATCCGGCAATTCGCGTTCCGTGGCCGCACCGCCGATCCCTTCGCCGAGCCGGAGCTGCTGACGGTTGCCGGCGCGTTCGCGCGCCATGCTGGGATCGACCTGCTCGCGACCATCCGTGACGGTGCGGGCGACCGTGCGGCGCTGGCCGAGGCCGCCGCCGGCAAGATCCGGATCAGCGACGACGACACCTGGTCGGACCTGTTCAGCAAGGTGCTGGTCGAGCATGTCGAGCCGCATCTCGGGCAGGGTCGGCTCACCGTGCTCTATGAATATCCGGCGCCGGAGGCCGCGCTGGCACGGGTGGCCGCCGACCCCCGCGTCGCCGAGCGGTTCGAGGTCTATGCCTGCGGCGTCGAGCTCGCCAATGGCTTTGGCGAGCTCACCGACGCCGCCGAGCAGCGCCGCCGCTTCGAGCAGGAGATGGCCGAGAAGGAGCGCCGCTATGGCGAGCGCTATCCGCTCGACGACGACTTCCTCGCCGCCGTGACCGAGATGCCGCAGGCGAGCGGCGTTGCGCTCGGCTTCGACCGCCTGGTGATGCTGGCGGCCGGCGCCATCAGGATCGACCAGGTGGTGTGGACGCCGCCGACAGGTGAGCGATGAACAGGATCGAACGTCCGACGACATTGCGCAGCGCCGAGGATCTCGTCGCGCAGGGACTGGCCGACCCGGCGGAGCAGCCGGCGCTGGCGCGCGTGGCGCAGCGCTACGCCGTGGCGGTGACGACGCATCTCGCCGACCTGATCGACGCCGATGATCCCAACGATCCGATCGCGCGCCAGTTCGTGCCCAGCCCGGACGAGCTGACGGCCGCGCCCGGCGAGCGCGGCGATCCGATCGGGGACGATTCGCATGCCCCGGTGCCCGGCGTCGTGCACCGCTATCCCGATCGGGTGCTGCTCAAGCTGGTGCATGTCTGCGCGGTCTATTGCCGCTTCTGCTTCCGCCGCGAGATGGTCGGGCCCGGCAAGGACAATGCGCTGTCGGAGGAGGCCTATCGCGGCGCGCTCGACTACATCCGCGGCCATCGCGAGATCTGGGAGGTGATCCTCACCGGCGGCGATCCGCTGATGCTGTCACCGCGGCGGCTGAAGGAGATCATGGCCGATCTCGCCGGCATCGAGCACGTCAGGATCATCCGTATCCACACGCGTTTGCCGGTCGCCGATCCCCAGCGCATCACGCCAGCGCTGGTCGACGCGCTGAAGGTGCCGGGCGCAACGACCTGGGTCGCGCTGCACGCCAACCATCCGCGCGAGCTCAGTCCTCCGGTTCAGGCGGCCTGCGCGCGGCTGATCGATGCCGGCATTCCCATGGTCAGCCAGTCGGTGCTGCTGCGCGGCGTCAATGATGACGCGGCGACCCTGGAGGCGCTGATGCGCGCCTTCGTGGAGACCCGCATCAAGCCGTATTACCTGCACCATGGCGACCTCGCGCCGGGCACGGCGCATCTGCGGACCACGTTGGCGCAAGGTCAGGCCCTGATTCGAACGCTGCGCGGCCGGGTGTCCGGCCTGTGCCAGCCCGACTACGTGCTCGACATTCCCGGCGGCTACGGCAAGGCGCCGGTGGGGCCGCAATACCTCACTGCCGATGAAACTGTTGAGCAGGATCATGTGGCAGCTGCGCAAACGCGCTATCGTGTGATTGACTATTGCGGTGAGGCGCACCTCTATCCGCCCGCCGCGGGATGAAGTGTCCTGCTGATTCCGCTGACACGGAGGAGCAACATGAAGAGACTTGCGATCGCGATGGGGCTCCTGATGGCCGCGACTGACGGCATCGCGCTGGCGCAGAGCGGCAGCGGCTCCTCCGCCGGCACCGGATCGAAGAGCGGCATGCCGCCGCAGGCGCCGATCGGCCATCGCCAGGTGCGTCCCAGCGACCTGCCGAAGGCCGAGCAGACCGAAGACAATTCGATGAGCGGCATGACCAAGGAAGACCGCGACCTCGATCGCAAGATCAAGGGCATCTGCCGCGGCTGCTGAGTCCGACCAGCGGCGCGCCCGACGCGCGCCGCCTTATTGGTTCGTGAGCGTTACGCCGAGCGCTCGTGTGGGGAGTTGCGAAGCGCCGCACGCCGGGCGGCGACGGCTTCGGCGAGCTGCTCCAGCACCTCCACCGTCGTGTCCCAGCCGATACAGCCGTCGGTGATGCTCTGGCCGTAGGTCAGCGGCACGCCCGGCTTGACGTCCTGCCGTCCCGCGACGAGGTGGCTCTCGATCATCACGCCCATGATGCGCTGCTCGCCTGCGGCGAGCTGGCGGCCGACGTCGGCGGCGACCAGCGGCTGGTTCTCCGGCTTCTTGCTCGAATTGGCGTGGCTGGTGTCGATCATCAGGCGCGCCGGCAGTCCGGACTTGATCAGCTCGGCCGCGGCCTGCTCGACATGGGCGGCGTCGTAATTGGGGCCGCTGCCGCCGCGCAGGATGATGTGGCAGTCCTCGTTGCCCGTGGTCGCCGCGATGCCCGAGCGGCCGCCTTTGGTCACCGCCATGAAATGATGCGGATGGGCGGCCGACTTCACCGCATCCGCGGCGATGCGGATGTTGCCGTCGGTGCCGTTCTTGAAGCCGACCGGGCACGACAGGCCTGAGGCCAGCTCGCGGTGGATCTGGCTCTCGGTGGTGCGCGCGCCGATCGCAGCCCAGGCGACGAGGTCGGCGATGTATTGCGGGGTCGTCATGTCGAGGAATTCGCATCCTGCCGGCAGGCCGAGATTGTTGACGGCAGACAGCACGCTGCGCGCGAGCCGCAGGCCCTTGTTGATGTCGAAGGAATTGTCGAGGCCGGGATCGTTGATCAGGCCTTTCCAGCCGACGGTCGTGCGCGGCTTCTCGAAATAGACCCGCATCACGATCTCCAGGCGGTCGGCGAGGCGCTCGCGCAGGGCAGCGAGGCGGCCGGCGTAGTCGATCGCGGCGGCGGGATCGTGGATGGAGCAGGGGCCGACGATGACCAGCAGGCGGTCGTCGCTGCCGGTCAGGATGGCGTGGATCGCATTGCGCGCGGCCATCACCACACGGGTGGCAGTGAGGGTGCGGGGGATTTCACCCATCACCTCCGCCGGCAGGCTCAATTCCTTGATTTCCTTGATACGAAGATCGTCTGTGGTGCTCAGCACGGCGGGCTCCTGGGTCTCTTGGGTGGGCACCTGCCGGCAATAAAAAAGCCGCCAGGTCTGGCGGCTCGTTCGGATATCTTGCTGCAATGTGTCAGATTGAGCGCGATCCTCCCGCCGCCAGCGAGCTGTCGTAGCTAAAGTACCAATAGTAGCTGGTGGCGGCGTTGATCATGGTCGCTCTATAGCGGCCGCGCGGCCGCTTGTCATCTCGAAAATCGCAACCCTCGGACTCAGGCGTTGCGGGCGGCGAGCGCCATGCCGATCATCGACAGCCCGCCGAACAGCAGGTTGATGCCGACCAGCAGACCGATCGCCCACATCGCCGTGCCGGGCAGGCCCGAAATGATGATTCCGGCGATCGCGATGTCGACGACGCCCGAGATTGCCAGCCACGACCAGCGTCCGGACAGCTCGCGGCGGTGCTCCAGCGCATACATGATGGTGGCGACGCCCTCGGCGAGGAAATAGACGCCGATCACGATCGTCAGCGTCACCGTCCCCTGGACCGGCTGCGCCACCAGGATGATTCCGGCGACGATGGCGAGCACGGCCGACAACAGCGACCACCAGAAGCCCGGCATGCCGCGAGCCCAGAAGGTGAGCGCGAGCCCGGCGATGCCCGAGATCAGGAACATCCAGCCGAGGAAGATCGTGACCGCGAGGCTCGCCAGCGGGGTGAGGATCATTGCCAGCAGGCCGAGCACCGCGAGCAGGATGCCCTCGATCAGGAAGGCCTTCCAATGCGCGCGCATGGCCGCCCCCATTTGCGACCTCATGCGTTCGAGCTCGGGCGGAATCGTATCCTGGGGAAGGGTCATGATCGTCACTCCGGGCAAGGTCACGCGCTCAACGCCGCGGCCGCCTGCCCACGCACATGGTGAGGACCTGCGGCCCGGACAAGCGCGCGATGCGCGTTTCGTTGCTCTGCCGGCCGCAGCAGGCCGGGACTAGGCCGTCGTCCGCATCCGGTTGCGGCCGAAAACATAGACCGTCGTTGTGACAATCAGAAGGGCCATGCCGACGATGATCGCGGTGAGACCGAGTGGAACCAGCACGGCGGCGACGTTGCGGTCGGGGTTGAGCAGCCAGTGCCGAATGGAGGTCAGCACGAATCCGAGCCCGACGAAGCCGGCGGCGCCGCCGAACAGCAGCAGCGCCCACATCCTGCGCAGCTGGCTCAGCCTTGCCCGTGCTACCTCGGTGCGCGGCGTGTGGTGATGGGCGACCCGGCGCACCAGCCGCACGGCAAGGCCGATCGAGGAGAACCCGATCAGCACGCTGACGCCGCCGAGCCAGAGGCGCGCGGCGGCGTCGAGGGTCGACGCCCGCTGCAGCAGCAGCAACGGATAGTCGAAGGCCGCATGCAGCATCACCGGAGCGGCCAGCACCAGTGCCCAGCTCGACAGCCGCGCCCCTTCGCGATTGTGGCGGTTGGCGCCGAGCGCCGTACTGGTGCGGGCGATCGCGAGATAGGCACCGGCAATGATGCCGAGCGCACCATGAAACGGCACGGTGAGCACGCTGCGCAGCACCGCCAGCGAGCGCCACATCTCGGCATGCTGGACGAGATAAGCCAGGTTCTCGTAGGCCGCGAAGCCGAGCCCGACGGCGGCGCCGTAGAACACCGTGTCCATGGCATTGCCGACCTGCCGGCGCCGCGACCAGAGCGCGGCGATCACCGCGACCTTGGCGAGCTCTTCCGGCAAGGCGACGCCGAACAGAGCCCGGACCGCTTGCGCGATCCAGGGATTCTCCAGCGTCAGCCCGACATGCTGGAACGGGATCCGGACGATGCCGAGCAGCAGCACGCTGGCGGCACCCAGCAGGAAGGCGGTCCAGATCTTGAGCGGGGGGCCTGAATTGTCACCCGCGGCGACCACCAGCCAGAGGATCAGCAGCGCGGGCGCGATCGCGGCGGTGCCGATCACGGTCGCGAGGGCTTCGAGCAGGTTCATTTGCGATGGCAAGTAAGCCATGGTCTCCGATCATCCAATGCGGCGGGGCCGAACCGGCCGCCACCACCCGCACGGGGGATGGATTTGACATCGGTCCGTGGCCGCACGGCAAGATCTACATGTCGGCAGAATGAGCCGCCCTTCAAGGGAAAGAACCCCGTCCGGATGCTCGATTGGGGAGGGACCGCTGTGCGGCCGCAGTCCGCGGCCGCACGGCAGGGCTCAACGGGGCCGGGGTCCTCTTGGCGTCGCCGTATCGCTGTCGCGCGCCGGCGCCTCCTGGCGCGGCTCGCCCGGGGTCCAGGCGTCGGTGCGGGAGGGGCTCGGCGCCTGGGCGGTCGTCGGCGTTTCCACGCAGCTCAAGCGCGGCGTCGGGTCGGCTACGCGCCGGCACTCCAGACCCTCCGCAAAAGCGGTCTGGCTGATGGCGCACGCAACCAGGACAATCGAAAGAACAACTCTCATGGTGCCCCTCGGAGCAGGCTCGGCTCGCCCGTGATGCAGGCTCGACTCGGTCGTATTGGCCGATCATCTCCAGCTTGGTCGCAAAAGCGTGCATTTGTTTGACCATTCTCGCCGTCATTCAAAAAAAACTTCCGAAAATCGCTTGCATTATCGGAAGGTTGCAAGTCGTGCGCGAGTTCTGGCCGGCGGAATGAATGCGCGGTTGCGCTCGCTCTCGAACGGCGCCAAGTGCGCGGCCGGCGCCGAGCCGCTGCCGGACCATTTGCCCCCAGCTTGCGCGGCATGAACGGTCGGCCGGGCTTGATGTGGCGGATGGATCATGGTCGGTTGCCGCGATGAATTCGCCGCCTTGGTCAGCTTCCGACAGAACCTGTGGTCCACGCTATCGCCGTGGCTGGGTCGACGACGCCGTGGCGGCCATCGAGGCCGACCAGTGCCGGACCGCCGACACGCATCTGATCCGGCTGATCGTGCCCGCGCTCGCCGGCATCGACATCTACCTGAAGGACGAATCGACCCACCCGACCGGGAGCCTCAAGCATCGGCTGGCCCGATCGCTGTTTCTCTATGCGCTATGCAACGGCCATATCCGGGAAGGCACGCCGGTGGTCGAGGCCTCCTCCGGGTCGACAGCGGTCTCGGAGGCCTATTTCGCGCAGATGATCGGCGTGCCGTTCTACGCGGTGATGCCGCGCACCACCTCGGAAGAGAAGATCGCCGCGATCACGCATTACGGCGGCAATTGCCACCTCATCGACGACGGCCGGTTTCTCTATGCCGAGGCGGCCGCGCTCGCAGGCCGGCTCGGTGGCCATTACATGGACCAGTTCACCTTCGCCGAGCGCGCCACCGATTGGCGCGGCAACAACAACATCGCCGAGTCGATCTTCAACCAGTTGCAGGGCGAGCGCTGTCCGCTGCCGGAATGGATCGTGATGGGCGCAGGGACCGGCGGCACGTCGGCGACGATGGGCCGCTATCTGCGCTACCGCCGCCACCCGACGCGGCTGTGCGTCGCCGATGTCGAGCATTCGGCCTTCTTCGACGCCTTCTGCAACGGCGACAGCGCCCGGACTTGCGAACGGCCGTCATTGATCGAAGGCGTCGGCCGTCCGCGCTGCGAGCCGTCCTTCGTGCCTGGCGTGGTGGACCGGATGATGAAGGTGCCGGATGCCGCGTCCGTGGCGGCCATGAACGTGCTGACGCGGCGGCTGCGGCGGCCGGTCGGCGGCTCGACCGGAACCAACTTCCTGGCGCTGTGCCGGCTGGCGGCGGAGATGCGGCAGCAGGGACAGACGGGGTCGCTGGTCACGCTGATCTGCGATTCCGGGGAGCGCTACCGCCAGACCTATTACGAGCCGCAATGGCTGTCCGCGCGCGGTCTCGACCCCGCGCCGTACGAGGCCGCTCTGTCCGCCTTTCTTGATACCGGGGCGCCGCTACGGCTCGATATTGCCGATGCGGGGAATCCGCTGCCCGCCTGAATGCCTCCGCGCGCGTCGTGGTGAGAGCCGCGGCGAGCGGTGTCCGGATGCCCGGCAATGTGCGCGATCCCTGATCTGGATCAACGAAGAAGGCGCCGGATTGCGCTTTGGTCCGACCCCGAGCAGGGCTCCAAGGGCGCGCCGGAACGCAGGTTCGGGACGTGGGCAGGGGAAGGACGGATCAGGTGATGAACTACGACAGCTATTTCGACCGTGCCCTCGACCAGTTGCACCAGGAGCGGCGCTATCGCGTCTTTGCCGATCTGGAGCGCCTCGCCGGCCGCTTCCCGCGCGCGATTTGGCATTCGCCGGAGGGGCCGAAGGATGTCGTGATCTGGTGCTCCAATGACTATCTCGGCATGGGCCAGCATCCGAAGGTGATCGGCGCCATGGTCGACGTCGCCGCGCGCATGGGCACCGGCGCCGGCGGCACCCGCAACATCGCCGGCACCAACCATCCGCTGATCGAACTCGAGCGCGAGCTCGCCGATCTCCACGGCAAGCAAGCGGCGCTGGTGTTCACCTCGGGCTACGTCTCCAACGAGACCGGCATCTCGACCATCGCAAAACTGCTGCCGAACTGTCTGCTGCTGTCGGACGCGCTCAACCACAATTCGATGATCGAGGGCGTCCGCAAGGCCGGGAGCGAGAAGCAGGTCTGGCGGCACAACGACCTCGCCCATCTCGAGGAGCTGCTGCGCGCGGCCGATCCCGACCGGCCCAAGCTGATCGTCTGCGAGAGCCTGTATTCGATGGACGGCGACGTGGCGCCGTTGCACCGGATCTGCGATCTCGCCGAGCGTTATGGCGCGCTGACTTACGTCGACGAGGTCCATGCGGTCGGCATGTACGGCCCGCGCGGCGGCGGCATCGCCGAGCGCGACGGCGCGATGGCCCGCATCGACATCCTCGAGGGCACGCTCGCCAAGGCCTATGGCTGCCTCGGCGGCTACATCGCCGCCAACGCCAATCTGATCGACGCCGTCCGCTCCTATGCGCCGGGCTTCATCTTCACCACCGCCTTGCCGCCGCCGGTTTGCGCCGCGGCGACCGCCGCGATCCGCCACCTCAAGACCTCGCAATGGGAGCGTGACCGGCACCAGGATCGGGCGGCGCGGCTCAAGGCCGTGCTGAACGCCGCGGGACTGCCGGTCATGCCGTCCGACACCCACATCGTGCCGGTGCATGTCGGCGATCCCGAGAAGTGCAAGACCGCGTCGGACCTGCTCCTGTCCGAGCACGGCATCTACATCCAGCCGATCAACTATCCGACCGTGCCGCGCGGCCTGGAGCGGCTGCGGATCACGCCGTCGCCCTACCATGATGACGGCCTGATCGACGCCCTGGCCGAGGCGCTGGTCGACGTGTGGGACCGGCTCGGCCTCGCTCGGGCGCCGCAGGCGCTGGCCGCGGAGTGAGCCCGTTCTGCTGACCTGTCACATCGGCCTGTCGGTTTGATCTGCCGCAATGCCGCCCGCGCCCGCGCGGGCGTAGTCTTTTGCGTTCAGGGAAAATGCCGGTTCGGCAAGGCCCGGCCGGCGCACAGGCGAGGGCGGCCATGGCAAGGATCATCGAAGCGCTGCTGCAGGAGCACGAGAATCTCGAGAAGCTTCTCTCGGTGCTCGAGCACGAGCTGGAGCTGTTCGATCACAATCGGCGGCCGGACTACGACATCCTGCAGAGCATCATCGCCTACTTCGAGGACTATCCGCAGCGTTGTCATCATCCCAAGGAGGAGATGATCTTCGGCAAGCTGCGCGAGCGCGATCCTGCCGCGGCCGCAGCCTATGGCGACGTCGACGACGAGCACGAGACCGAGGCGCGGCGGCTGCGCGGCTTTGCCGACGCCGTGAACGCGGTGCTGTCGGACCAGGAGATCCTGCGCGAACGCTTCCACGCCGCCGTGCATGAGTTCATCGACAGCCAGCGCGAGCATCTGCGCAAGGAGGAGACCCTGCTGTTTCCCGCGGCGCTGCGTACCCTCCAGGCGGAGGATTGGGCCGACATCGACGCCCGCATGTCCGACCGCAAGGACCCGCTGTTCGACGGCGACGTCGCCGAGAAATTCCACAATCTCGAGCGGACCATCCTGCGCTGGGAACAGGAGGCGGAGCAGGCGCGCGCCACGGCCGGCTGATGGCATTTTGCCCAATTGCGCCCCGCGAGCCATGGACTATAGTTTCAGCTCGGGGCAGGCACTCGTCTCGGAGTTGGCTATGACCGCTTTGAACACAGGGCTCCAACCGGCCCGAGGTTCGCAGGATGCAGGTGCCGTCGACGCTACGGGCAGGCCTGCGCAGGTCCCGATGGCGCAGCAGAACGCCTTCGGCAGCCACGACTATGACATGTATCCGCAGAAGCTCATCCGGCTGTCGGGCTGTCAGGAGCGCGCGCTCCGTCGCGAGAAGAAGCTCCCGTTGCTGCTGAGCTGACGGTGCTGCCCCGTAAGCATACGGTTGGCTGGCTCGTATTAAGACATCGTTAACCAGGCCGCGCGACCCTGTTCGCATGCTCCCCCAGGAGTGCGACGGAACCGGACGGCCGGAGCCGGCAGTCGCGACAAGAGGCCGGCGGCGTAACGCCCGCCGGCCTTTTTGCGTGGGCGGGGTGTCTTGGAATCCCCCTCGATCAGTTGCGTCGCGCCAGCGAGCGCAGGAAGCCCTGATATTCCTCGTTCAGCTCCATATCGACGGCGGGTGCGAGCCGCAGCAGCACGTTGGCGATGAACGCCTGATCGTTGCGGGGGTCCGCCAGCACCTCGCGCAGCACCGGGACGTTGTCCTCGATGTGGTGCAGGAAGGCGACGCCTTTCTCCGCCGTCTCGGTCCAGCGCGCCCGCGTCCATTTCGCCAGCGGATACATGATCTCGTGGACGAAGTTCGATTTGCGCGCCTTCTCGAAGAAGCGCAGTCCGGCGCTCCAATTTTCCTTGGCGCGCAGGGGCGGTGGGGACAGATCGCCGGTCAGCATCTTCCTGCCGGCCTGGCCGACGAAATCGTCCAACGTGGTCGGCGCATCGATCGTGGCGCGGAAGTGCCACAGCGCGAACGAGCCGGGAAAATCCTTGCCCATGCCGTCGAGCAGGGCCGTCTCGACCGTGTCGACCGCCGCCTTGTCGCCCTTGAGCGACGCAGTCATCGCGAAGGCGAACAGCGCGTCGTTGCCGACCTCATGGACGCCGCCGTTCTTCAATTGCGCCGCCGACAATGCGGGCGTCTTGCCGTCGGCAGGCACCGTGGCCTCGCCGGCGCGCTGCGCCTTGATGAAGGCGGTGATCTCGAGCCAAGCCGTGAGGTTGGCGATGAAGGCGTCGGGATCGACATGCACGATGGCGAGATTGAGCGGCTCCTTGCGCGTTCTCAGCTCGGTCATGTCGGTCATGTCGCACTCCGCAGCAGCTCGCCGCCGAACGGTCTGTCGCCTTTGCGACATGATGGCTCGTTCGACGAAGATGCCGGGAAGGGCAGCAAGAAGGGTGCCACGGTCTTGTCGGGCTCGCGGGCACGGCGCGATCCTCGGAACGAGTCTTGCTCGGGCTGCTTCGCGTGCGATGTTCGCAACGGAAAGCATGAGGCCAGTGAATGTTCACCCGTGTCTGCAAGGCCGACACCATCGACGAAGGCGGCATGCGCCTCGTGATCGCCGATGCCCAGCTCATCATCCTGGCCTGGCCCGACGATGGCAAGCTCAAGGCGTTCCAGGGCGTCTGCCCGCACACCGCGGCGCCGATGGAGGAGGCCGGCTTCGACGGCCGCGTGCTCAGTTGCCCCGTGCACAATTGGACGTGGGATGCCCGTACCGGCGCACCGCTCCACCCTCCGGAGAGTGCGTTGGCCGCGTATCCGGTGAAGGTCGAGGACGGCGTGGTCTACATCGACACGGACGGCATCTCTCCGCTGTTTGCGGCCCGTTGAGCATGCGGGACCAGACTGGAAAGACCGGCATGGGGTGGCTTGCCCGGCCGGCGAAACGCCTCTATACGTTCGGCGCGCGGCACGGAATCACCGTCGGTGGTTCAGCCGACCTCGCAGATCATCGCCTCAAGCGGCTGATTTGCTGAAGGTTTTGCCGAAACGTGCAAGCGGCGATGGCACCGGGGCCTCGTGCCCTCTGGCATCGTGCGTATTGCTCCCTTCGTCTATCGGTCAGGACGCCACCCTTTCACGGTGGAGAGAGCGGTTCGATTCCGCTAGGGAGCGCCATTCCGCGCCGGCTTTCCTTCCATCTCCGATCTTGAAACGGACGGTTTGCGCCGAGACGTGTCGGCGCGGGGTCCTGCATCCATGAATCGCACGCCCAGTCCGTGATCCGGTCAACCGTCCATTAGGGTCCTTGCCGTACTGCAGCGGGCGAGCAGGAGCAGGATGATGGCCGCGCCCAAGAAGCGGGAAGCCCGCAAATCGATGAAGCAGCCGGCGTGGATCACGCTGGATGGCGGGTTCGCCGTGCGCCATTGCCTGGTTCAGGACATTTCCAGCGCCGGCGCCAAGCTGACCTTGCAGGACGCGGCGGCGCTGCCGGCGACCATCCGGCTCGCCTTCGCGCGCGACGCAAGAACCGGCCGGCAGTGCCAGGTGGTGTGGCGCCGCGGCGCCTCGGTCGGCGTCAAGTTCATCGGCAAATAGACCAGTATCGCTTCACTGCCGCAGACGCGCTAACAAGCGGCATGTGTCGATCTCTCATCCTGGGCGTCCTCGCGGCGTTCGCCGCCGTGACCGTTGCGGCCGCCGGCTCGCCGGGGTCATCGCTTCTTGTGCCATCGCTTCCCGGGCCGAATAAGGCTGGGCCGAATAAGGCCGCACCCCGTTCAGGCGCCGCCACCAACAATCCCTGCGCGTCCTACGGTGCGAACTTCGTACGCGTCGAGGGAACCGATACCTGCATGAAGGTCGGCGGCGCCCTGGGCGTCGAGATGGGCACCTCGGCCGGCCGCTGAGGCGCTCACGACAGCGGCGGCGCGATGTGGCGGATGAAGGCCGGGCGTTGCGCGATCTGTCCGTACCAGCGCGCGAGACTCGGCAGCTCCGGCTTGACAACACCTTCGACTCCGAACCAGCGCCGCGCATAGGCGCCGAGCGCGATGTCGGCGAGCGTGAAGCGCTCGGCCTCGACATGGCTGCGTGTGGCCAGATGCGCGTCGAGGATGCGCCACATCGCCGCGGCGTCGTCGGCCGCCTTCTGCAAGGCGGGCATGTCGCGCTGCTCCGGCGGCGTACGCACCAATCCCCAGAACAGCGGACGCTCGATCGGCTGCACCGTCGACAGCGTCCAGTCCAGCCAGCGCTCCACCGCGGCGCGGTGCCGCGGCGTCGTCGGGTAGAGCGGCGTGCCGTCGCCGTGAGCGAGGCAGAGGTAGCGCATGATCGCGTTGCTCTCCCACAGCACGAAATCACCCTCGACCAGGGTCGGGATGCGGCCGTTCGGATTCATCGCGAGATAGTCCGCTTCGTTGTTGCGGCCGTACTGCATCCCCGCGTCGATCCGGTCATGGGCGACATCGAGCTCGGCGAGACACCACAGCACCTTCTGCACGTTCACCGAATTGGGGCGGCCCCAGATCGTCAGTCTGTTGTCGGCGGACACGTTCGGCTCCTCTCTGGCGAGCGTCATCATTAGCGCATGTTACGCAAAAAGCCCCGCTCGTTGGCGGGGCTTTTCGGTCGAACGCGTCGTTCGCGGGATCAGCGGCCGAAGAACAGCCACAGCAGAATGATCACCGGAATCGGCACGCCCAACAACCACAATAGAATTCCACGACCCATCTCGGCCTCCTCGTATCCTCACCGTCAATCGGAGCGACAACGCGAGGGTGGCCTCGATGTTCCGGCCGGAATCACGCGGGCAGATGACTCACCAATGTCCGGTGTTCGGCATCGACAGCCAGGGCTCGGCGGGCGCCTTCGGCTCGCCCTTCTGCAACAGCTCGATCGAGTGCAGGTCGGGCGAGCGGACGAAGGCCATGTTGCCGTCGCGCGGCGGCCGGTTGATGGTGATGCCGAGCTTCATCAGCCGGTCGCAGGTGGCGTAGATGTCGTCGACCTCATAGGCGAGATGGCCGAAGAAGCGGTCCTCGCCATAGCTCTCCTCGTCCCAATTGTAGGTGAGCTCGACCAGCGGGGCGCCGCGCGTCGGCGGCAGGCTCTTCAGCAGGTGTTCATCCTCGGGTGCGCAGAGAAACACCAGTGTGAAGCGACCCTTGTCGTTGTCGATCCGGCGCACCTCCTTGAGGCCGAGCGCATCGGAATAGAATTTGAGCGCGGCGTCGAGATTGCGCACGCGCAGCATGGTGTGGAGATAACGCATCGTTTCTTCTCTCCCTGAACTCGAAGCGGATGGTCAATGGCCGCCTGCGGACGCCGATCCATAGCAGCAATTCGTTCGCCCGTGTATCGAGCCCGATGCTGCGGCGATGCCGGCTCGCGCGGATGTCCGGTGCGCGCGGCGACGCATTCGATGGGCTGCGCGGTGTTGCGAAAGCCTCTCCGCATGCCCGCGAATCGCTGTTTTGGCAGTGATTCGCGGCATGGATGAACGGGCGCGATGCGACCGCATGCAGGTATTTCAGCGTGTTTCGCCTGCAATGTGCGGCCAAAATCACGCAGGACCGTCGAAAATGCCTAGAAATATAGGGGAAAATGAATCGCATGCTCCGTTCGATCGCCAACGCAGCTTGACTTCTGCGCGCTCCGTTGGAATTTTGGCGCCGCTGTGGGTGCTTCGGGGCCCCTTGAAATGCAGGAGAATCCCGAAAATCGCGGGGTGATACGCCACCAGACGACTGAAGTCCCGGCTGTGCAATGCAGCCAGAAAGCCCCGACCAGTCTGCGCAGCAATGCGCTGATAGCCGCGCAGTCGTCACGTCATTCACCAGTATCAATCACAAGGAGATACGATGGCTACCCAACTTTCCAAGTCGCAACTGATCGAGAAGATTGCGACCTCGACCGAGCTGTCCAAGCGCGACGTCAAGAACGTCATGGAGACGCTCACCGACGTCGGCCACAAGGAGCTGAAGAAGAACGGCGTGTTCCTGGTGCCGGGCTTCGCCAAGTTCGTCGTCGTCAAGAAGCCCGCCGTGAAGGCGCGCAAGGGCACCAACCCCTTCACCGGCGAAGAGATGATGTTCAAGGCCAAGCCGGCCCGCAAGATCGTGCGCGCGCGCCCGGTCAAGGCCGCCAAGGACGCGGTTGCCTGATCTGACCGTCAGTCACGGTCGTGATCACGTCAAAGGCCTCCCGGAAGGGAGGCCTTTTTCGTTGCGGCTATGTGGTTGCAGCGCGGCTGAGCGTTGCGGTCGCCGAAGCGCCGCCGTCCCCGGATCGCGAAGGTTGGCACCACGGGGGCCCGAAAAACGACAGCAGCGCCAGCGCGACGGAATATCTTCGTCGCGTGGCGCCACCCTCGAGCACTGGGCCCTGAAATCCCCAGTACTGATCTGTCTCGGGGTGGCGCAGGCAGGTTCAAAGGATTTTGCGGGAAAATTGACCGGCCCGTGCGACCTCCGGCCCGCGCAGGAGCGCCGTCGCGCGTGCTGGGGAGAAGCCGGTGGATATGGCGCAGCAAGCCGTTGATCAGCAATCCGGAGAGTCCAGGCGAGGAGCTGTGGACAAGCGTTGGATCGACTGTGGATGAAGGCCCGGCGATCGCCGCAAAGCTCGGCTCTAGCGGCGCTCGCCGTTCAGATCCGCGCCGTCGTCCGCTCCTGTTTCAGGCGCTACACCGGCCGCCTCGGTCCTGGGATGACAGGACGCAAGCACGACGAATCCGCCATAGCCGATGATGTTGAACAGAAGTTCCAGCCAGGATGCCATCGCGGATTCCCCCCATGGCAGTGAACGTGTGGCGACGGTGACGGTTCCAGACGCGCGCGGCGGGGAGCCGGCCTGCAACCAACTCCCCAGCATCTGCGTTGTTTGGACGCACGGGAATTGGAGGACATTCGATCATGAGAAAGACATTGGCTGTTCTGGCGACCGCGGGCGCCGTCGCCATCACCGCACTGGCGGCACCCGCTCCGGCACAGGCGCGCGGCATCGGCCCGGGTCTCGCATTCGGCCTCGCGGCGGGAGCGCTGACCGCCGGCGCGATCGCGGCGTCGCACCCGTATTACTATGGTCCGGGCTACGGCTACTACGACTACGGCCCGCGTTACGTCTACGCGCCCGGGCCGTATGCCTATTACGGCGGACCGTACTATCATCGCCACCACCACTGGCGTCATCACTGGTAAGCGCCAGTCGTAAGGAGGAGGGCACGGATGGCGAAAGCCTCCGGGCTCTTCTCTCATCCCTGCTATTCCGCGGCCTCGCCGCGCTGTGCCTTCTTCCACGCCAAGCGGGCATATTCCTCGCGTTCGCGCGCGAACTTCTCCTGGGTCGACTTGAACCGTGCAATCCTTGCGGTGATGTCGGCGCGCTCCTTCGCGCGGCGGTCGTCCTGCGTCTCGTTCTGCCTCACGGATCCTCTCTGCTCCGGTCGCTATCCGGCGAGCCTCGCCCTGAGACGCGTGACAAACTTCCTGGCGAATCGCTGGCGCGATGTGGGTGTCCGATTGAGGCGTGATTGCGGACGCCCGGCCCCGCTGCAGGCGGGTCGCGCGTTTTGCTGGGGAGAGAAGGCGAGCACCGCCAACGTCTTCCGGTAGACACGAAACGATCCGACTCGTCTTGCTTGCAGTTGCGTCGTTCACGGCTGGTTCCGGAGGATGCGGAGTAGCGCAACGACGCAGCCGGGCCGGACATGCTCGGAGGCGGGAGCCAGCTTGCCGTGCTATGAAGGGAGGACAATGATGGTGCGAGGTTTCATGGTTCGGGGCCGCCGCTGATGATTGCATCCGATCTGCACGACGGGGTGAACCGCCTGGGAGACATGATCGCTGCGGCGCGTGTGATCGTGCCCTTCACCGGCGCTGGAATATCGACCGAGACGGGCATTCCGGATTTCCGGTCTCCCGGCGGTCTATGGACGCGCAACCGGCCGATCCATTTCGACGAATTCGTCGCCAGCCAGGAGGCGCGGGACGAGGCCTGGCGGCGGCGCTTCGCGATGCAGGAGACGTTTGCCGCGGCGCGGCCCGGCCGCGGACATCTGGCGCTTTCGTCGCTCTACCGTGCGGGGAAAATTCCGGCCGTGATCACTCAGAACATCGACAACCTGCACCAGGACTCCGGTTTCGCGCCGGATCACGTCATCGAGCTGCACGGCAACACCACCTACGCGCGATGCATCGGATGCGGGCAGCGCTATGAGCTCACCTGGGTGCGCGAGCGCTTCGAGGCCGACGGGGCCGCGCCGGATTGCCCCGATTGCGCGGAGCCGGTGAAGACCGCGACGGTATCCTTTGGTCAGTCGATGCCGGAGCATGAAATGCAGCGCGCCACCGAGCTCGCGCAGCACTGTGATCTGTTCGTCGCGATCGGCTCGTCGCTGGTTGTGTGGCCGGCCGCTGGCTTTCCATTGATGGCAAAGCGGGCTGGCGCGCGACTCGTGATCATCAACCGGGAACCGACCGATCAGGACGACGTTGCCGACCTCGTTGTCCACCACGAGATCGGCGAAGTACTCGGATCGTTCGTCCGTAATTGAACGGAAATTGATGCATTTTTGTCGGCATCTCTGTTCATATGCCTCAGTGAAACCGATTTTTATCTATGCGCGGCACGAGGGAATGTTATCTTTGATTCGAGAGATTCGCGTGACTCATCGTGGGTATAGGTGGTGAGCACGTGTATGAGGGCGCCGTTGCAGGGGTGGCGGCTCACAATTCATATGTGAGGTCCGGGGTTATGGGGTCGGACGGATTTGAGTCCAAGAAGCTTGGGGTGCCGGTCGTTGGTGGTTCGACACCAACCCGGCTCGGGGCGGAATATCAAACCGGCGTCGCGCGCGACTCGGCAATCGATGCGATGACCGGTCTTGGCGAGAACCTCGTCGAAATCAGCGGCGTCATCAAATGGTTCGACGCCTCGAAGGGATACGGTTTCATCGTTCCCGACAATGGCTGGCCGGACGTGCTGCTGCACGTCACGGTGCTCAGGCGCGACGGCTACCAGACCGCCTATGAAGGGGCTCGCCTGGTGGTGGAGTGCGTGCAGCGCTCCAAGGGCTACCAGGCCTTCCGCATCGTCTCGATGGACGAGTCGACGGCGATCCATCCGGCGCAGATGCTGCCGCCGCGCACCCATGTCACGGTGACGCCGACCAGCGGGCTGGAGCGTGCTCAGGTCAAGTGGTTCAACCGCCTGCGCGGCTTCGGCTTCGTGACCTGCGGGGAAGGGAGCCCGGACATCTTCGTCCACATGGAGACCCTGCGCCGCTACGGCATGACCGAGCTGCGCCCCGGCCAATGGGTGCTGGTCCGCTACGGGCCCGGCTCCAAGGGCATGATGGCGGCCGAGATCCACCCCGAGACGGGCTCGCCGGCATTGTCCTCGCACTGAGTTGCTTGCGATCACTGCACTTGGCGGCCCTGGAAAGGTGCTTTCCGGGGCCGTTTTCATGTCGGCTCCGTCTTCACGGCCAGGCCGCGGTCTTGCTGCCGAGGCCGCGACCGTGTAGTGACGGGTTCGTCGAGGACAATCGTCCCTTGAGAACATCGGGGTATAGCGCAGCCTGGTAGCGCGGCAGTTTTGGGTACTGCAGGTCGTTGGTTCGAATCCAGCTGCCCCGACCATCTCCGCAGCAACGTGGCCTCGCAGGTGAGACCTGATAGCTGGCGCGAACTGCGCGACGAGGCCGATAAAAAATTCGGATGCTCCCGCAGCGGCAAAACCCGGGAGCATCCGAAGTGTGCGGGTGAATCCGGGGAAGGAACATCCGCTGGCCGCCAGCATCCTCTGAATCGGAATCTCGCGTCTTTGCGCTAGATCAAATCGGGCGTGGGCGGCGGTTCGCGCGTCGGCCGTGCCGAGGTCGCGGCAGGCGGATCAGCGCGCCAGCTCGTCCTGCGCCAGCCGGCCGTCGATGATGTGCACGCGCCGTTGCATCTGAGCGGCGAGGTTGAGGTCGTGCGTGACCGCGACCACGGTCTTGCCGCGCAGGGTGACGAGATCGCGCAGGATGCCGAACACCTGCGCGGTCGCGGCGGTGTCGAGGCTGCCGGTCGGCTCGTCGGCCAGGATGACGGGAGGATCGTTGGCGAGCGCGCGCGCCACCGCCACGCGCTGGCGCTGGCCGCCCGACAGCTTGTCCGGCGTCTTGCGCAGATGCTCGGCGAGGCCGAGCGAGCTCAGCAGCTCCTCGGCGCGCGTGGTGATGGCGCGCGGCGACAGCCGTGCCAGCGCGCGCATCGGCAGCGCGACGTTCTCGGTGATCGAGAATTCCGGCAGCAGGAAATGAAACTGGAAGACGAAGCCGAGCCGTGACAGCCGCACCTCGGCGCGCTCGTCCTCGTTCATGCCCGTCGTCGAGCGGCCGTCGATCAGCACGTCGCCCTGGCTCGGCAGGTCGAGCAGGCCGAGCAGATAGAGCAGCGAGGATTTTCCCGAGCCCGACGGTCCGGTGATGGCGATGAGCTCGCGCGGATGGATCACGAGATCGATGTCGGCGACCAGCGTCACCGGCACCTCGCCGGGCAGCACCTTCGTCACTTGCCGCGCCTCGATCAGGGGCGGGCTCACGTCGCGCCCCGGATGATGTCGACCGGATGCAACCGCGCCGCGGCGCGGGCCGGAAAGTAGCCGGCGACGGCGCTGGAGATCAGCGCGACCGCGCCCGCCAGCAGATAGTGCTTCAGCGAATACAGCACGGGCAGATGATTGTAGTCGGAGAACGGCGTCTTGAACTCGAGCGAGGCGAGCCCGCGGGTGAGCAGGTAGCCGAGCGCCCAGCCGAGAGCGGCACCGGTCAGGCCGATGAACAGCGCCTCGACGATGAAGATGGTGCGGACCGTGCGGTCGCGGAAGCCGAGCGACTTGAGGATGGCGATGTCGCGGGTCTTCTCGTGGGTGATGGTCGAGATGATGTTGTAGGTGCCGAAGCTCGCGACCAGCAGGATGGCCCCGACGATGGTGTACATCAGCACGTTGCGCAGCGTGATCGCCGCCAGCAGGTCCTCCTGCGCCTCCTGCCAGGAGACCGCCTTGTAGCCGGTCTGCTCGCCGATGCGCTCGCTGATCAGGCGCGCCTGCATCGGATCGTTGGTGCGGACGCGGATCTCGTTGATGATCCCGGTCTGGCGCTCCAGGATCTGCGCGGTGCGCAGCAGCACGTAGCCGGTGGTCTCGTCGGTGCCGCGGAAGCCGGAATGGAAGATGCCGACGACGGTCGCGTTCATGCTGACGCCCTGGGCCGAGGCGAGCGTGATGTTGGAGTTGACCCGCGCGCCGATCTTGGTCGCGAGCCGGTCGCCGAGCAGGATCGCGTGCGAGGACCGGTACAGCGAATTGAGGTTGCCCTGTCGCATGTGGCTCGCCAGCGTCGAGACTTGGCCCTCCGTGCGCGGATCGATGCCGATGATCGCGACCGTGAGGTTGCGGCCGGCGAAGCGCAGCACGGCCTTGGACTGCACCGACGCCGTCAGCGCGCCCGGCACCCAGCCCTGCAGCGAGGCGATGGTGGCCATCGGGTTCTTGATGCCGGGGCGGCGAACGTTCGGGGTCAATCGGTGGAATTCGGCTGCCGCATAGATCTGATCGGCCGGCTGACGGGTCGGCTGGCGCAGCTCGTCGGTGATCGAAATGTGCGGCAGCGCATCGACCAGCGTGCGGATGAAGTCGTCCTGGGAGCCCTCCATCATCGCCGCCATCATCACCGAAAACGCCACGCCGGTCATGACGCCCGCGATCGCGACCAGCGTCTGGCGGGCGCGATGGCGCACATGAGTCCAGGCGATGGTCAGGACGAGGCTCATGGCGCCGACGTCTCGGGCCCGATCACGCGGATCCGCTGACCGTCCTTGATGTCGGCGGTCGCGGGCGCTGCGACCAGCTCGCCCTCGCGGGCGCCGTCGAGGATCTCGACCGCCGCGGAGCCGCGGATGCCGATCCGCACCGCGCGCCGCTGCACACGGCCGCCTTCGATCACCATGAGGCTGCCGTTGACGACGGCATTGGCCGGCGCGAGCAGCGTGTCGGCCGTCTCCCGGCTGACGATGTTGGCCTCGACGCTCATGCCGACGCGCAGCGGCGTGTCGTCCGGCAAGCCGATCCGCACGCGGAACGTCTTGGCCACGGGATCGCCCGCCGGCGTGATCTGCTTCACCGTCCCGGGCAGGGCCTGGTTGCCGAACGCATCGGCGCGCAGCAGCGCCTTCTGCCCGACCTGGACACGGGGGATGTCCTCCTCGTTGACGTCGGCGACGACCCAGAGCGGCTTCTCCAGGCCGACGCGGTAGAGGATGGTGCCGGGATCGACCATGTCGCCGACCTCGCCGTCCTCCTTGAGGACGACGCCGTCCATCGGCGCCACCAGCTTGAAGTAGTCGAGGCGCTGGGTCTGGGCCGCGATCTGGGCACGGATGCGGGCGAGATCGCTTTCGGAGCGCTGGTAGGCTTGCGAGGTGGCCGCCCCGCGGGCCAGCAACTGCGACTGTCGCTCGAACTCGTGGCGCTGGAATTCCTCCTGTGCACGCAGATCGTTCAAGGTGGCCAGCGCCTCCTTGTCGTCGAGCCGCGCCAGCACGTCGCCGGCCTTGACCGACTTGCCCTCGCAGCGGCAGCGCTCGATGATGCGGCCGCGGACCAGCGGCGTGCTCCGCGACCACGTCTCCGGCTCCACGGCGCCGGTCGCATACACGATCTCGGCCGCCGTGCCGCGGGTGATGCGGGCGGTCGCAATCAGCGGTCCACGCCCCCACCATGCGGCAAGCCCAGCCAGTGCGCCGGACAGCAGGATGATCGAGAGCAGGCCGCGCCACGGAAAACGACGCCGGCCGCGATCGACGGCCGGCGTGGCAGCAATGGCGTTGGATTGGTCCGGCGTCAGCATGTCCATGATCGAACGGACCCTGCGACGGGAGAAAGGCTATACTTAGCCCGCAGTGCCCGTCGCCACGCGGGGCGGAGCCATCTTGAAGTGCTGCTTGGCATAGGCGACGATCTGGCGATCGGTCGGGTGATCGGCGGCTTCGACGCCGACGATGCGCTTTCCGACCGCAGGATGCTTCTCGTGCAGGTACTTGGCAAGCTCGGTCTTGGCGCCGGCCGGGCCGATGATCAGGATCTCGCCAGCGTCATCGAGTGCGTGCGCGACCTCTTCGAGGAAATCCTTGTCGGGCGCCGCATGGCCGCTGCCGATCTCGTTGGCCTTGTGATGCAGATGCTTGGTCTGCAGGTGCGGATGCAGCGTCAGCTCGTCGGCACCGGTCAGTCCGATGTGGAACACCTTGGCCTCGCTGTGATCGAGCCACACGACGGCATGGAAATGGGTCGGCATGATCTGGTCCTTGTCAGCAAATCACCGCTTGCGCAGCCTCGCGCGTTCGCAAGCGAACGCGCGCCGCGGGAAGCGGCTCCGTTGGTGATGCAAACCTTAGCGAGCCCGATCGGGCCCGGCTTGATGCAGGTCAACGGAGGCGGGGCGCGACCACGCGCCCCCAATGGCGCGAAGTTTACTTCGGCGCGGGCGGCTTCGGCAGCGGCTTGTCCTGCCGCTTCGACCAGGAGATGTAGTAGGCGACGGTTGTCATGATCGCGATGCCCGCCGCGCTGACCAGGATCTGCGCCAGCAGCGAGCCCGAGCTCAGCATCAGGGTGAAGTGGCCGATGAAGGACAGGAACACGCCGACGCAGAACACCGCCAGCGACTGTTGGCCGCAGACGATGAGGGGATCGAACGCCTTCCACTCCAGGCCCGGCCATTCCTTCGGCACGAACCGGATGACCAAAATGACGATCACCACGAAATGCAGGAAGCGGTACGGCGCGAGATTGGTCTTGTCGTTCGGGTTGAAGGCCGCATAGAGCCAGTTCGGAAACATCGATCCGAGCTCAGGGAAGCGGCCGGCCATCGTCATGACCAGTGCGAGCACCATGTAGGCGATGCAGAAATAGAGCGTGGCCGGCGCCATGATGATGCCCATCGAGCGGCGGGCGCCGCCGAGCGCGCACCAGGAGCCGAACACGAACAGCACCTGCCAGCAATACGGATTGAAGTACCAGGTGCCAGCCGGATAGGCCGCGAAATTCCAGCCCATCTGTCGCGCCACGAGCCACAGCACGATCGAGGCGATCATGGTCAGGTCGGGCTGGCGCAGCATCATCCACAGCACCGGCGGGAAGAAGCCCATCAGCACGATGTAGAGCGGCAACACGTCGAGATTGACCGGCTTGAACTTCAGGATCAGTCCCTGCGCCAGCGTATCGCTGGCGTGGTCGACGAGGCCTGCGACGTTGAACTCGTCGATGATCTCGGAGACGCCGAACCGCGTCGCCAGATAGCTGATGGCCACGATATAGATCACGAACAGCACGATGTGGGCGACGTAGAGCTGCCACACCCGCTTGAACAGCCGGGTGGCGCCGACGATGAAGCCGCGGTCGATCATCATGCGCGCATAGACGAACGAGGCGGTATAGCCGGAGATGAAGACGAACAGGTCGGCGGCGTCGCTGAAGCCGTAATTTCGCGTGGTGATCCAGTTCACCACATTGTCCGGGATGTGATCGAGAAAGATCGCCCAGTTGGCGATTCCGCGAAACAGGTCGAGCCGCAGGTCGCGCCCGCGCTCGGGCAGCGTGGCATTGATTTTCATGGCCGCTTCAACGCACTGTTTTGAATGGAAAACGTTCGGGGAGCAGAGGCGCCGTGGCAGTCGACCGAGATTGTCACGGGACGGCAGAATGACTATACGGAGCACGATAGACGGTCACGTCCTGGATGGGAATCACCGTTCCGTGCTGGATCTTGCCTGTACCCCATCCCTGCCGTTTCCGCCAAACGCATGACGACCTCAGCTTCCAGGGGCTCTTCCAGCCATGACCGCACGCATTTTCAAGCCCGCCAAGAACGCGATGCAATCGGGCAAGGCCAAGACCAGGGACTGGCAGTTGGATTATGAGCCGGAGCAGCCGCGTTCGGTCGAGCCGCTGATGGGCTGGACGTCCTCCTCGGACATGAAGCAGCAGGTCACCTTGCGCTTCGATACCAGGGACGAGGCGATCGCCTATTGCGAGCGCAAGGGCATTCCCTACCAGGTGATCGAGCCGAAGGAGCCGGTGAAGCGGCAGATCGCCTATGCCGACAATTTCTCGTTCCGCCGCGGTGAGCCCTGGACGCACTGATTTGGACGCATTGAGGGGCCGGCTCGGCCGTCATCCGTTCAACCTGTTTGAGGCGGCCCGCCGGAGATGGGCAGCGGGGCGTCCTTGGACAGGCCGAGCACCGGGAAGCTCCTGATGGCCCGGACGCCGGGCAGGGCGGCGAACTGGCGGAGCTGGCGGCTCATGCCTTCGACGCCGGTCGACACGCATTTCAGCAGGAAATCCGCATCTCCCGACAGCCGCCAGCATTGCTGGACCCAGGGCAACGTCACGATCGCGGCCTCGAACGACTCCAGTGCCGTCTGGTGCTGGCTGTCGAGCTGAATCGACACGAACGCGACCACCTCATAGCCCAGCGACCGTTCATCGATGCTGGCGCGGATGGATTTGATCACGCCGCTGCTGCGCAGCGTCCGCACCCGGCGCAGGCAGTTCGGATGCGAGATCCCGACCCGGTCGGCGAGCTCGTTGATGCGGATCCGGCCATCGGCCTGGAGCTCCGCCAGGATCCTGCGGTCGATCGCGTCGAGCTCCGGGCTGCCAGCCATCGGCGCGGCCCGTTCAGCCGGTCGGGCGATCAGGCCGGCCACCGCCGGCCGGATCAGGCTCGGCGGTGCGCGGCATGACGCCGGAGAGCACGAGCTTCTCGTGGGCCGCGATGATCGCCTCCCTGGTGAGCCGGCCGCCGGGACGGTACCAGCTGCACAGCCCGGTCAGGAGCGCGATGATGGCAAAGGTCGCGACCTGGATGTCGTCGACGTCGAACACGCCTTGCGCCACGCCGTCGCTGAGGATGTCGGCCAGCCGGCGCTCATAGGCGCCGCGCAGCGCCACCACCGCCTCGTAGTTGCGGGGATCGAGGCTGCGCAGCTCCGAATTGGCGATGAAGACCTCGCGCTTCCGGGTCATGTGATAGCTGACGTGGAAGGCGACGAATGCCCGGAGGCGTTCGACCGGACCCTGGGTGTCGCGGAGCGCCTGCTCGAGCTCGTGCAGCAGGTCGTTGATGTGGTCCTGGATCAGCTCTGCCAGCAGCTCCTGCTTGGTGCTGATGTGATTGTAGAGCGAGCCCGGCTGGATGCCGACCTCGGCGGCGAGCTGGCGCAGGCTCATGGCCTCATAGCCGTGCTGGAAGATCAGCCGCAGGCCGGCCCTGCGGATCGCCTCCATCGTCGTCGGACCATGTGACCCGATCGTGCGCGCCATCTCGTCCTCGCTGGACCGTCCCGATGCCGATCGCGGCGGATCCGCCACGGCAGGGGGTCCCGTAGTGAAGTCTGAAAATTCCGTGGTCTCAAGCAAATGCTGCTCGCCCCGGACCCTACAACAATCCGCTTGAGAATAGAATTTAAAAACGTATGATCGTTTAATTCGAGAAGGACGGACGGCCGCAAACCGGCCGCCGGCGGGCAGGGAGGACAGCATGCGGGCAAAGATGGTACACCCGGGCTCGCAGCGGCCTGAACGGCCGCGACCGCTCTGACGCGTGCTCCCACGGCTTCCCCCTCCAGCCCCGCAACGAAGACGCCGGTCATGACGCTTCACTCCACGATCGATCCATCGTCCTCCGATTTCGCCCGCAATGCCGACGCCATGCGCGCGCTGGTCGCCGACCTCAGAACGAAGCTGGGGCAGGTCGCCGAGGGCGGCGGCGAGGCCTCGCGCAAGCGGCATTTGTCGCGCGGCAAGATGCTGGCGCGCCAGCGCGTCGACCTGCTGCTCGACCCCGGAACGGCGTTCCTGGAGCTGTCGCCGTTGGCCGCGCACGGGCTCTATGGCGGCGACGTCCATTCGGCGAGCATCGTGACCGGCATCGGCCGCATCGCGGGGCGCGAATGCGTCGTCGTCGCCAACGACGCCACCATCAAGGGCGGCACCTACTACCCGATGACGGTGAAGAAGCATCTGCGCGCCCAGGACATCGCGCGGCAGAACAATCTGCCCTGCGTCTACATGGTCGATTCCGGCGGCGCGTTCCTGCCGCTGCAGGACGAGATCTTCCCGGACGAGCGGCATTTCGGCCGGATCTTCTACAACCAGGCGCAGATGTCGGCGCAGGGCATTCCGCAGATCGCGATCGTGATGGGCTCGTGCACCGCCGGCGGCGCCTATGTGCCGGCGATGTCGGACGAGAGCATCATCGTGCGCAACCAGGGCACGATTTTTCTCGGCGGTCCGCCGCTGGTGAAGGCGGCGACCGGCGAGGTCGTCAGCGCCGAGGAGCTCGGCGGTGCCGACGTGCATTCGCGACAGTCGGGCGTGACCGATCACTACGCGCAGAACGATGCCCATGCGATCGGCATCGCCCGCCGCATCGTCGGCACCCTGAAGCCGCCGGGCGCGCGCACCGTGCTGAACATGCGCGAGGTGCGCGAGCCGCGCTATGCCGCGGAAGAGATCTATGGCGTCGTGCCGGTCGACGGCCGCAAGCCGTTCGACGTGCGCGACATCATCGCGCGGGTGGTCGACGGCTCGGAGTTCGACGAGTTCAAGAAGCTCTACGGTCAGACGCTGGTGTGCGGCTTCGCCCACATCTGGGGCCATCCGGTCGGCATTATCGCCAACAACGGCATCCTGTTCAGCGAGAGCTCGCTGAAGGGCGCGCACTTCATCGAGCTGTGCTGCCAGCGCAACATTCCGCTGGTGTTCCTGCAGAACATCACCGGCTTCATGGTCGGCAAGAAATACGAGGCCGGCGGCATCGCCCGCGACGGCGCCAAGCTGGTGACGGCGGTCGCGACCGCGTCGGTGCCGAAGTTCACCGTCGTGATCGGCGGCTCCTACGGCGCCGGCAATTACGGCATGTGCGGCCGCGCCTATGCGCCGCGTTTCCTGTGGATGTGGCCGAACGCGCGCATCTCGGTGATGGGCGGCGAGCAGGCGGCGATGGTGCTGAGCCAGGTCCGCCGCGACGGCATCGAGGCCAAGGGCGAGAGCTGGCCGGCGGAAGAGGAAGAGAAATTCCGCAGCCCCATCCGCGCGCAATACGAGGCGCAGGGCAATCCGTACTACGCGACCGCGCGGCTGTGGGACGACGGCGTGATCGATCCCGCCGATACCCGCCTCGTGCTCG
This sequence comes from Bradyrhizobium sp. SZCCHNRI1009, assembly GCF_032487575.1. NCBI lineage: Bacteria > Pseudomonadati > Pseudomonadota > Alphaproteobacteria > Hyphomicrobiales > Nitrobacteraceae > Bradyrhizobium > Bradyrhizobium sp. SZCCHNRI1009. The sequence continues at coordinate 388,474 of NZ_JAUEUL010000003.1, read as the reverse complement.
GACTTGGATTGTCTGCCGCCGCCAATGCCCCGGCCGAGCCGACCAAGTTCGGCCTGTTCAGGATGTGATCATGGCTCGTCCCGGATTGTATCGTCGTTTTCGCAAGCTCCTGATCGCCAACCGCGGCGAGATCGCCGTGCGCGTCATCCGCACGGCGCGCGCGATGGGATTGAAGACCGTCGCGGTCTATTCGGAGGCCGACCGCAACGCGCTGCACGTCGCGCTGGCCGACGAAGCGGTGCTGCTCGGCCCTGCGCGCGCCCGCGACTCCTATCTCAACATCGAGCGGCTGATCGAGGCCGCCAGGCAGACCGGTGCCGAGGCTGTTCATCCCGGCTATGGCTTCCTGTCCGAGAGTGCCGAGTTCGCACAGGCCTGTCTCGATGCGGGGCTGGTGTTCGTCGGGCCGACCGCGGCGATGATCACGGCGATGGGGTCGAAGTCCGGCTCGAAGTTTCTGATGGAGCAGGCGGGCGTGCCGCTGGTGCCCGGCTATCACGGCGAGGCGCAGGATGACGCCACGCTCGCCAATGAAGCCGCGCGGATCGGCTTTCCCGTGCTGATCAAGGCGTCCGCCGGCGGCGGCGGCCGCGGCATGCGCGTGGTTCACGCGGCCGGCGACCTCACTGATGCCGTCACCAGCGCCAAGCGCGAGGCCAAGGCGGCGTTCGGCGACGACCGCGTGCTGATCGAGAAGTTCGTCGAGAGCCCGCGTCACATCGAGGTGCAGATCGTCGGCGACAGCCACGGCAATCTGGTCTCGCTGTTCGAGCGCGAATGCACCCTGCAGCGCCGGCACCAGAAGGTGGTCGAGGAGGCGCCGTCGCCGACGTTGACGCCGGCGCAACGGGACACGGTGTGCGCTGCGGCGCGTCGCGCGGCGGGCGCGGTGAACTATGTCGGCGCCGGCACCATCGAGTTCGTCTCCGACGGCCGCGACGTGTTCTTCATCGAGATGAACACGCGTCTGCAGGTCGAGCATCCCGTCACCGAGTTGATCACCGGGGTCGATCTCGTCGAATGGCAGTTGCGCGTCGCCTTCGGCGAAGAGCTGCCGCTGACGCAGGACCAGATCCGGTTGCATGGCCATGCCATCGAGGCGCGCGTCTACGCGGAGAATCCCGCCAAGAACTTCATGCCCTCAGTCGGCACGATCAAGATCTGGCGGCTTCCCGCTGACACCGGCGGCCTGCGCATCGATGCCGGCTATCGCGAGGGCGATGCGGTCTCGCCCTATTACGACGCGATGCTCGCCAAGATGATCGCCTGGGCGCCGACCCGCGAGGTCGCGATCGAGCGGCTCAACCGCGGCCTTGACGACACCGACGTCCGAGGCATCGTCAGCAACATCCCGTTCCTGTCGTCGCTGCTGACGCATCCCGACGTCGTGGCGAACGCGATCGACACCGGTTTCATCGAGCGCCATCTGACGCATCTGACCCAGTCAGGAGCGGTGGCCGGCGACCTCGAGCTCTGTGCCGCGGTTGGGGCCATTCTCATCGGCGAGCAGATCGCGGCTGCGAAGGAGCAAGGCTCGCCGTGGCGCGCATCCGGCTGGATGCCGGTGGGACTGCGACAGCGCGTGTTCTCGTTCCGCCAAAGCGCGGGTAATGAACCGCGGACCGCCACGCTGGCCTATGGTCCCGGCGTGCAGCGCCTGTCGATCGCGGGCCGTGAGACCTCGTTCTCGGCTATCCCGACTGATGACGGTGGCTTCGACCTTGTGTGCGACGGCGTCAAATCCCATGTGGTGGCCGTCATCGAGGGCCATGAGCTGTACCTGCGGACCCGCAACGGTCGTTTCGATCTGCATTGGATCGATCCGTTCGGCGGAGACGACGAGGAGCAGGCCGGCGAGGACAAGATCGTGGCGCCGTTGCCGGGGACCGTCGTGGCGCTGCTTGCGCAGGAAGGCGCCGTCCTGGAGAAGGGTGCGGCGATCCTGACGCTCGAAGTCATGAAGATGGAGCAGACCCTGCGGGCGCCGTTCGCAGGCCGGCTCACGGCGATCAAGTGCAAGGTCGGCGACATCGTGCAGGAAGGCGTCGAACTGGCGGACCTCGAACCGTCCGCCTGATCCTCGAACCAGAGAGGTCGGCATGAGCGAGAGCGTGCGCATCATCGAAATGGGCCCGCGCGACGGCCTGCAGAACGAGAAGACGTTGGTCGGCGTGGCCGATCGCATCGCCTTTGTCCGCGCGCTGGTGAACGCCGGCCTGGCGACCGTCGAGGTCGGCGCCTTCGTCTCGCCCAAGGCGATCCCGCAGATGGTGGGATCGGATGAGGTGATGCGCAGCGTGTCTGCGCTGCCCGGCGAATTCCATGTGCTGGTGCCCAATGTGAAGGGCTATGAGGCCGCGCGCGCTGCGGGCGCCAGGGTGATTTGCGTGTTCACGGCGGCCTCTGAGAGCTTCTCCCGCGCCAACATCAACTGTTCGATCGCGGAGTCGCTGGAGCGCTTCAAGCCGGTGATCGCCCACGCCAGGACCGACGGCGTCAAGGTGCGCGGCTACGTCTCCTGCGCGCTCGGCTGTCCCTATGAAGGCGAGATCAAGCCGCAGGCGGTAGCCGGCGTGGCGAAGGCGCTGTGGGACCTGGGCTGCTACGAGGTCTCGCTGGGCGACACGATCGGCGTCGGCACGCCGCTCAAGGCCAAGCAGATGCTGCGCGCCGTCTGCGACGATGTGCCCGTGATGCATCTTGCGATGCATTTCCACGACACCTACGGCCAGGCGCTGGCCAATCTCTATGCGGGCATGGAGGAGGGCGTCCGCGTCATCGATGCCGCCGCCGGCGGCCTCGGCGGCTGCCCGTTCGCTCCGGGCGCGACGGGAAATGTCGCGACCGAGGACGTCGTCTACATGCTCGAAGGCATGGGCATCCGCACCGGCGTCGACATGACGAAACTGCTGGCCGCCACCAACGAAATCAGCCGGCTGCTCGGCCGGCCCCCGGTCAGCCGCGTTGCCGGCGCGCTGAATGCGAAGAACAGGCGAGCAGCGAATGGCGAATAGCGAACGGGGGCTGAACCTATCGCCAATCCCTATTCGCTACGTCCTAGTCGCCATTCGTCGCTGCGTCAGCGGCTGAGATCCGGCCCCATCACGAGATCCGGCAGCGCCGTCGAGATCTGCGGCACGAAGCAGAGCAGCAGCACGGCGGCCATCATCAGCAGGACGAACGGCAGCGTGCCCCAGATCACCTCGCGCAGCGGGATGTCCGGCGCGACGTTCCTGATGACGAAGATGTTGAGACCCACCGGCGGGTGAATCAGGCCCATCTCCATCACGATCGTCATCACCACGCCGAACCAGATGATGTCGAAGTTTGCTGCCCGCAACGGCGGCAGGATGATCGGCGCCGTCATCAGGATGATCGATACCGGCGGCAGGAAGAAGCCGAGCACGACCACCATCAGCAGGATCGCGAACAACAGTTCCCAGCGCGGCAGGTGCATCGCCACGATGGACTCCGCCACCGACTGCGAGATGTGCAGGTAGCTCATCACGTAGGAGTACAGCAGCGACATGCCGATGATCAGCATCAGCATGGTCGATTCGCGCAGCGTCGCCTTCATGATGGGCGCGAGATCGGCCGGGCTCCACACGCGGTAGATGATCGCGATCAGCACGAGCGCGAGGATGCCGCCGAGACCGGCTGTTTCCGATGGCGTGGCGAGGCCGCCATAGAGCGCGACCATGACGCCGGTCAGGAGCAGCACGAACGGAATCACGCGTGGCAGCACGGAGAAGCGCTGCGCCATCGTAAAATCGTCCTTGGTCAGGATGTCCGACCACGCGCCCGACTTCTCATAGACGGCTTTCGCGCGCGCATATTCCTGCCGGAAGCGCACCACCGAATAGACGCCGAACAGGGTCACCAGCAGCAGCCCGGGGCCGATACCGGCCAGGAACAGCCGTCCCAGCGATTTCTCCGCCGCGATCGCGAACAGGATCATCGTAATCGAGGGCGGCAGCAGAATGCCGAGCGTGCCGCCGGCGGCGATGATGCCTGCGGCGAAGCCGCCGGAATAGCCGCGCTTGCGCATCTCGGGAATTCCGGCCGAGCCGATCGCCGAGCAGGTCGCGGGGGACGATCCCGCCATCGCCGCGAACAGCGCGCAGGCGAACACATTGGCGACGCCCAATCCGCCGGGCACGCGATGCAGCCACGCGTGCAGCGCCGAGTAGAGATCCTGGCCTGCGCGGGAGCGGCCGATCGCCGCGCCCTTGAGGATGAACAGCGGGATCGACAGCAGCGTGATCGACGCCATTTCCTCGTAGACGTTCTGCGTCACCGTATCGAGCGACGCGGTCGGCATGTAGATGGCCATGAACACGACGGCGACGGCGCCGAGCGCGAACGCGATCGGCATGCCCGCGAACATCGCAAACAGGGTCGAGAGTCCGTAGGCAACCCCAATTCCGAACACGCTCATCGACGCGCTCCGGTCAGCGGAGCCACGATCTGCAGCAGCATCTGCAGGCACAGCAGGGTCATTCCCGCGGCCATCAGGCCGTAGGGAATCGCCAGCGGCGGCGACCACATCGAATTCGAGACCTGACCATCGACCCAGGCCTCATGTGTCAGGGTCCAGGATTTCCAGGTGAAGAAGGCACAAAACAAAAAGCTCGCGACGTCGACCAGCCAGAGCCTGATCTTGTTGGCGAGCGGCGACATCAGCCCAACGAAGGCTTCGATGCTGACGTGGCCGCGATGCTCCTGCACATAGGCTGCAGTCATGAAGGTTGCGCCGACGAGCAAGAACACGGCGGCTTCGTCCTGCCAGTAGTTGGCGGCCTTGAACAGTGCACGGCCCGCCACGCTGTAGCTCAGGATGAGGCAGGCCGCGACCAGTGCGAACGCGGCCAGAACGACGATGATACGATTGAGCAGCGAGACAACACGCTGGAGCGGCGCCAGCGGACCGCTGGCGCCGATGGCTGTCGTGGCCTCGGTATCGAGAACGGGCGCGTGCATCAATCAGGCCGCGACGTCGGAGGCGAGCTTGAGGAGCTTGGCGCAGTTCGCGGACCTGCCGCCATAGTCCTTCCAGGCCGTGTCACGGGCAATGTCGCGCCATTTGTTGACGGTCTCGACATCGAGCTCCGTAACCTTGGCGCCGGCCTTTTCGTAGACCTTGGCAACTTCGATGTCGTCGTCCTGCGCGCCCTTGCGCCCGAACGCCTCCATCTCCGCGCCGACCGCGAGGATGATGTCCTGTTGGTTCTTCGGCAGCTTGTCGAACGAGGCCTTGGACATCATCAGCGGCTCGAGCATGAACCAGTAAGACGCCTTGGCTCCGGAGGTGAGGGCCTTCGACACCTCTTCCAGCCGGAACGAGATCAGGCTGGTCGACGAGGTAATGCCGGCATCGCAGGCACCGGTCTGCATCGCGGTGTAGATTTCATTCGACGGAACCGACAGCACCGAGGCGCCGGCGGTCTGCAGCACCATGTCCATCTCGCGCGAGCCGCCGCGCACCTTCATGCCCTTGGCATCCTCGGGCGCCACCAGCGGCCGTGATCGGCTGGCGACCCCGCCCGCCTGCCAGACCCAGGTGAGCAGGATGATGCCCTTGTCGGCCAGAAAATCGCTCAGCGTCTTGCCGACCGGCTCGTTCTTCCAGCGCATCCCCTGGTCGTAGGTCGTGACCAGACCCGGCATCAGCCCGATGTTGGTCTCGGGCACCTCGCCGCCGGCGTAAGGCATCGGATAAAGGCTGATGTCGAGCGCGCCCTTCCGCATGGCCGAGAATTGCGCGACGGTCTTGATGAGCGAGGAGTTCGGATAGATCTCGGTCGCGATCTCGCCGCCGGAGCGCTTCGCAACCTCCTCGGAGAACACCCGGCAGAGCCGGTCGCGGAAATCGCCCTTGTCGATGGTGCCGCCGGGAAACTGGTGAGAGATCTTCAGCGTCGTTGCTGCATGGGCCGTGCCGGTTCCAAAACGCAGAATGGCCGGCGCAGCGAGCGCGGATGCGATGACATGACGGCGTGTGAGCATGAGATTTCCCCTGGACAACTTCTGGTTGGGTTCCCGACCCGGGTTCGTTGGCGTGAGTTATACCAACCAATCTACCGGACTTACCTCTAGCCGAACTAGGCAGTTCGTTCGAGGCCAAATGCATGGGAAGCGACATATTGCTGCGGCGCACGTACCGGCCTGTGAATCCCTTGCCCGGGTTGTACTAACATGATCTTGCCGGGCAAAATTGTGTCCTCGATTCCGGAACGGGACGCATTCGAGTCAAATTTGATCGAACAAAAATTCTCGCCCGCGCTCGTAACAATCGCCTTCATCGGAACGTCGATATCCAGGAACGGCGCGTCCGTCGCCGTCGAACCCCGTCATACGAAGGAGCGATCATCATGACCAATCGTAGCCGCCTCATCCTCGGAATCTCCGCCGCCGCCCTCGCGTTCAACGTGGCCGTCGCGCCGGTGGCCTTCGCGGAGGACAAGATGAGCAAGGACGATGGGATGAAAAAGGGCGCGATGTCCCACGACGGCATGAAGAAGGATTCGATGGCCAAGGACGGCATGAAGAAGGACGATGCCATGTCCAAGGACGGGATGAAGAAGGACGACGGCATGATGAAGAAGAACTAAGTCGTCTCGCCCGGCATCGTGCGATGGGACGACCGTATCAGTCCCATCGCCGATGAAGTGAGGAGCCGCGCGATGCCGGACGCGACGGCACGCAGGTCTCGTGGCGGCGGCGTTGCTGCTTACTTCTTCTTTCCGCGGGCCTTGCGCGCGGCGTAGCGCGCATCGCGCTTCGCCTTCTGCTCGGCCTCCATCTCGGCGAGGCGAGCGGCTTCGTCTTCCGCCTCGCGCGCGAGCCGGGCAATCTCGGCAGCTTTGGCCTCTTCCTCGAGGCGCTTCTGCTCCGCCTTGGCGGCCTCGCGCTCCAATCGCTGCTGCTCGCGGCGGGCGGCGGCAGCTTCGCGCTCCTGCCGTCGCTTCACGACTTCGGGATCGTCCGGTCCCGGTTGCGATTTGAACTTCTGCACGATGCTCTGGCGGGCCTGCTGCGCGGCCTTCTGCCGATCGGCAAATCCAGGTTCCTTGAATCCTCTCATGGAGACGTCGTCACTTCGCTATTTGGGTGTTCGATCAGGGTGTGGTCGGTCAGGGGCTGCACGCGCCGCCAGGCAATTCTTCCACGAGATCGTGAACACGAGCGGAGGCCGACGCGAGCCCGTGTGTATAGGATCGCATGCGTCGATGACAAATGCTTTATCGCCGCTCCTCCACATCCGACCTGCCTAGCGCTTGCATGGCGCTCGCCGGAGGCTATGTAAGCACCCCCGTCGCTGACGCAGGTCGGCCGGCTGTGAGTCGCTTCACGCCTCGCGGGCACCAGCGCACCGCCCGGGTGCGACGTCCAACGGAGTTGACCGGCATGATCTCTGTTCGCCGCGGGCGCATGGCGCTCGGCCTCGCGCTCGTCGCTCTCGTGGTCAGCGCATGCGTGATGACCGCGGTCCTCGCCCGCCCGCGGCCCGGTTCGGCCGGTGTGCTGGGTTCCGAATGGGAATGCGGGCAGCTGTTCTGGGTGACGAGCTGCACCCGTATCGAATCGATCTCGCCGGCATCTCGCCAGCAGCAGCAACCGCACGGTGAGGCCGCTGGCCTGCGTGCCGCCTAGGCGCACCGGCGATGAGTACGCAGGGGCCGGATAGACGCGGTGCCATGGCGGCACTGGTGTTCGCGGCGCTCGTCGTGGCCTTCGGCGTGTGGCTGGCCCGCAGCCTGACCTCGGCAAGCCAGATGCAGGATTGCCTGATGTCGGGACGAACCAACTGCAATGTGATCGTGCCCGACCGGTGACCGCCGATCAGCTCGTACCGGATCAGCAGGGCCGCGCCAGCAAGGTTGCATGATCGAAGCGGCGAATCAGCCGGCATCTCGGTTAACCTGACGGCAGCAGGTTGACCTAGCCGCAAAATAGTCCGGATTTTACCCGTTTGTCGCGGAAACTATGATGTGTCCGGATCATGCGCGCCGAAGCCGGCGATCCGGGATGATCAATCCGCATTACACTTGGCGTCCGTGGCAATCAGCGCGGACGGCGGGTGATCAAGGGTAGGGGAGAATGATGTTGTCCAACCAGAGCACACGGTGGCTGCCTGCGATCGCAATCCTGACCGCGGTCGGGATCCCCGCCCAAGCCTGGGCGCAAACCCAGGACCAGGCTGGTCCTGGTGCCGGGCATTCGCCCCAGGCCCGCCCGCCGGGTGTCATTCGCCAAGCGCCGGCCCAGGGTGGGCAGCCGGGCGGCCAACCCCATGTCCAGATTCCGCGGCAAGCCGGTCCCATGGCCGGCCAGCCGCAGGGAGCACAGCCGGGCGCACCGCCGCGGGCTGCCGTTGCCCCTCAGGGACGTCAGCCTGCGCCGGTGGCGCAGCAGGGACGTCCGCCGGGAGCCGGTCAGGGCTACGCAGCGGGCCACGGGCCGGGCCCTGGTCCGGCGATGGCCGGGCGGGGACCGGATGCGCGTTATGCGCACGGCCGGGTCGCGGTGCGCGACTATGGTGGGCAGTCTTATCGCGGCCGGGTCGGCTGGGAGGGTGGCCGATGGCGGCACGAGGTTCACAATGGCCGTCCGGGCTGGTGGTGGGACGTCGGTGGCGTCTGGTACTATTATCCCGAGCCCATGGAAGGACCGCCGACCTACGTGTCGGAGGACTATGCTGACGATGTGGTCTATGCGCCGTCGGCGGCCTACGAGGCGCCCCCGCCGGTCGCCTACGAGCCGGCGCCGCCTCCGGCCGAAGTCGATCCGGGTGCCAGCGCGCTCGGGGGCGCGATCATCGGCGGGGTGCTCGGCGGTATCCTCACCGGCAAGGCGGGCGGTGCCGCGGCGGGCGCCGTGCTTGGTGGTGCCACCGGGGCGATCGCCGGCGCTACGGCTGCGGCGCGACCGGGCTATTATCTGTCGCAGGGCAATTGCTACTATCGATATCCGTCGGGAGAGTATGTCGCGGTCGATCCGCGCTCCTGCTACTGAGCCGCCGCCGGCGGTCGGAGCGCTGCGCTGAGCTTGGTTGGCCGCTGCGGAGTTGTGGCCGAATCTCCGCAAAGCTCCGGAGCAGGAGTGGGAGCGAATCTTGATAGACTCCGCTTCATTGTTCGAGAGGTGAGAGCTCCTGGGCCATGACCAAGGCGTCCAAGCTGGTTGCCGCCAAGGGCGGAAGGGTTCTCCTGGTCCGGCGCCGGGCCGACGGGCGCTGGATGTTTCCGGGTGGCCGCAAACGCGCGCAGGAGACGGCGAAGGACTGCCTGAAGCGCGAGATCAAGGAGGAGCTTCCCAAGCTCAAGCTCGGCCGGCTGCGGCTATGGAAGGAAGTCACCGCCAAGAACAAGCGCTCGGGTCGCAAGATGAGCGATGCCATCTTCATCGCCAAGCATGCCAAAGGGCGCCTGGAGATCGGAGACAAGAAGGAGATCGACCGCGCGGTGTGGCAAAAGCCCTACGGACTCAGCCTGACGCCGACGTCGCGCTACATCCGCGACCAGCTGTTTCCACGAAAGCCGGACTGAACCGTCGCGGGCTGGGAACATCCCGGCCGCCTGGGCGTTATCTGCCCATGCCTTACGATAACACAGACAGACAGCCTCGCGTCCTCACGCCGGAAGAGCGTCGAGCGCGTGACGCCAGCCGCAGGGCTGATGCCGAACAAGCCATGCGCGAGCATGAGGCGGCCCAGCGCGCCTTTTACGCCAACCGCGAGCGGCTCCGGGCCGAGCGTCTGGCCCGGGAGGCCGCCGCCAAGTCGGGCTGACGGGAGTTCCTGTCAGCTCGCCTTGCGGCTCCGGAATGCGTTCGCCATCCGCAGAAACGCTTGATCCAGCAACGCATACATGTCGCCCGTGATGTCGCAATCGAACATCGCGCGGCGCATGCACGTCATCCATTCGTCGCGCTCGGCGTCGCCGATCGGATACGGACGGTGCGCGGACATGATGCAGCGATGTTCGGCCCGCTCGAAATAAAGCGCCGGCCCGCCCAACCAGCCACTGAGAAATTCGAACAGCAACTGCTTGATCGGACCAAGATCGGCGTCGTGCATCGCGCGGATGCGGCTGGCGCCGGGCTCCTGGTCCATGATGGTGTAAAAGCGCTCCGCCAGACGGCGCACGCCGGCCTCGCCGCCTACGAGCTCATAGGGCGTCGCCTCGTTCACAACTGCTTCTGCTTCGTTAGCCGAATTCGCTGCCGTCATCGCATCTCGTTTCTGCTCGCCCCTCTGCAGCCAACAAGCGGCAGAGGTATGGCGCCTTGATCTGGATCAAGCGGGAAAACGCGCGTGCGTTCGGGCTAGCGGATGCTGGCTTTGACGAGGCGCTGCCGGTCGGTGTCGGCGGCGATCTGGCGCAGCGTTTGTCGGAGCAGAGCGAGGTCGACCGGCTTGGAGAACGGCGGATAGACGTTCAGGCCGAGGATCTTGCCGGCGCGGACCGTGACGTCGCGGGTCTGATCGTCTGAGCCGCTGATGATCAGCACCGGTGTGCGGGATTTGATGTCCGCCAACAGCTGCAACACCTCGGTGCCGGAGCGCTCACCGAGATTGAGGTCGAGCGTGATGCATTCGAAGTTGCGCCGGCGCAGCACGTTCATCGCGCCGTCGACCGAGTTCACGCCGGTCGTCGCAAAGCCCGCCTGCACGGCGATCTTGCGCAGGATCGACAGATGAACGTCGGCATCTTCGATCACGAGAAGTTCGTTCAGCATGGTCCCCGCGCGGCTGGTGTGTCGGCTACAGATGGACCTGCGGAACTTAAGAGGGGGTTTCTGATTTCCTCGTAAACATCGGGTCCCGTAGAACAACGGAAAATCTGCACGCTATCCGCCATTGCCGGCGCCCGCGCGGAACAGCTCAGAACGGCCGACGGCTCGGCATGGCTTTGGAGGAGCCCCGCAGATCGGTCATCTCTGCCGAATCGGCCGGAGGCAGGCGCCCGCCCGGCCGGCGCCAGTGCTCGACGTGCAGAAGGATGCCGGCCACCAGCAGCGGCGCGACGGCGGCCACCGCCAGCAGCGGCGACAGCGGCTTGGGCGTGATCATCTCCATCGTCATCTCGCAGACCATCCAGATGGCTGCGGACGCCAGCACAAAGTCGCGGGAGGGGATGCGGAGCCAGTACAGGAAGCCGGCGATGATCGCGGCCGGCGCAATGATCGGGCCGATCATGTAGAAGTTCAGCTCGGGCGGCGTCACGGCGTCGAGGACCATCGATGCCAGCAGCCACAGGCTGAGGAACATCACTACGCCGTCGACGTATCTCATGGCCAACCTCCGCCGCGACATTTTGGCGCAATCTTTGTCCGGTTTATGGCTGTTCCGTCAAGGGCCATGGTGTCCAGGGCCGATTTGCAGCCCGATCCGGCGGATTTTCGCCTGTGGCCCGGATCCCGGCGAGTTCCTGGTTCCACGGCCATCCGCTGCTCAATCCGCCGAAAACCCGAACGGAACCGACGACGTCCTGAAATCGTCCGGCAGGATCTCGCGCCCGATCGGCGGCGCCGAGCGTGCCGCGCATTTCGGGCGGTGGCAGACCCGGCAGGCGACCCCGATCGGGGTCGGATCGTCGGCATCAGGCCCGTGGCCGTCGCGGGTGTAGATCAGCTGCCCCGCATGCTCGGCAGCGCAGCCGACCGCGATCGCCCGCTCGACGCGCACCGCGCCATAGGAGCCGCCACCGGCGGTCACGGTGCGGGCGATCGAGAAGAACCGGCGGCCGTCGGGCAGCTCCAGCCATTGCGTCACGATCTGGCGTGGCGTCTTGAAGATGCCGTGCACCGACCACAGCGGGCAGGCGCCGCCATGGCGCGCGAACGGGAAGCCGGCGCCGTCGAGCAGCTTTGACACGTTGCCGGCGGGATCGACCCGGATCAGGAAGAACGGGATCCGCTCCGCGCCCGGCTTCTGCAGGGTGGTGACGCGATGCGCGGTCTGCTCGAAGCTGGTGCCGAACTGGCGCGCCAGTGCCTCCAGATCATACGCCCGCGCATCGACGGCTTTGGCAAAGATCGAATAGGGCATGATGATCGCTGCCGCCGCGTAGGCCGCGAGCGCGCGGCGCGCCAGCAGCTCGGCGGTCTTGCTGGCGAACTTGCCGTCCTCGAGGGCCGCGCCGATCTCGGTGTCGAGCTCGAGATAGGCGAGCTGCCGGGCGAGCTCGAATTTCAGGCTCGCGCTGTCCAGCGAATCCTCGATCAGTAGCTGCCGGCGGTGCAGGTCGAGCCGCCTGAGCGAGCCGAGCATCACGTTCGGCGGCATGTAGCGGACCTGCAGATTGTGCCGCGCGCGGAACCGCTCGATGAAGCCGGCCGGTCCGGCGGAGACCTGCGGAGCCCCCGTCGGCGCCCCCTGGAAGATCGCCTGCGCCAGCCGCTCGGCGGCATCGTCGAGCTGGGCAAAGTTGTTGCGGCGGGCGGCGAGGAAGCGGCGGACGTCGGCGACGGGATCGTTGGCGTCGAAGCCGTCATTGCCGACGCGCGGCGCGCTGCCTGCCGGCGCCGGGGCGCGCTGCTCGGCCAGCGCGAGCTGCTCCTCGCGATACGCCGTGTAGAGGCGCAGGAACGCCTCGGCCATGCCGGGATAGCTGACGGCGAGGTCGGAGATCTCCAGCGCGGGAATGTCGATGTCTGAGAACATCGGGTCCTTGAGCACCGACTGCATCCGCGCGGTATGGTCGGCGCCGCCGTCGCCGGCGAGATCGGCCAGGTCAATCTTGTAGGTCCGCGCCAGCCGCAGCAGCATGTCGGCGGTGACCGGCCTCTGGTTGCGCTCCAGGAGCGCGACGTAAGGCGCTGAAATTTCGAGGTCCGCGGCCATGTCGGCCTGGGTCAGGCCCAGCTCGCGCCGCAGGCGGCGCAAGCGCGGGCCCATGAAGATCGATCGTGCCGTGGCGGTGGTCATGGCCATATCCCGGTCTTGTAATCTCCTTACAGCTATACACGAGAAGTTTGTAAAGTGTGACAAGTTTTCCGCGCAATGTCTGGTCCGCTGGCTCAGCGTGCTTACAACAGGTCCCAGATTGTCCTTAACCAAGGGATCACGGACATGAACTTCCAACCGCGTGGATTGAATGACCAGGCCATCATGGGACCGGCGTCCTACCAGGCCGAGGTCGAGGCGGCGCGTGCGCTGCTCGAGACCAACCCGACCTGGAACGGCGTCACCGCCGAGGCCGTGGCGCGCATGCGCCTGCAGAACCGCTTCAAGACCGGCCTCGACGTCGCCCGCTACACCGCCGCGGTGATGCGCGCCGACATGGCCGCCTATGACGAGGACAGCACCAAGTACACCCAGTCGCTGGGCTGCTGGCACGGCTTCATCGCGCAGCAGAAGCTGATCTCGATCAAGAAGCACTTCGGCCGCACCGACCGCCGCTACCTCTATCTCTCCGGCTGGATGATCGCGGCGCTGCGCTCCGAGTTCGGCCCGCTGCCGGACCAGTCGATGCACGAGAAGACCTCGGTGCCCGCGCTGATCGAGGAGCTCTACACCTTCCTGCGCCAGGCCGACTCGCGCGAGCTCAACGATCTCTTCCGCACGCTGGACGCAGCCCGCAAGGCCGGTGACAAGGCGAAGGAAGCGGAGATCATCGCCAAGATCGACGGCTTCCAGACCCACGTCGTCCCGGTGATCGCCGACATCGACGCCGGCTTCGGCAATGCCGAGGCGACCTATCTGCTTGCCAAGAAGATGATCGAGGCGGGCGCCTGCGCGCTGCAGATCGAGAACCAGGTCTCCGACGAGAAGCAGTGCGGCCATCAGGACGGCAAGGTCACCGTGCCGCATGACGTCTTCCTGGCCAAGATCCGCGCCTGCCGCCACGCCTTCCTGGAGCTCGGCGTCGAGGACGGCATCATCGTCACCCGCACCGACTCGCTCGGCGCTGGTCTCACCCAGCAGATCGCGTTCTCGAGCCAGCCGGGCGATCTCGGCGACCAGTACAACAGCTTCCTCGACTGCGAGGAGGTGACGCCTGCGACCGCGCGCAGCGGCGATGTCATCATCACCCAGAACGGCAAGATGATGCGGCCGAAGCGGCTGCCCTCGAACCTCTACCAGTTCCGTCCCGGCACCGGCGAGGACCGCTGCGTGCTCGACTGCATCACCTCGCTGCAGAACGGCGCCGACCTCCTGTGGATCGAGACCGAGAAGCCGCATATCGAGCAGATCGCCAAGATGGTCGACCGCATCCGCAAGGTGATCCCGAACGCCAAGCTCGCCTACAACAACTCGCCGTCGTTCAACTGGACCCTCAACTTCCGTTGGCAGGTCTATGACGCGATGAAGGAGGCGGGCCAGGACGTCAGCAAGTACAACCGCGCCGAGCTGATGAAGGCGGAGTACGACGACACCCCGCTGGCGAAGGAAGCCGACGAGCGCATCCGCACCTTCCAGGCGGACTCGGCCAAGCGCGCCGGCATCTTCCACCACCTGATCACGCTGCCGACCTACCACACGGCCGCGCTGTCGACCGACAACCTCGCCCGCGAGTATTTCGGCGAGCAGGGCATGCTGGGCTACGTCAAGAACGTCCAGCGCGCCGAGATCCGCCAGGGCATCGCCTGCGTCAAGCACCAGAACATGGCCGGCTCCGACATCGGCGACGACCACAAGGAATACTTCGCCGGCGAGAAGGCGCTGAAGGCCGGTGGCGCGCACAACACGATGAACCAGTTCGGCTGAGCTTGGCCGACTGAGGACTGACAGGACCCGTCTGGAGCTGACAGCTTCAGGCGGGTCTCGCTTTTTGGGGACGCGCCTTGTAGCTGTCGCCGATCGTGAGCCTGGAAGCTTGAGGTCGCCTCTCTCCACGCCGTCATGGCCGGGCTTGTCCCGGCCATCCACGTCGTTCGGCGGACGTGGATCGACGTGGATGCCCGGGCCTTCGCCGCGCCGAAGCGGCTTCGGCCGCGCAGGCGGGACAAGCCCGGGCATGACGAGCAACAAATTGGTGCCGGAGCGTGTGGCTGAGGACGTCATTCTCCTACGCGACCCTCTCGCCCCGTCGCGCGGTGCCCTCAGCGCTCCGCCAGCGCCAGCCGCGCACCAAGCAACGCAAAGCCGCCGGCAAAGGCGCGGCGCAGCCAGGTCATGACGCGGGGGCGGCTGACGACGCGGTCGCGCACGGCGGCTGCGAACAGGCCGTAGAGCACGAACACCGCGAACGTCATCGCCATGAATGCCGCCGACAGCTCCAGCATCAGCGCCAGCGGATGCGGCACATCGGCCGCGATGAACTGCGGCAGGAAGGCGAGGAAGAAGATCGACAGTTTTGGATTGAGGATGTTGATCAGGAAGCCGGTCAGCACCACCCGCCCGGCCGAGCGGGCGTCCGGCTTCGCATCGTCCTTCGTCTCGACCGACAGCGCACCGCGCTCGCCCAGCGTCTGCCAGGCCATGTACAGCAGGTAGGCGACGCCGCAATATTTCAGCGCCGCAAACGCCAGCGCGCTGGTGTGCAGCACGGCGGCAAGCCCGACGATCGCGGCCAGCATCGCCGGAAGGATGCCGAGCGTGCAGCCGAACGCGGCGGCGATGCTCATCCGCGATCCCTTGGTCAGCGCCACCGCCAGCGTATACAGCACGCCGGTGCCGGGCGAGACGACCACGATCAGCGAGGTCAGCAGGAAGGCGGTGGACATTGGCGGTCTCCCAGGTTCGCGGCCTTCCAGGCAAAAGGCGATCGGCGCGCTTCACGTCGGCTCCATCATTCCACGGCATAGCGGCGGACGATAGCCAAGCGCGGGACACGGCTCGGTGACGAAACGATCGGCGGGCAGGGGGCGTGCACATCCATCGTCGCGACGCGGTTCGCGTCCGAGCTTTGCGAGATCGTTCGCCCTCATCAAACAGAGGGCGCGGGGAATGCCGGGTGAGGGCCTCACCCATGGCCCGCCTGCAGAAGAAAAAGCAGGCGGCAGTCACCACAGGTTCAGCCGGATCAACCCGGCATTCCCCGCGCGATGATCTTCACGCTTATACGCGATCTCCCCGGTGTCCGGCTTGATAGCCACCGTCGCCCGTGGGGGTCATCATCCCCCAGGACTTGGCGCCAGCTTCGGGGCGCCAGGACCACGCGATTTCACGTCCGCAAGGAGCCGTTCGTCCGCGCGCTATCCAAGCACGCTGCGACCCGCCTGCGGCCACCGCTCCCCGCGCCCAACGTCCGTGACGATCGCGATCCGCCCCTCTCGAGGAGCACGGGATGGGGACAGTCAATCATGAGTTTCGGAAAAAGGGAAGAGGAATATTTTTGCGCCGATGACTGGACAGGGGTGATCGTCTTGAGCGGCCTGCTGAAATAAGTTTCGCCGCGCATCCTCACGGCTCATGCTGCCGGCAAGCGCAGCGCCGTCGCGCCATGATCCGGTTTCTGCGCCGTGAGGACCTCCCGGACACTGCAACCTGTGCGGGTACTGAACGCATCGCCCTGCCAACGACCTGCTTGATGCCGGGGACGGCAACGGCTGTGTCCTGCCCGCAACGTGGTCGGTTTTTGATAGTTCCACCATTCCCCTCGAGGTTGCGGCTATTGTTCCCCAGATCGGCCCCTGCTACCGCTACTCAACGACAGTTGGGGATGCCGTGGGGGCTCAAATGAAGTGTTTGCGTTGGCCTGCCGGCTGGCTGGCCATCCTTGGAGTCACGTGTCTTGGCGGGTGTGCTGCGCCGCTTGCGGTCAACAATGTAACCGACATCAGGTCGACGACGGGCAGCCGAGGGATCGACGTCTACGAGGCGAAGCGCCGGACCGATCCGAGCGTGCCCGAGTTCGCGGGCGACCAGCTCGTGGAAGTGCGGACGTTTCACAATCCCGGCGGGGGAGGCGAGGTCGAGATGGCCGGAGCGTCCTGCTCACTGGAAGCCTCCGGCTTCACGGCGACCATGACGAGCCCCGCGAAGGTGCGCGTACCGCTCTATCGCGGACAGTCGAGCACGCTGGCCGTGTCCTGCCAAAAGCCTGGCTATCAGAAGCGGATGATCACGGTCGCGCCGATCGATGCGACGCGCCAGGCTCGTCTGGCCAGCGGCATCAATGGCGGCATCCTCGGTGCGGTCATCGTGGCAGGTATCGATGCCGCCGCCGACAACACGAAGAACGACTGACGCTATCCCGTCGCGAAGGTCGTGCTGGAGGCCGATCCCCCGGGGTAGGTGGTGGACGGATCTTTTGGCATGGCGGTGAATGCAGTTGCGGTGACCGTGCACTTAGCTCGTTCGATCGATCGCCTGTCGAGATCACGGGTTCGGGGGACGATAGCGCCGGCCACAACTTCAACGTCGGAGTCGAATGTCATGAGAGCCCTCGCGCTGATCCCCCTGATCGCATGCCTCGCCGGCTGCGGGATGGTCGACGCCGTTCAAAACGGACTTGCCTACAGCCGGGCTGTCGAAGCCGACCTCCTCGCCGAAACCGGCGTGCGTCCCGCAGTCGGCTTCAACTGGAACAACGGCACGCTGACGTCGGTCATGGTGACCTTCCCCAAGCTCTACACCGCCAAGCCGCTGCCCGAGCTGTCGGAGAAGGTCCGGGCCGCGGTGATCAAGGAATTCAAGCAGAGCCCGAAGCAGCTGGTGCTTGGGTTTGCGGTGAATGGGTGAGGGGCCAAGGCAGTGCGGCCGCGCTACCTGACGTCGATGAAAGTTTAGTGCACTGTCACCGTAATTCCCGGCATCGACGCCGCCGCCGACAACACGAAGAACGACTGGCGCTATCCCGTCGCGAAGGTCGTGCTGGAGGCCGATCCCTCCGGCAGGTAGTGGACGAGTCTTTCGTTACTGGCGGTCAGTGCACTCAATCAATCGAGGCACGGAAACGATGTCCAGTTTAGTTCACTGGACTGCACCCCTCAAGTGAGACACGATAATTTCAGTGACAGGCATTCGAGGATGACCTGTGGCAGTACGAGGAAAGATCCGTCAGTTTCCGACGGCTTACAAATTGAAGGCAATCAAGCGTGTCGAGCGGGGCGAAGGCGTTCTGCCCGTCGCCCGTGATCTCGGCATTGCGCGGAAGCTTCTGCACGAGTGGATCAAGGCCTGGAAGGCGGAGGGGCCGGAGGGGTTGAACCGCAAGCGCGGCCCCAAGCCTGGCCCCCGCAAGCTGAAGCCTGTGGCGACCTATGACGACAAGCGCTCGGCGCTAACGCAGGCGAAGGCGCGGATCGCCGAGCTGGAACGGCTGGTCGGCCGGCAACAGATGGACCTCGATTTTTTTCGGCAAGCCTTGCGCGCTCTGGAGCGGCCGGCCGCGCAAGGCAAACCCGCCCCCGCATCATCGAAGTCATCCAAAGCATGACAGCGGAGACTGCCGAATCGCACGCTCACGTGCAACACCTCTGCGCGCTCGCAGGCCTTCCTCGCGCGACGTACTATCGCTATCTCAACAGGCGCAGCCGCGAAGAGGCCGAGTGTGAGCTGCGTGACCAGCTCCAGCGCATTTGCCTCAAGCATCCTTTCTACGGCTATCGACGGGTAACGGCCATGCTTCGCCGTCGGGGGATGGTCGTCAATGCCAAGAAAGTCCTGCGATTCATGCGTCAGGACAATCTCCTCGCCCAGCGCAAGACGCCGTTCCTGAAGCCGCCGACGGAACGGCCGACGAGCGTGATCGTCGTGCCGAATCT
This sequence comes from Bradyrhizobium sp. SZCCHNRI1009, assembly GCF_032487575.1. Classification (NCBI taxonomy): domain Bacteria; kingdom Pseudomonadati; phylum Pseudomonadota; class Alphaproteobacteria; order Hyphomicrobiales; family Nitrobacteraceae; genus Bradyrhizobium; species Bradyrhizobium sp. SZCCHNRI1009. The sequence goes on along the minus strand of NZ_JAUEUL010000003.1, from coordinate 369,817 downwards.
GATCCGCGGCCTGGCGCCGTCCGCACCCGATCAGATCTGGGTCGCGGACATCACTTATGTCCACCTCGCCAGGACATTCGCCTATCTCGCCGTCATTCTCGACGGCTTCTCACGCAAGGCGGTCGGCTGGGCCTTTGAAAACACGCTCGACGCCTCGCTTGCCGTAGCCGCGCTAGACAACGCGCTCAAAGCCCGCAATCCGAAGCCCGGCAGTCTGATCCACCACTCCGACCGCGGCGTGCAATACGCCTCGATCGCCTATCGCCAGCGCCTTGCCGATCGCGAGATCAAGATCAGCATGAGCAGCCCCGGCAATCCCTACGACAACGCCAAGGCCGAAAGCTTCATGAAGACGCTGAAAGCCGAGGAGATCAACGGCAAGACATTCGCCGACCTCAACGACGCTCGGCGGCGGATCAACAGCTTCATCGCCGAGATCTACAACAAAGAGCGGCTACACTCGGCGCTCGGCTATCGATCTCCCCTTGAGTTCGAAGCCGCCTTCACGCAAAACAACACGCGATGAACTTCACCCTCTGTCACTGAAATTATCGTGTCTCACTTGAGGGGTGCAGTCCAGCACTGTCACCGTAATCCCCAGGTATCTCACTTACCGCTCGGGACTCCTTTCTTCCTTTTTTCTTTGCCCCGATTCTTCACGAAGAGAAGTTGGGAGCCCCTTGCGCATGACTTACCAGATCACACCTATCGTTTCGTCAAGACGTACGTGAAACATCACGCCAGCATCCGGCCATATTCAGATTCAGCGGTGCTTTATGATCTGTAGTTGGGTTGACAGCGGTTTGGCTCTCGGGATGACCGCGAGCCGCGCGGGTGATAACAATACTTTTTTCATCTCTTCTCGGGCCCGCGCTATGGAGACCGCGTTGACTGGCTTCTTGAGGGACTTGTGCCCAAATCGAAAGTTCATCGCTTGACCGGATGGATGCGGTTCAACTGGCGCCCCAGCAATGTAGCCGAGAAAATTTACGACCTCTTGTCGTACTTGTGCATCGGTTAACACGCCTGAGTAGACGTACGGATCCGCTGTCACGGCGAACTTGTTTTCCGTGGGGACCGAGATACCGCACATCGCCGCACTGACGGTGAATACGTTCTGATAGTACAGGGCAATTGTGGTTATTGCCTGCCCCGGCGCAAGGTCGGCGTCGTAGAGCATTCTATGTGTGAACTTGTCCAGAGTGGTCACGTCGAAATTTTGAAACATTGCCTCTGTGATCTTCCCCTCAAACGACGAGCCGATGCCGAAGAAGCTTGCGGACAGTGACGCGCCTGTGGTTGTCGAAACACTTTGGCCGACGTGAACGCTTAACCCTGCGGAGTACTCGTAGTCGAATTCATCCGCAAAATGGACGGTGGATGGTCCGTCGTTGCGTTTGCGTTTAACGAGGTAGGTTAGATACCTGTTCTCGGTAGCCTCGCCAGAAAATGCAGGACTCGGTAACAGAACGTCCCTCGTAACATCAATTGACCCATCGCCCTCAGTCTTAGCCAGCCAGCGGTTGTAGTTCGCTTGTACTTCAAACCCAAGATCCGGGTATTTTATCTTTACGTAGTCAACAAACCATCCCGGATGCTGCTTGGCGTTATCATGATGCAGGCGAATCTTGTTGATCCAACCAACATCGTTGTCTCTAATCTTAAAGAAGTCGGTCTGCCCCCTCACAAAGTCGTTAACGTTTGGATTGTCCAATTTGTGATCGCCGCTCACACCCATCGTGCCCATCATTTGGAGATAGACATGCGCATCCGTGCCCGCATGATCACAATCGCCTGTGCGGATCTCTACAACGTATTGTCGTGTCGACATAGGACACCTCGTACTAGTTGGAGTTGAGGCCCCCTTAATTATTCACTCATGAATTGCATGCTCGCTCCTTGACGGAGATCAAAGTGATAGTTCATCGCAAGATCTATCCGGCTCGAGTAGGGATGTCGTTGGCGCGGGTGCCGTTTTGACAATAGCCAAAAAAGGAGCTGGCTTGCGCTGGATGGAACAGCCGCTACTACTATGCTGTATCTGATTTGTAATGCTTGGCGCGATAGCAGCAATTTTCGCTCTAATCGGCATTCTCGAATTACGGTGACAATGCACAAAACCAGCGCTGTCGGATCTCCGCACGACGCGTTGTCAGGTATCTATCACGGTTGATGATCGGGCTCCCTGCGCCTCGGCAACGTCAGCCGCGCCTTGATCTCCTCAATCGACCCCGGCGTGAAATCCCAGCAGTCGACGCCGACGTCGCAGCATTGGCTGTCGCCAGGAGGCGGGGATTACGGTGACAGTGCACTAAAGTTGGTGACGAAGGGACATTCAATTTGGTGCACTGTCACCGTAATCAATGGCGGTGAATGCAGTTGCGGTGACCGTGCACTTAGCTCGTTCGATCGATCGCCTGTCGAGATCAAAGGTTCGAGGGGACGCTAGTGCCGGCCACAATTGCAGAACGGTCGGTGAGCGCACGCTACGGCGGACTGCCGGTGGCACAGAGGCCATCAACCGCGGGAAATTTGAGCTGAGAGCTCGTTAAGGATTTCAACGTCGGAGTCGAATGTCATGAGAGCTCTCGCGCTGATCCCACTGATCGCCTGCCTCGCTGGCTGCGGGATGGTCGACGCCGTCCAGAACGGATTGGCCTACAGCCGAGCCGTCGAAGCCGACCTCCTCGCCGAAACCGGCGTCAAGCCCGCCGTCGGCTTCAACTGGAACAACGGCACCCTGACGTCGGTGATGGTGACCTTTCCGAAGCTCTACACCGACAAGCCGCTGCCAGAGTTGGCGAAGAAGGTCCGGGCCGCGGTGCTCAAGGAGTTCAAGCAGAGCCCGCGGCAGCTGGTGCTTGGGTTCGCGGTAAGTGGGTGAGGGCAGCGCGGCTGCTTCAACTGATGTCCATGGGAATTTCGTGCACTGTCACCGTAACTCCGTAACTCCGCAAGCTCCAGCTTGGCGCGTTCGGACGCGAAGACCTCCATCGGCGTTTGAAAGCCGAGATAGGCCCTCGGGATTAAGGTGACAGTGCACGAAAGTCAGTGACGGAGGGACGTTCAATTTGGTGCACTGTCACCGTAATCCCTAAACACTCTGAAGGAATGTGGTTTCCTGGTGCGATCGAAGTGAACCACTTGACCTATCTTAATAGTAATTGCGGCATGTAGTGCATCTTTGAATCGGTTGCTGGCCAAAAGTGGGTAGAAACGATGTTTGTCATGATGCGATCGGCGTCTATGGTACTGATACCATTACTGACCTTGGCTTTCGCGCTTCCAGCATCGGCCGCCTCGAGCCGGAGGAGTAAGAGTTCTGCCCAAGCCGTGTCGTGTGAAATGTGCACAAGATACTGCGACGTGATCCAATGCAATTGGGTCGGTACGAACTGTATAAGCACCTACGTGATACAGGTTCCGTGCGGCACGTATTCGTGTCATTGCCACCTAAAGAAATAGTTCTTCTCATCTATGAGTTTTACCGGCCGCCGATCGTATTTGAGGGCGAGGGGGCTCAGTTTTTTTGCGAGGTTACGGTGACAGTGCTGGACTGCACCCCTCAAGTGAGACACGATAATTTCAGTGACAGAGGGTGAAGTTCATCGCGTGTTGTTTTGCGTGAAGGCGGCTTCGAACTCAAGGGGAGATCGATAGCCGAGCGCCGAGTGTAGCCGCTCTTTGTTGTAGATCTCGGCGATGAAGCTGTTGATCCGCCGCCGAGCGTCGTTGAGGTCGGCGAATGTCTTGCCGTTGATCTCCTCGGCTTTCAGCGTCTTCATGAAGCTTTCGGCCTTGGCGTTGTCGTAGGGATTGCCGGGGCTGCTCATGCTGATCTTGATCTCGCGATCGGCAAGGCGCTGGCGATAGGCGATCGAGGCGTATTGCACGCCGCGGTCGGAGTGGTGGATCAGACTGCCGGGCTTCGGATTGCGGGCTTTGAGCGCGTTGTCTAGCGCGGCTACGGCAAGCGAGGCGTCGAGCGTGTTTTCAAAGGCCCAGCCGACCGCCTTGCGTGAGAAGCCGTCGAGAATGACGGCGAGATAGGCGAATGTCCTGGCGAGGTGGACATAAGTGATGTCCGCGACCCAGATCTGATCGGGTGCGGACGGCGCCAGGCCGCGGATCAGATTCGGCACGACGATCACGCTCGTCGGCCGTTCCGTCGGCGGCTTCAGGAACGGCGTCTTGCGCTGGGCGAGGAGATTGTCCTGACGCATGAATCGCAGGACTTTCTTGGCATTGACGACCATCCCCCGACGGCGAAGCATGGCCGTTACCCGTCGATAGCCGTAGAAAGGATGCTTGAGGCAAATGCGCTGGAGCTGGTCACGCAGCTCACACTCGGCCTCTTCGCGGCTGCGCCTGTTGAGATAGCGATAGTACGTCGCGCGAGGAAGGCCTGCGAGCGCGCAGAGGTGTTGCACGTGAGCGTGCGATTCGGCAGTCTCCGCTGTCATGCTTTGGATGACTTCGATGATGCGGGGGCGGGTTTGCCTTGCGCGGCCGGCCGCTCCAGAGCGCGCAAGGCTTGCCGAAAAAAATCGAGGTCCATCTGTTGCCGGCCGACCAGCCGTTCCAGCTCGGCGATCCGCGCCTTCGCCTGCGTTAGCGCCGAGCGCTTGTCGTCATAGGTCGCCACAGGCTTCAGCTTGCGGGGGCCAGGCTTGGGGCCGCGCTTGCGGTTCAACCCCTCCGGCCCCTCCGCCTTCCAGGCCTTGATCCACTCGTGCAGAAGCTTCCGCGCAATGCCGAGATCACGGGCGACGGGCAGAACGCCTTCGCCCCGCTCGACACGCTTGATTGCCTTCAATTTGTAAGCCGTCGGAAACTGACGGATCTTTCCTCGTACTGCCACAGGTCATCCTCGAATGCCTGTCACTGAAATTATCGTGTCTCACTTGAGGGGTGCAGTCCAGCACTGTCACCGTAATCTCCTAGGCTTCAGTGCAGAAGTGAATAGAGGCCGTCGGGAGGTTACCTTTAGGCGGGCAACGCCCTAGGTGATAATTGAGGTGGCCTTGATGGCCACCTGCGAATAGATGAATGCCGGGATCATCGCAACCGTCGCACATGAACTGTCTCTCCCTCGTCTACATTGATGATCGTGAAATCACACACGACCACATCTGAGGGCGCAAGCCACAAAGCAGAATCCACTGTGTCTGCAGGGTCAACCTTCCACATGCTGCCGTCTTCGAGCTTTAGGATTTGCCCGTCAGCAAGCACTTCCTCTATCCAATGACCGTCCTCGCAGGCGAATGCGTGACCAAGCGTCCCGGCGAGTAGGAACAATGCAGTTGGGTAGATGCGTATCATAGACGCTCCCTTTCCTCACCAGTTCCGGTCCAAATGGTTAGCCTAGACGGCTTTGAAGATCGCAAATGAAGTTTGCTCAATTGCGTCGGTCAGGCAATCGGTCAGTCGTGAACGGCACGGCACCCGATTAACTTGATGATCCGATAATGCTCTTGCGCTGCAGGTCGTCGAAAATTGCAGCAACTGAGCTGGAAGCGTTTGCGCCGTCGCCGACGAAGAGAAGACCGCCGGCATTGACCTGACCATTGCCGACCCAGAGAGTCCGGCCGGTGCTTGCCTCCAGAAGCCGGGCCGTAAACGTGGTCTGACGTCTGTAGCGGTAGGTCGGAGTGGCGGTGGCGACCATCGTGCCAGACGTTGTGCCATTCATGGATATGGTCGAGGTGTTGCCGAACGTATTGACGGTCCCGCTCGCGCTGGATGTTCCGGAGTATTGGCCCGAGAAGATCGTCCCGGCGTATTGTTGCTGCACACCGCTATCGCCCACGCCGATGACCAGGACGCCTTCGATGGCGTCGCGCGCAAGGCCCTGTTGGACTTCGGCGTTGGTGTAGGTCCGTGTTGGAGGAAACAGCATCAGCGCGTCGTCAGCGACTACGCCGCGTTTCCGGGCCTCCTCAGCGATGTTGGCCTGAATGCTTGATACGAGGGGGCCGGGTCCGGAGACATAAGCGACCATGCGGCCGATCGGTTTTGTCGGCAGTTGTCGGTCTGCATATCCCTGCATTGACGTCGTGATGCAGCCCGACAAGGCAATGGCGGCCAACACAACGCCGACGACTGTTCTTGCCCAACTCATCGAAGCGCCCCGCAAAAAAATCTGCAACGCCCGATTGTGCCTTGGATTCAGTAAGCACGCCAGCAGGCATGTGGACAAACTGGTCGTCCAAGCGATCCGGCAACAATGATCGACGATCTCTCGTAGGTAGAGCAGTATTGATCTGATCTTGGTGAGCGCGCCGGGACTCGAACCCGGGACCCCATGATTAAAAGTCACGTGCTCTACCGGCTGAGCTACGCGCTCGCTCCCAAGGAAGCGGTGTGACGGCTGGACCGTCACTGTCCGGATCGTCGGCAGGTGACCATCAGAACGCTGAAGGCGTGGCTGTGGTTCACTGCGGTGCGGGAACGGGGTGGATAAACCCCGACCTTGGGCCGCATGCTGTCGTGGGCGCTGTGTAGGGGGTGGGTGCGGTCGGGTCAATAGGGCGGAAGGGGCAAACCACAGCGGGGTCGGATCATGGCGGACGCGTCAGCGGCCCGATCGAACGCAATTTGAGGCACGTCATGCCCGGGCTTGTCCTGGGCATCCACGTCTGACGTCTTGCGCTGCCATTCCGACGTGGATGGCCGGGACAAGCCCGGGCATGACGGTGTGTGGGGGAGCAGCCGGGCAAAAGCGACGTCCGCGCGCCCGCCGGTCTCGGACCTACACCTTCTCCGTCACCTTCGTCGCCGCCGCGCTCAGCGGCGCCGGCTGCATCCCCGGACCCGCCAGCTCCGGCACCCAGACCGGGCGCAGGCCGATCAGCTCGGCGGTGCGGACGGTGGCGTGGCGCCAGAACTCGAAGGAGTTGATGCGGGACATCTCCAGCAGCGCGATCGCGACCGCGGACAGGAACGGCAGGCTCTCCAGGATCAGGACGGCGGCGAAGATGTAGAGCTCGGTGATCTGCAACGTGTTGGTCACGATCAGGATGGTGGCGCCGATCAGGAGCAGGGCGCCGATCACGGCCTCCCAGAACGCCTGGAACTCGATCGACATCCGCGACAGGCCGCCCTTGGAGGTGCGGGCGAATGCCAGGTGCTCGGTGATCAGGCCCTGCGCCACGGCGCGGCTGACGGTCCATTGCACTGACATCGCCGCGACCATCGCGCCCAGCATCTGCCACGGCTTCACCGCCACCCGCAGCCGGTAGAGGATCAGGAAGTGGGCGAGCGAGACCACGAAGGCGGCGAGGATCGGGATGGTCAGGATCTTGTCGGGGATGGCGATGCCGGCGAAGGCGACGATCGGCGTCCAGATCAGGTTGAGGATCGCGACCACGACGCCGAGGCTCTCGGCGCCCAGCCAGTTGAGCCAGCCGAGCGAGAACTCGCGCTTCTGGTCCGCCGTCAGCCGGCTCCTGCCCGGCAGGAAGCGCTGCCAGTGCTTCTTGACGATCTGGAAGCCGCCATAGGCCCAGCGATGGCGCTGCTTCTTGAACGCCTCGTAGGTGTCGGGCAGCAGGCCCGAGCCGTAGCGGGTGGCGGTGTAGTGGGTCTGCCAGCCGAGCTCCTGGATGGCGAGGCCGAGATCGGTGTCCTCGCAGATCGTGTCGCTCGACCACCCCCCGGCCATGTCCATGGCGGCGCGGCGGATCAGGCACATCGTGCCGTGCACGATGATCGCGTTCTCCTCGTTGCGCTGGACCATGCCGATGTCGAAGAAGCCGGCATACTCGCCGTTCATGATGTAGTGCATCAGCGACAGGTCCTCGTCGCGATGCTCCTGCGGCGCCTGCACCAGGCCGACGGTGGGGTCGGCGAAGGCCGGCACGAGGTCGGAGAGCCAGTCCGGCGTCACGACGTAGTCGGCGTCGATGATGCCGATGATCTCGGCATCGACGGCGGTGCGCTCCATCGCGATGCGCAAGGCGCCGGCCTTGAAGCCCTTGACCTTCTCGGCATTGATGAACTTGAAGCGCTCGCCGAGCATGCGGCAGTGATCCTGGATCGGCTGCCAGAACGCCGGGTCGGGCGTGTTGTTGATGATGCAGACGACCTCGTAGTTCGGGTAGTCGAGCCGCGCCAGCGCATCCAAGGTCTGCTTCATCATCTCGACCGGCTCGAAATAGGCCGGCACGTGGATCGAGACCTTCGGGCAGTAGCCTTGGGGCATGGCGGCGCGGTCGCGCGCGACCTTGTCGCGGGTGAGGAGACGGCGCGGTTCGCGGCCGAAGGCGATCGCGGCGATCTCCTCGATGCGGGCCATCGCGATCAGGATCAGGGGAACCAGCAGGATCAGGCCGAGCGTCAGCGCGAAGGTCGAGCCCCAGACGAAATAGTGCACGTTCCAATAGGCGAAGACGGTGGAGACCCAGGCGCCGACGCCGTGCGCCGTGATGGCGAGCATCATCGCCTGCAGCACGGTCGGCTGGCGCAGCCGCACGATCGGCAAGGACAGGAGCACGCCGACCAGCAGCGCGATGGTCGCGAGCTTCCAATAGTCGGGATTCACGATCGGGCCGGTCCAGGCGAATTTCGCCTCGCGCGCGGCGTTGAGCACGCCCCAATACGGGCCGACGCCGCCTTCGAAATATTTCCAGGGCTGATCGATCGCCTCGACGATGTTGTACTCCATGCCGATCGAGGCGGCCTGGGCGAGGAAATTGCGCAACACCTTGGCCTGCCGGAGCGGGCCCGGCACGGCTGGGCCGCGGCCGTCGCCGCTGCGGCTGTAGCCCTGGCTCGGCCAGCCGAACTCGGCGATCATGATGCGCTTGCCGGTGAACTGCTTCTTCAGGAGCTGATAGCGATCCACCGCCTGATCGACGGCCTGGTCGTCGGTGAAGAACTCCCAATAGGGCAGGACGTGCGCGGCGATGAAGTCGACATTGGCGGCGAGCTCGGGGTTGTCGCGCCAGGTGTTCCAGACGTCGCCGGTGGTGACGGGCACGTTGACCGACTTCTTCACGCGCTTGATCTTCTCGATCAGCTCGTCGACCTTCTGGGTCGCCGTGAGGATGGTCTCGTTGCCGACCACGATGCCGATGACGTTGCTGTTGCGGCGGGCCAGCGTGATGGCCGACTGGATCTCGCGCTCGTTGCGGTCCGGATCCTTGTCGATCCAGGCGCCGAGCATCACCTTCAGGCCCGCCTCGGCGGCCAGCGGCGGCACGATCTCGAGGCCGCCGGTCGAGGAGTAGAGCCGGATCGCGCGCGTGATCGTGGCGAGCTTCTTCATGTCGGCGCGGATGCGCTCCGGCGAGGCCACGGTGTTGGCGCCGGGGGCTCCGGTTCCTTCATGCGGATCGTAAGAGACGCTCTGCAGCAGGCCGGTGAAGTTGGGGGCCTCCTGCTTGTCCTGCAGCAGTCCCCAGAGGGCGGCGTGCACGGCGGTGACGAGGAGCAGGACGGCGACGACGGCACGCATGGGAGGGGCAACCATTCCTAGGATCAAGTCAGCGGTGAAGCGGAGCGGTCGATCGCCGTTCCATCTCGGATATGCGATGCTGCCGGGATCACGTTCGCGGGTGACGTCCGACGACGAACGGCGAAGGCGATCAGTCTCACGCCGTCACAGCCGAAGGCCGCGACGTCATACGTCATCCCAATATGTCATCCCAACAGAGCCCAATCCTGCTGAACGCTGCCTGAACCGGGGCGAGGCTCAGGCGCGCGTCGACGACCTCGATCATATCTCGGCCGTATCCTGCCACGCGATCGGAGCGCTGTCATGCCGCACGCCGCGCATGGCGCCCGGTCGACGGAATCGTGCGTCCTGCCGCCGTCAGGCGCCGGTCACTTCGCCGGAGGCTGCGCGGGCGCCGGCGAGGCCGGGGCGGCGGGCTGCTGCGCCGGCGCCGGCGAAGCCTGCGCGGCCGGGGTCGAGGCCGGGCCCGGCGCCGGCGCCGCAGCCACCTGCGGCTTGGCGTCCGGATTGATCCAGCAGCCGTGGACGTGGTTGTTCAGCGAGTTCGGCACCTTCGGATCGATCTGCGGGATGAAGCGCGTCAGGCAGCGGAAGGCGGCCTGGACGTGGCCGCCCGGGCAACCGAACCGGTCATAGAGATCGAGGTGCCGGAAGGCGGTATCGAGGTCGTCATTGTACATCAGCTGGACGACGCGGCGGCCGAGCCAGACGCATTCGGGATTGCCGGCCGGGCCGCCGCTGAGCGCCTGGGACGCCTCGGTGAATTCGTCGGCCTTGCGCTGGTTCTCCTTCGACACGTCGGCCGGGTTGGCCGCCTGCGGCTTTTGGTCCTGGGGATGGTCGCTGCCGCTCTGGGCGAGCGCGCCGGGGGCGCCGATGAGGAGCACGAGGCCCAGAGCCGCCGACAGGCGCGAAACCGAAAACTTGGAGTGGAGCACGCGTCGACCCATAAATTCCCCGAAATGTTGCCTTCGTGCCGTCCCCTGACGGACGCAGTGTTGATGCCGATCAAATCAGCCCCGATTGCGGCGGGAGATTGATTCCGACTGTCGCAGAGCGTTCCTAACGGGCGCTTGCGCAGGGGTCCAGAACCTGGGTTGCAACGGCCGGGGTCAACCGGGATTCCCAATGACCGGAATCTCGGATTTTGTCCAGCAACGTACCAACTTTCTCGCGTCATCGTAAAAGGGTGATTTGGAGCGGGTACGCCCGGTGCGCCGGCGGGCCCGATCGCCTACTTGGCAGATCGCCGCCGACCGGGTAATCGACACCACCCTGCCTGGAGAACGGAACTGAAATCCCTCCCTACGCCGCTGGCGCTTCTGCTCATATCCTTGGGTGTCATCGCCGCCGCGTGGTGGTGGCTGGCCAAGCCGATCACGCTCGCGCGCGCGCCGATCGAGCCGGCTTCCAAGCTGCAGTGCGTGTCCTATGCGCCGTTCCGCGGCCAGCAGAGCCCGCTCGATCCGACCACCCATATCGACGCCGAGCAGATCGAGCAGGACCTGGTGCAACTCGCCAAGATCTCCGAATGCGTGCGCACCTATTCGATCGAGAACGGCCTCGACCAGGTGCCGGGAATCGCCGCCCGGGTCGGCATCAAGGTCATCCAGGGCATCTGGCTCGGCTCAAACAAGCTGAAGAACCAGCAGCAGATCGGCATCGCGGTCGACCTGATCAAGCGCTATCCCGGCGTCATCACGGCGGTCGTGGTCGGCAACGAGGTGCTGCTGCGCGGCGAGATGACGACCGCCGACCTCGCCGCCACCATCCGCAGCGTCAAGGCGCAGGTCACGGTTCCTGTGACCTATGCCGACGTCTGGGAGTTCTGGCTGCGCAACCGCGAGCTCTACGACATCGTCGACTTCGTCACGGTTCATATCCTGCCGTACTGGGAGGACATCCCGGTGCGCGCGAAATTCGCCGCCTCCCATGTCGACGCCATCCGCCAGCAGGTCGGCGTCGCCTTTCCGGGCAAGGAGATCCTGATCGGCGAGACCGGCTGGCCGAGCGAGGGGCGCATGCGCGAGGGCGCGCTGCCGTCGCGCGCCAACCAGGCCCGCGTGGTCTCGGAGATCCTCTCGCTCGCCAAGCGCGAGAATTTCCGCGTCAACCTGATCGAGGCCTATGACCAGCCCTGGAAGCGCAAGCTCGAAGGCACCGTCGGCGGCTATTGGGGCCTGATCAGCGACGACACGCGCACGCTGAAATATCCGCCGGGCCAGCCCGTCAGCAACTATCCGCTGTGGAAGCTGCAGATGGGCGGCGGCATGATCCTGTCCTTCGCGGTGTTCCTCGCCGGCTGGCTGACGGTGCGGCGCCGGCCCTGGCCGCCGCACATCTCGGCCTGGATCGGCGTCGGCATTTCCGCGACCACGGCCGGCGTGCTGTTCGGCATGGCCGCCGACAAGATGTTCTACGAGAGCCTCGGTGTCGGCGGCTGGCTGCAATGGGGCGCGCTGCTCGCCGCCGGCGTGCTGGCGCCGATCCTGGCCGCCAATGCGGCGATGGCCGGGCGGCCACTGCCGACCTTCCTCGACCTGCTCGGACCGAATGACGGCCGCAAGCAGCTGAAGATCACCTACCTGCTGGCCCTGGTCCTGGTCGTGACCGTGCTGATCGCGGCCGAGACGGCGCTCGGCTTCGTGTTCGACCCGCGCTACCGCGATTTCCCGTTCGCCAGCCTGACCATGGCGGTGGTGCCATTCGCGATGCTGCTCGGCAACCGTCCGACGCAGGGCCCGCGGCCGATCGCCGAGGCATGCTTCGCCGGACTGCTGGCGATCTCCTCGGTCTACGTGATCTACAACGAGGGCCGCGACAACTGGCAGGCGATGTGGACCTGCGCGATGTATCTGCTGCTGGCGTTCACGCTGTGGCGGGCGCGGGCCGCGCAAAGCCGAGGATGAGCAGGCCGATCGCCAGCCCCGACAGCACGATGTTGTAGAGCACGATGCCGAGGCCGGCGGCGATCAGCCCGCCGGTCAAGAGCACGATCGACGGCCGCATCACGTGCAGCACCGCGATCACCAGCGCGGTGGCGCCAAACACCGAATTCTTGAACAGCGGGGTCGCCACCGCCCGGCTCTTGCAGGCCAGCGTCTGCAGGCCGGCGTCGCAGGCGAGCGCGACGCTCGACAGCTCGATCGCCAGATAGCGCAGATAGAGGGCATAGCCGACGGTGACGAAGCCGACGATCAGGAGCCATTGCACCTGATAGGGCGAGAGGCGGAACGGGGTCTTTTTCATGCGCCGGACTATGCTGCGGAAAGGACGTGCGGACAAGCCGCAAAGCCGGTTCGCGGACTGCTTTCACAATCCGTCCCAACCGGCTTTGACCGCTCGCTGATTTGAGACTCAGGAGCGGCGGAAGAACGACGACAGCGCCGACGGCTGCTCGGGCTTGGGCGCCTCGGCCGGCGGCGGCGACGGCGCGGCTGCCGTGGGCGGCGGCTCCTCGCGCTTGCCGTGGCGCTGCTGCTGGGCCTGCGGCTGATAGGTGCGCCGGCGCTGCACCGGCTTCGGGGCGGCGGCCGCGGGAGCGCCCGGCTTGGCCGCCTCCGGCTCCTCGCGGACCGCGAGGCGCTGGCCGTCATAGACGGTGGTCTCGCAGGCGCGCTGGCTCTCGGCGAGCACCGCGCAGATCTTCGCCGCCGTCGCCGCGTCACTCAACGGACCGGCGCCGAGCCGCAGCTGCATGCCCGGACCGCCTCGGCCTTCCTTGAGAATGACGATCGGCCTGAGCGAGGCGAGGTCGGCATGGGTTCTTACGAGGTCCCGCCACAGCGCCCGCAAGCCGCCGAGCGAGTTGGCCGCGCCGAGATCGACGGCAAATTCGGTCTTCTGGACCGCCGTGACCGCGGCGTCGGTGCTGTCACTGCCCTTGGCGCCGGCGGCCTCGGCGGGTTCAGCTCTTGCGAGCTTGTCGGTCTCGGCCGGCTTGCCGGCCGGGTCCGGTGCGCCAGCGGGCAGCGGCTTGGAACCAGCTGCTGCGACCGCAGGGGCGGGCGAGGCAGATGGTGTCGGGGACGGGGCCGCAGACACAGGCGATGACGAAGCTCCCGAGGCCGGCTCCTGCTTCGTCTTGTCGGCGCTCGCGGCAGCCGACGGAGCCACCGGCTGAGCCGGATTGGGTCCGGCCGCTCCGCTGGGAATCGGCATGAACGGGGACGCGTTCGCGAATGCCGGCAGGGGGCTGGGCGCCACGGAACTCGACGGAACCGCAGCCGGGGCGAGGGATTCCACGGCTGCGATCTGCGGCGCGGGCCCGGCCCTGCTGGCGGGATTCGGGGACGCCTGGGCGCTCTGCTTGGCCAGCGCGCCGGTCACCGAGTCCAATCCCTGCTCGAGCACGGTCACGCGCGCGTACAGCCGGTCCCGGTCGGTGTTGAGCGTCTCGATGGCCGCGCCGAGCTGGCGCGCCTCGCCCTGGGTCTCACGGGCCAGCGACTGCAGCAGTTGCGCCTGGCGCGACAGGTCGGCCGCAGAAACACGGTCCTGCCGCCATCCCTGTGCGGCCTGATTGGTGAAAACGGCCAGGCCGACGGCGCCGACGGCGCCAGCCCCCCACCAGCCGAGCCGCCACAGCGCGCGGCGATCGAACTCGTTCTCGTCGGCAAACAGTCCAGACAGAGTCGTGCCCGTCTTCTCAGCTGCATTTGCGCCGGCGGATTTGCGGGAGTCCTTAGCCATGAACCTGCCTTAATCGAATCACGAAGCGAACATTAACAGGAAAACCACCAGCGGCTTCAGCCGGTGCGGTTTGCCCCGCGCAGAAAACGCATTATGACAGCGCGACCTATGCGCTCCCTTCATCCCAGGTGTTTCATGACCGCTCGATCCAGTCTGACCATCGTGCTTGCGGCAGGCGAGGGCACCCGGATGCGCACGAGCGTGCCCAAGGTGCTGCATCCCGTCGCCGGCGAATCACTGCTGGCGCACGTCCTGGCGGCGGCGCCGCATGGGGATGGCGCCCGCGTCGCGGTGGTGGTCGGGCCGGGGCACGACGCGGTCGAGAAGGAAGCCCGGCGCCTGCGCCCGGATGCGGATATCTTCGTCCAGCGCGACCGGCTGGGGACGGCGCATGCGGTGCTGGCGGCGCGGCAGGCGATCGCGCGCGGCGCCGACGATCTGCTGGTCGCGTTCGGCGACACGCCGCTGATCACGGCCGAGACGTTCGCGCGGCTGCGGGCGGCGCTCGCCGAAGGCGCGGCACTCGCCGTGCTCGGCTTCCGCGCCGCCGATCCGACCGGCTATGGACGCCTGCTGCTCGACGGATCGAAGCTGGTCGCGATCCGCGAGCAGGCCGATGCGAGCGAAGCGGAGCGGGCGATCACGCTGTGCAATGCCGGGGTGATGGCGATGGACGGCCGTCGCGCGCTGGGGATCCTCGACAGGATCGGCAATGCCAACAGCAAGGGCGAGTACTATCTGGTCGATGCGGTGGCGATCGCGCGCGAGCAGGGGCTCGATGCGGTCGTGATCGAAACCTCCGAGGACGAGGTGCGCGGCATCAACACCAAAGCGCAACTCGCCGAGGCCGAGGCGGTGATGCAGACCCGGCTGCGCCGCGCGGCGATGGATGCGGGCGTGACGCTGATCGCGCCGGAGACCATCTATCTCGCCGCGGATACGACGTTCGGCAAGGACGTGACCATCGAGCCGTTCGTCGTGATCGGCCCCGGCGTGTCGATCGGCGACGGCGCGGTGGTGCATTCATTCTCGCACATCGTGCAGTCCAAGCTCGGCCGCAACAGCCTGCTCGGGCCGTTCGCGCGGCTGCGGCCCGGAACGTCGCTCGGCGACGGCGCCAAGATCGGCAATTTCGTCGAGGCCAAGGCTGCGGTGCTGGAGCCGGGCGTGAAGGTCAATCACCTGTCCTATATTGGCGACGCCCATGTCGGCGCCAATACCAACATCGGCGCCGGCACCATCACCTGCAATTATGACGGCTTCAACAAGCACAAGACGAACATCGGCGAGGGCGCCTTCATCGGCACCAACACCTCGCTGGTGGCGCCGATCAACATCGGCGCGCGCGCCTATATCGGCTCGGGCTCGGTGATCACGCGCGACGTGCCCGACGATGCGCTGGCGCTGGAGCGCAGTCCGCAGACGACGCGCGAAGGTGCCGCGGCGCGATTCCGGAATGCCAAGCAACGCCACAAAAAATAGGCGCGAGCCGGGGCAGGGCAGCTTGGATTTCGGTTAACTGCTGTTCGATCTCGTCGGTGCGATTCTGACTGCGATCGTACGGCTAGCCATGTTTTCTGGCCGCGTCGTTTACGCCACGCTTGGTACAACTCCCCCTTTGGAGATCATGTTGCTGACCGGGCTCGGCATATGGGCCCTGATCGGTGCGATCACCGCTTGGGTCTTTCTATAGGCGCCACGCGCTTGTTCACTCTTCGTCGTCCTGGAACTCGGCGAACATCGCGCGCGTCAGGCGCCAGCCGCGGCGGGTGGCGTGCTTGACCGGCTCGTTCTTGCTCTGATGCTTGATCGGCATCGGCTTCAGCTCGTGACTCAGCGTCGGCGGCGGCCAGTGCGCCAGATGGCTCCCGGACGCCGGATGTGACAGGCTGAGCGAGCTGGTTCCCTTTGGATCAGTTGGGCGGCGGTAAAAGGCCATGGGTCATCTCCGACGCGATAGTCTTGTGCGAAAGCGTTGACCGCACGTTAAGCCCGCTCCGAACCGACCTCCGTGTCGAACCGGAGCTGCCGGCCTGCCGCGTGGTTAAGCCTTGCGTGAAGTCTTGCACTTAACCCTGTCGCAATCCGCAATAATTATTGAATCCTGAAAGCGCGCGGTTTTCGTTAAGACAATGCCACGCTTTTGAATCTCTCTCGACGATTTGAGGACTGGCGCTGATGTGCGGAATCATCGGGATCCTGGGACGCGGGCCGGTTGCCGAGCATCTCGTCGATTCCCTGAAACGTCTCGAATATCGCGGCTACGATTCCGCGGGCGTTGCCACGCTCGAGGGCGATCATCTGGACCGGCGGCGCGCCGAGGGCAAGCTGAAGAACCTCGAGAAGCGGCTCGAGCAGCAGCCGCTGAAGGGGCACGCCGGCATCGGTCATACCCGCTGGGCCACCCACGGCAAACCGACCGAGAGCAACGCGCATCCGCACGCAACTGACAATGTTGCCGTGGTGCATAATGGCATCATCGAGAATTTTCGCGAACTACGGGCCGAGCTCGAAAAGCAGGGCGCCAGGTTCGCATCCGAGACCGACACCGAGACCGTCGTCCATCTGGTCAATTCCTATCTGCTGAAGGGCCGCACGCCGCAACAGGCGGTCGCTGCGTCGCTGCCGCAGTTGAAGGGCGCCTTCGCGCTGGCCTTCCTGTTCAAGGGCCATGGCAATCTCCTGATCGGCGCCCGCAAGGGCTCGCCGCTGGCGCTCGGCTATGGCGACGGCGAGATGTTCCTCGGCTCCGATGCGATCGCGCTGGCGCCGTTCACCGACACGATCAGCTATCTCGACGACGGCGACTGGGTCGAGATCACCCGCGACTCCGGCATCATTCATGACGCTTCCGGCGCAGTGGTGAAGCGCGACGTTCTGAAATCCGGCGCGTCGTCGTTCCTGGTCGACAAGGCCAATTATCGCCACTTCATGGCCAAGGAGATCCACGAGCAGCCGGAGGTCGTCGGCCACACCCTGGCACGCTACGTCGACATGGGCACCGAGCGCGTGATGCTGCCGGCGCGGCTGCCGTTCGACTTCAAGGACATCCAGCGCATCTCGATCACCGCCTGCGGCACCGCGAGCTACGCCGGCTTCGTCGCCAAATACTGGTTCGAGCGCTTCGCGCGCGTGCCGGTCGAGCTCGACGTCGCCTCCGAGTTCCGCTACCGCGAGGCGCCGCTGCGCAAGGGTGATCTCGCCATCTTCATCTCGCAGTCCGGCGAGACCGCCGATACCCTGGCCGCGCTGCGTTATGCAAAGTCGCAGGGCGTCCACACGCTCTCGGTCGTCAACGTGCCGACCTCGACCATCGCCCGCGAGAGCGAGATCGTGATGCCGACGCTCGCGGGTCCCGAGATCGGCGTTGCCTCGACCAAGGCGTTTACCTGCCAGCTGATGGTGCTGGCAGCGCTCGCGATTGCCGCCGGGCGCGGGCGTGGCGAATTGTCCGAGGAAGATGAGACCAAGCTGGTGCATGGCCTGGTCGAAGTGCCCCGCCTGATCGCGGCCGCGTTGACCACCGAGCCGCAGATCGAGAAGCTCGCCCGCGAGATCGCCAAGTCGAAGGACGTGCTCTATCTCGGCCGCGGCACCTCCTATCCGCTGGCGCTCGAAGGCGCGCTGAAGCTGAAGGAGATCTCCTACATCCATGCCGAGGGCTACGCCGCCGGTGAGCTCAAGCATGGGCCGATCGCGCTGATCGACGAGACCATGCCGGTCGTCGTCATCGCGCCGTATGACCGCGTGTTCGAAAAGACCGTGTCGAACATGCAGGAGGTCGCCGCGCGCGGTGGCAACATCATCCTGATGACCGATGCCAAGGGCGCCGAGGAGGCGACCGTGGACTCGCTGGTCACGATCACCATGCCGGACATGGCCGCGACCTTCACGCCGATCGTCTACGCCATCCCGGTCCAGCTGCTGGCCTATCACACCGCCGTGGTGATGGGCACCGACGTCGACCAGCCGCGCAACTTGGCGAAGTCGGTCACGGTGGAGTAGATACGCCGCCGCTTGCCGCGTCCAAGCGATGCTCTCGCGTCGCCTTGAGAACCAGTTGGGCGTGAGTTGCGACGCGGCCTCTGCACATTCGCTGTCATCCCGGCGAACGCCGGGATCCATAACCACCTCACTTCGTGGCTGGCAGCTCCAGCGAGGCCCAAACCACCTCCCGGGACGACGGCCGAGTTTGCCTGTGCTGTGGCGCAACTGATTGACAGGGATTCCGATGGCACTCGACACTTGGCTGCTGTTCCTGCTCACGAGCATCGGAATCTCCCTGACGCCCGGACCCAACGGCCTGCTTGCCCTGACGCATGGCGCGCTGCATGGCGGTCGCAGGACATTGTTCACGATCGCGGGTGGCCTGATCGGCTTCGTCCTCGTCATCGCGCTGTGCATGTTCGGCATCGGCGCGCTGGTGCAAGCGTCGATCACCTGGCTCGTGGTCCTGAAGTGGGTCGGCGGACTCTATCTTGCCTGGCTCGGGATCAAGCTCTGGTTCGCGCCGCCGGTGGGCGTCGATCTGGCCGGCCAGACCCTGGCGGCCCGCCCGCAGGCGCTGTTCCGCCAGGGCTTCCTGACCGCGGCCACCAACCCGAAATGCCTGCTGTTCTTCAGCGCTCTGCTGCCACAATTCATCGATCCCGATCGCAGCCTGGCGGTGCAGTTCGCCGTCGTGGCCGTCACCTATACGGTGACGGAGTTCGTCACCGAATACGCCATTGCCAGCGCGGCAGCCCGGGTTCGTCCGTGGCTCGCCCGGGTCGGGCGGCGCTTCAACCAGGTCTGTGGCGGCATCTTCGTGGCGGTCGGTCTGGCCCTGCCGCTGCGTAGCGCCTAGGCGCGGCGGGTTTGCCCTTTTGAGTGGCTCCTCGCCCCCGCAGGGATCGAAATCGACGGCTTGCGCGCTGACTTGGGGCCCGACTGCCGGGCCACAGGTCAGCGGCAAAGCGCGCGTGTGTCGGAAAGAGGGCCTTTGCCCTTCAAAAATCTGCTAAGACCCCTAGCTGAGATTTGATCCCTACCCGGAAGTTCGCATGAGTTCCCGCGACGACCTGCCGCCTGAGACCGATCCCTTGGCCGATGTTCCGGCCGAGACGCCCCACCATGGGCTAATGTTCAGGTTTCGCAATTATTTCCTGACCGGCCTCGTCGTCGCCGGACCCGTTGCCATCACGCTCTACATCACCTGGTGGTTCGTGACCTGGGTGGACGGACTGGTTCGGCCGTTCGTGCCGCTGGTCTATCGTCCGGAAACCTATCTGCCGTTCGGCGTGCCCGGCTCCGGCCTGATCGTGGCCGTGATCGGACTGACGCTGCTCGGCTTCCTGACGGCCAACCTGATCGGCCGCACCCTGGTCGACCTCGGCGAGCGGCTGCTCGGCCGCATCCCGGCAGTGCGGGCGATCTATCGCGGCCTCAAGCAGGTGTTCGAGACGCTGTTCTCGGGCAAGGGTTCGAGCCTGCGCCGTGTCGGCCTGGTCGAGTTTCCCTCGCCCGGCATGTGGTCGATCGTGCTGATCTCGCAGCCGCCGAGCGCGGAGATTTCGAGCCGGCTGCCCGGTGACGACGAGCAGATCTCGGTGTTCTTGCCGTGCGCGCCGAACCCCACCACCGGCTTTTTCTTCTATCTGCCGCGGAGCAAGATCATCGAGGTGGACATGAGCGCCGAGGACGCGGCGACGCTGATCATGTCCTGCGGCGTGGTGCAGCCGGGATCGGACCAGCAGAAAAAAGTCGCGGCGCTGGCCAACATGGCCAACGCGGCGCGCCTCGCCAACGCACCCGCGCAGCCATCGCCGCACCGCGAGCCCGAGCCGGCCAAGGCGGACTAGGCTGAAAGGCCGACTGGCGCGAAGGGCCAGCCACTGCGGAAGAGCTAGGCCGCATCCTGCGGAACGAACACGCGCAGGCGATGTCCATCCGGATCGAGCGCGACGAACGTCGTTCCGAAATCCATCCGCGTCGGCGCCTGCGCGATCGAAAGTCCGCGCGCCTTCCAGTCGTCGTGCAGCCTTTGGACCTCGCCGGCATCGCCGACCGCGAACGCGACCTCGCCGAAGCCTGCTGCGCCGGCCGCTGGCGGCTCGACCGTGTGCCGCGACCACAGGCCCAGCATGACGCCCTCGCGCAGCGGCAGCATGGCGAACGTCGGCGATTGTTCGATCACGGGCCGGCCAAGCAGATCCGCATAGAAGGCCGCGCTGCTCGGCGGGTTGTCGACGTAGAGGATCAGGAAATTGAACTCGGGCATCGTCTTTTCTCCGGTGGCGGCGCCGGCTGCGGCGCGTCAGCCACACGACTAGCCGAGCTCCCTGCCAGATTCTGTCAGCAGCCTTCGCGAGCACGGTCGGCGGCGGTCCGGTCCGCCCAGCGGGCAAACGTGCGCATCGCGGCACTTTGCACTGCATGATGATGCGAGGAAGGCACAGCCACGGATGTCGTCGTTCCTACAACCAGCGGGCGGTGGTGTTTCGAATGGTCACCATGGAAACATCGGGCAAACAAAAGTATGACGTTGGGGAAGCGCGTATGAGGCCTGTGAGTAGAACGACGTTGTTGTGCGTGGTCGCGCTGTCCGTAGCGTCGCTGCAACTGACCGGGCCGGCGGCAGCCCAGACCACCTATACGCGCATTCAGGCATTTGGCGACAGCTACGCCGATACGGGCAATCTCTGGACCTTCACCGGCGGGGCCGGCAAGCTGCCGCTCTATCCCACCGGCCGCTTCAGCGGCGGCACCAATTTCGTCGACACGACATCGGCGCTGCTCGGCATTCCCCAGCTCAACTACGCGATCGGCGGCGCCATGGCCGGCAACACCAACGTAGTGGCGCCCGGCATTCCCGGCTTCTTCCAGGAGTGGAGCGGACTGACCGGCTTCTCCGGCAGGGTCTCATCGACCGACCTCGTCGAAATTTCCGTCGGCGGCAATGACGCACGAGCCTACTACCGCGCCGGTGGCTCGCTCGCTGGAGCGCCGACGGCCGCGGCCGTCACGGCTCAGCAGGCCATGGCCGGCATCAACGCGCTGGTCGGGGACGGTGCGCGCAGCATCGTGTTCACGGCCGGCGATGTCAGCACCTTGCCGGAGGCCGTCGGCAACGCCAATGCTCCAGCCGGCAAGGCCTACAGCACGACCTACAACAGCCTGATGCAGCAGTCGCTCGCCGGCGTCGCGCGTTCGGGCGTACGTGTCGAGTATGTCGACACCGGACTGGTGGGGACGCTGATCCAGGCCAATCCGTCGCGCTATGGCTTCACCAATGTCGGCGCCTGTCCGATCGCCTGCATCGGCAATCCTGCGCTGCAGAACCAATACCTGTTCTATGTCGATGGCGTGCACCTGACGTCACACGGCTTCGAGGTGCTGGGCCAATATATCGTCAACCGCCTCAACGCGCCGCTGACCTTCGCGCCGCAAGGCGAGGTGGGGTCGATCACGGCGATGGGCTTCGCCTCGACCCTGTTCGGCAAGCTCGACATGTTCCGCGAGACCACGGGCTTTGCTCCATCGACGATGAACGCCTATGGGGCAATGGGCCGCCCGCCCCACACCAAGGCGCCGCCGCTCGCGTCGGTCAGTCCATGGTCGTTCTACATGCAGGGCAATGGCGGCGTCAGCGACCGCCAGGGCAGCGCCGCCTCGAACGGCTTCAATCTCGACAGCATCGGCGGCACGATTGGCGTCGAGTACCGGCTGTCGGCGAACGCCATGATCGGCACCGCCTTCGACTACTCCAACCCGAAGGCGAGGCTGTTCAACAGCGCCGGCACCACGGATGCCAACTCCTATCAGTTCGGCCTCTACGGCGCCTGGGCCAGCAGCAACCTGTTTGCGGAAGCGCTCGCGACGATCGGCCATCAGGACTATCGCAACACGCGGCCGGGCGTCGTCGACACCATCACCTCCAATCCCGGCGGCACGACCTTCGTCGCGGCCGGCAAGGCCGGTTACCTGTTCGATGCCGGCACGGCAAAGCTCGGCCCGATCGGCGGGCTGACCTATGCCCGCGCCCGTGTCGACGGCTTCACCGAGACCGGCGATCCTGCGCTCACGCTCGCGGTCGGCTCGCAGACCGCCGAGACCCTGATCGGCAGCGTCGGCGTGCAGCTGCGCACCCCGTTCCAGGTGCAGGGCAACGTCATCAATCCGTACCTGAACCTGACGCTCGATGACGACATCATCGGCAACGGCCGCCTGATTCAGTACAGCGCGACGTCGGCGCCCGTCATCGTCAACAACTGGACCGTTCCGAACGGCATCTCGCACGACGTCTACGGCCGGGTGAGCGCCGGCGTCGTGGCGCCGTTCTGGAGCAATGTGGCGCTGACGGCGACCGTGTCGCGCACCATCGGACGCACGGGTGGCGACGATTTCTTCGGCAGCGGAGGATTGAAGATCGCGTTCTGAGGTCTGCCGCGGCGGCCAGCGTTCTCGGGGGCTCTGAGGGGAGCGTTGAAGTTGCGGCCAAGGCGAGGGCAGCCCGGAAGGGCTGCCCTTCGTTTTCGTGCCTTCAATTTTGTCACGGGGTGCGCATAGTCTTCGAGACCATCGTTGGAACCGGAGCCGTCCTCATGCCCCCCAGCATTGCCGTCATCGCACCGGGCGCAATGGGCGGCGCGATCGCTGCCCGTCTCGTGGAGCACGGCTGCAACGTCCTGACGTCGCTCGAGGGGCGCAGCGCGGCGACGCGGGCGAGAGCGGCCGCATCCGGCATGATCGGCGCCAGCGATGCCGAGATCGCCAATGCGGACATCATCCTGTCGATCGTGCCGCCGGGCGAGGCCGTGGCGCTGGCGGAGCAGCTCGCGACGGTCATCAACCGGAATTCGAGGAAGCCCATCATCGTCGACTGCAATGCCGTCAACGTCGAGACCATCCGGACGATCGAGGACATCGTGCTGTCGTCGGGCGCGCGCCTGGTGGATGCCGCCATCATCGGCCTGCCGCCGAAGCCCGGCACGAAGGGACCGGCCTTCTATGTGAGCGGCGAGGCGTCCGCCGATGTCTCCGTGCTGGGCCAACTCGGGCTCGATCTGCGACGGATCGAAGGACCCATCGGCGCGGCTTCGGCGCTGAAGATGTCCTATGCCGGCATCAACAAGGGGCTGACCGGGCTCGGCGCCGCGATGGTGCTGGCCGCCACCCGCGCCGGCGCAGCGGACGCGCTGCGCGATGAGCTGGCTCTGAGCCAGCCGCACGTGCAGGCGCGGCTCGGCAATGCGCTGCCGGACATGCTGCCGAAGGCCTATCGCTGGGTTGCCGAAATGCGCGAGATCGCGGGCTTCCTGGGAGAGGATCATCCGGCGGCGCTGATCTACGAAGGTTTCGCGCGGCTGTTCGAGCACATCGCGGCGGACGTGCAGGGGGAGGGGGCAGAGGCGGCGCAACTGGTGGCCTTCGCCGAGAGCTGCAAGGCGAAGACGTAGCCGGAACCTCTCCCCGCGTCATTGCGAGCGCAGCGAAGCAATCCAGAATCCCGCGACGACTCTGGATTGCTTCGCTGCGCTCGCAATCACGGCGTTGGTCTATCCCGCGGTCAACAGCGGGATGGCTTCATCCCGTTCGTACAGATACAACAAACAGCGCAGCGCGTCGCTGCGCGGACCCTTCAGCTTCGGATCCTCTTTCAGGATGCGCAGCGCCTCGTCGCGCGCCTGGGTGATCAACTGGGCGTGCACCTCGGGCCGCGCGATGCGATAGCCGGGCAGGCCGCTCTGGCGGATGCCGAGCACGTCGCCTTCGCCGCGCAGCTTGAGATCCTCCTCGGCGATGCGGAAGCCGTCGGTGGTCTCGCGGATCACCGCGAGCCGCGCCTTCGACATCGGCCCGAGCGGCTCGTGATAGAGCAGGATGCAGGTCGAGGCCTCGGAGCCGCGGCCGATGCGGCCGCGCAGCTGGTGCAATTGTGCGAGGCCGAAGCGCTCGGCATTCTCGATCACCATGATGCTGGCGGCCGGCACGTCGACGCCGACCTCGACCACCGTGGTGGCGACCAGCAGGCGCAGCTCATGCGCCGCGAAGCGGCCCATGACCTCGTCCTTCTCGCTGCCCTTCATCTTGCCGTGGACGAGGCCGACCTTGTCGCCGAAGCGCTCGCGCAGGCTCTCGAAGCGATCCGTCGCGTTGGTGAGATGATCGATGCCCTCGGCCTCGGATTCCTCGACCAGCGGGCAGATCCAGTACACCAGCTTGCCGGCATCGAGCGCGCGGCCGACGGCGTCGATGACCTCGCCGAGCCTGCTATCGGCCACCGCGCGGGTGTCGATCGGCTGGCGGCCGGCCGGCTTCTCGCGCAGCTCGGAAATGTCCATGTCGCCGAAATAGGTCAGCACCAGGGTGCGCGGGATCGGCGTCGCCGACAGCACGAGCACGTCGACGGCCTCGCCCTTCGAGGTCAGCGCCAGCCGCTCGCGCACGCCGAAGCGGTGCTGCTCGTCGACGATGGCGAGCGCCAGCGACTTGAAGACCACGTCGTCCTGGATCAGCGCGTGGGTGCCGATCAGGATGTCGATCTCGCCGGCTTCGAGCCGGGCGAGGATGTCGCGGCGCTCCTTGCCCTTCTCGCGTCCGGTGAGGATGACCACGTTCATGCCGGCGCGCGCGGCGAGCGGGGCGATGGTCTTGGCATGCTGGCGCGCCAGGATCTCGGTCGGCGCCATCAGCGCCGCCTGCTTGCCGGCCTCGGCGACGGCGGCTGCGGCCAGCAGCGCCACCACCGTCTTGCCGGAGCCGACATCGCCCTGCAGCAGCCGCAGCATCCGCACCGGCTTTTCGAGATCGGCGGCAATCGCGGCCATCGCCTCGGCCTGCGAGTTCGTCAGCGCATAAGGCAGGGCGTCGATGATCCTGCGGCGCAGGCGGCCGTCGCCGGCATGGCGGTTGCCGGCGGGCCGGCGCAGCTGCGCCCGCACCAGCGCCAGCGCCAATTGGCCTGCGAGCAGCTCGTCGAAGGCGAGGCGCGACCAGAACGGGTTCTCCGGCAGGATGTCGGTCAATTCCTGCGGGACGTGCACCCGCGTCAGCGCCTCCCTCAAGGACGGGAAGTTGCAGCGGCTGAGCACCTCCGGGCTGATCCATTCCGGCAGGTCCGGCAGCTTGGTCAGCGCGGCGGCGATCGCCCGCCGCAGCGAGCCCAGCGCGAGGCCTTCGGTCAGCGGATAGACCGGGTCGATTCCTGACAGTTTTGCAAACCCCGCCTCATCGAGGATGCGGTCGGGATGCACGATCTGCGGCACGCCGTCGTACATCTGCACCGTGCCGGAGACGTAGCGCTTGGCGCCGACCGGCAGGATCTTCTCGATGTAGTCGCCCTTGGGCCGGAAGAACGTCAGCACGACGTCGCCGGTCTCGTCGCTGGCGTAAACGAGGTATGGCGCGCGCGCATTGCGCGAGGGACGGTGGCGGTCGACCGTGACCTCCAGCGTCACGACCGTGCCGACCTCGACGTCGCGGACCTTCGGCCGGTTACGGCGGTCGATCACGCTGGCCGGCAGATGCAGCAGCAGGTCGACCAGCCGCGGCGTCTCGCTGCAGCCGAGCAGGTAGCGCAGCAGCTTGTCCTGCTTCGGCCCGACCCCGGAGAGGGCGGTGACCGGCGCAAACAGGGGATTGAGGATGCTGGGGCGCATGGAGTGAACACTTAAAGCGGTTTGAGAGCCGGGATAGCCGCGAATGCCGAGACATCCACGTCTTTTTCTCAGTTTTCAGGTGCCGGGCATGCCGGTTCTGCAGTCCCGAGGGCTGACAGAGGCGCCGCGCACCGCTATATCAACCGCGCCCGGCACCGTCCGGGCTTTTGGCGTTGTACTGCAGGATGTCGCGATGACTGGAACGACCCGATCGAGCCAAGGCCTTGACGACCGCCGCAAGCGGCTCCTGTTCCGCTGCTGGCATCGCGGCACCCGCGAGATGGATCTGATCCTCGGCCGCTTTGCCGACGCCGAGATCGGCAGCCTCAGCGAGAGCGAGCTGGCCGAGCTCGAGCAACTGCTCGAAGTCCCCGACCCGGACTTTTATGCCGCGGTCACCGGCGCCCGGCCGCTGCCGCCGGAGCAGACCCCGGCGCTGTTCGCTCGCATCAAGGCGTTCCGCGCGGTGGACGCCGACTGATGAAGAGCCCGGTCAAGTCGCCTGCCGAGCATCTCGCGCCGGGGCGCGCGCTGACGCTCGCCAACGTCGCCGAGGGCGCCGAAGGCCTCGTCGTCTCCGACCTCGCGCGCGCCATCGCCGCCAAGCCGAAGCCGCCGGCGGTGAGCCTCGCCGTGGTCTGCCGCGACGGCGCACGCATGCAGCAGCTGGCGCGGGCGCTCGACTTCTTCGCGCCCGATCTTCCTGTCATGCAGTTCCCCGCCTGGGACTGCCAGCCCTATGACCGCGTCTCGCCGCATGGCGGCATCCTGGCCCAGCGCGTCACGACATTGGCGCGGCTGTCGCGCCTCGCCGGCAGCGACAAGCCGCTGATCGTGCTGACCACCGTGAATGCCATCGTCCAGCGCGTGCCGTCGCGCGACACCATGGCCGGGCAGGCACTGTCGGTCGCGCCCGGCCATGTCGTGCCGATGGACTCTGTCGTCGCCTGGCTGGAGCACAACGGCTACCACCGCTCGTCGACCGTGCGCGAGAGCGGCGAATATGCCGTGCGCGGCGGCATCCTCGACCTGTTCCCGGCGGGCCTCGACCAGCCGGTGCGCTTCGACTTCTTCGGCGACAGCCTGGAATCGATCCGCACCTTCGACGCCGAGACGCAGCGAACCCTGCTCGACATGCGCTCGCTCGATCTGGTGCCGGTGTCGGAATTCCAGCTGGTCACCGATACCATCCGCCGCTTCCGCATGGGCTATGTCGCCGAGTTCGGCGCGCCTGAGCGCGACGATGCGCTGTACGAGGCCGTCAGCGAGGGCCGGCGCTATCCCGGCATGGAGCACTGGCTGCCGCTGTTCCACGACAAGATGGAGACGCTGTTCGACTACCTGCCGAACACGCCGGTCGTGATCGAGCCGCAGGGCGAGGACGCCGCGCGCGAGCGCTTCAAGCAGATCATCGATTATTACGACGCGCGTCGCGAGGCCATGGAGCATCCCGGCGGCGGCGCGATCTACAAGCCGCTGACGGTCGACCGCCTGTATCTGACGTCGTCCGAATGGGCTGAGCGGCTCGCAGCCGTTCCGCTGGCGCGGGTGACGCCCTTCGCCGTGCCGGAAGGCACCGGAGTCGTCGATATCGGCGCGCGGCAGGGCCGCAGCTTCGCACCCGAGCGCAACGACGCCGCGGTCAACGTGTTCGAGGCCGTCGTCGCCCATGTCCAGGCGTTGCAGTCTATACGCAAGAAGGTCGTCATCGCGCTGTGGAGCGAGGGCTCGCGCGACCGCATGGCCAGCATGTTGAAGGACCACAAACTGATCCACGTCACCAGCGTCAATACCTGGCGCGTGGTGCAGGCGACGCCACGCAACGAGACCATGCTGGCGCTGCTCGGGCTGGAGTCCGGCTTCGAGACCGACCAGATCGCTGTGATCTCCGAGCAGGACATTCTCGGCGACCGCCTGGTGCGGCCGCGCAAGGCGAGCCGCAAGCTCGACAACTTCATCTCCGAGGTGACGAGCCTCGCGGTCGGCGACATCGTCGTCCATGTCGATCACGGCATCGGCCGTTTCGTCGGCCTGCAGACGCTCGAAGTCGCCGGCGCGCCGCATGACTGTCTCGAGCTGCGCTACGCCGGCGAGACCAAGCTGTACCTGCCGGTCGAGAACATCGAGCTGTTGTCGCGCTACGGCTCCGACCAGACCAGCGTCGAGCTCGACAAGCTCGGCGGCTCCGGCTGGCAGACCCGCAAGGCCAAGCTCAAGAACCGAATCCGCGAAATGGCCGGCGAGCTGATCAAGATCGCCGCCGAGCGCATGCTGCACGAGGCGCCGAAGCTGCCGGTGCAGGCGGGCCTCTACGACGAGTTCTGCGCGCGCTTCCCCTATGACGAAACCGAGGACCAGCTCGCCGCGATCCAGGCGACGCTTGCGGACCTCGAAGCGGGACGACCGATGGATCGGCTGGTCTGCGGCGACGTCGGTTTCGGCAAGACCGAGGTGGCGCTGCGCGCGGCGTTCGCGGTCGCGCTCGACGGCAAGCAGGTCGCCGTGGTGGTGCCGACCACGCTGCTGGCGCGCCAGCACGCGAAAACCTTCACCGAGCGCTTCAAGGGCTTTCCGGTCAACGTCGCTCAGGCCTCGCGCCTCGTCTCGACCAAGGAGCTCAACCAAGTCAAGAAGGGGCTCGCCGACGGCTCGGTCGACATCGTCGTCGGCACCCATGCGCTGCTCGGCAAGTCGATCAAGTTCCGCGATCTCGGCCTCGTCATCGTCGACGAGGAGCAGCATTTCGGAGTCGGCCACAAGGAGCGGCTGAAGCAGCTGCGCGCCGAGGTGCATGTGCTGACGCTGTCGGCAACCCCGATCCCGCGGACCTTGCAACTTGCTTTGACGGGCGTGCGCGAGCTGTCGATCATCGCCTCGCCGCCAGTCGATCGTCTCGCGGTTCGCACCTTCGTCGCGCCGCATGACCCCGTGATGATCCGCGAGGCTCTGCTGCGCGAACGCTATCGCGGCGGCCAGGCGTTCTACGTCGTGCCGCGCATCGACGATCTCGCCGAGGTCAAGGAGTTCCTCGACAAGACCGTGCCGGAGATGAAGGTCGCGGTCGCCCACGGCCAGATGGCGCCGACCGTGATCGAGGACATCATGTCGGCGTTCTACGACGGCAAGTTCGACGTCCTGCTGTCGACCACCATCGTCGAGTCCGGCCTCGACATTCCCCGCGCCAACACACTGATCGTGCACCGCGCCGACATGTTCGGCCTTGCCCAGCTCTATCAGCTGCGCGGCCGCGTCGGCCGCTCCAAGCTGCGCGCCTATGCGCTGTTCACCCTGCCGTCGACTCACAAGATCAGCGCGCAAGCTGAAAAGCGCCTGGGTGTGCTGCAATCGCTGGAGACGCTCGGCGCCGGCTTCCAGCTCGCCAGCCACGACCTCGACATCCGCGGCGCCGGCAATCTCCTCGGCGACGAGCAGTCCGGCCACATCAGGGAGGTCGGCTTCGAGCTCTATCAGTCGATGCTGGAGGAGGCGATCGAGAACCTCAAGGCGGGCATCACCGAGCCGACCGTCGACCGCTGGTCGCCGCAGATCACCATCGGCATGCCCGTGCTGATTCCGGAGGACTACGTCTCCGACCTCTCGGTGCGGCTGTCGCTGTACCGCCGGCTCGCCGATCTCGAGACCGACGACGAGATCGACAACTTTGCCGCCGAGCTGCGCGACCGCTTCGGCAAGCTGCCGGACGAGACGCGCTATCTGTTCAAGGTCGCGGCGATCAAGAACTACTGCCGCCGGGCCAATGTCGAGAAGGTGGATGCCGGTCCGAAGGGCGCCGTCATCGCCTTCCGCGACAACAGTTTTGCCTATCCCGAGCGCCTGGTCGCCTTCATCAAGCGCCACGGCCAGGCCGCCAAGGTACGTCCCGACATGAAGGTCGTGTTCCTGCAGATATGGGAGACGCCGGAGGAGCGGCTGGCCGGCACAACGGATATCCTGAAGGAGCTGGCGGAGCTCGCGGAGAAGAAGAAGGCGGCCTAGCCGGCGCTGAGCGTCACCGAAGCTGCCAGCCGAAATGCAAGGCAAGGCTGGCGATCAGGAACACCGAGACGATCGCGACGACGCTGACCCAGTCAGTCTCGTCCCGTGATTGCCGGTTGTGCATGACGCATGCTCCGCTTGCTGAGATGCCCCCGAGCGCATTTGCGTGATTGCACCAGACAAGTAGGGCAAATGCGCGATCTCAACTTGCATGCATTGGGCTGAGATCGTGATCAGGGAAAACAGTCCGTAGGGTGGGCAAAGCGGCCGCCGTCAGGCGGCAGCGTGCCCACCGTCGCGCGTCGCGTCGTGCCGTCAGATGGTGGGCACGGCGCCATCTGATGGCTCGCATGCGGCAAGACCTTGCACGCGCCTTTGCCCGCCCTACGCAGCACAACGGTTCGACAATTCGGATCAAGCTTGTCTACCATGAACCTGGGTAATCCCTGCACAGCTTGAGCGATGAATGCTGTCTCTCGTCAAAGAACTCATGGCGTTCCTTGTAAGCACGGTCGAACAGCAGGGCCTCGCGGTGAGAGGGACCGTCGTGGAAGGCAGACGGACGCGCCGCCTCATCATCGAACTTTGCCGTGGCCCCGAGATCAGGCTCGAGGCGGAGTTCGGCTTTCACATCCAAAAGCGCGGCGCGCTGCACGTGACGTGGACGACGTGGTTTCGCTGGCCGAAGCCTGAGGAGATGCTTCGCGACCTCCGGCCGCCGTCGCCCTATGATGGTCCCGACGTGCCCGAGATCCGCAAGGCGCGAACCCAGCTGTATGCGATCGCTGGGCTCCGGCCCGTAAATGATCACAAATCCAATCATGTATATTTTTTTCCTCCGGAAGCTGACGCCGTCCGGTGTCATCTCGTAGACGTCGTCGATACCCTGCTGCAAAAGGTCTTGCCGGACTTTCAGCCATACTGCGACGTCGACATATTTAGCCGGGCGGCAATGGAGCCCATGGCGAAATCCCGGCTTGAAATGATGCAGATCAATGTCGCAGCAATCCTGGCTGCAGCTGGCAAGCGCCGCGAATTTGAAGCTTGGCGCGAGGCCTGCAGAAACGGCTTTGTCGGACCGGGTCGGCGAAACGCGACAGGAACCCAGGCCTCTGCCGTCGCATATCAGGAGAAATACATGCTGGCGCTGGAAAGCCGTCTGCTTGACTCGGACTAACGCGAGATCGCCGCCGGGAATTCATCCGGCGGCTGCCCCGCCTCAGGACGCCGCGCGCTGGGCCTCGCCGTAGACCCGGGCCAGCAGGGTGCGCGCGGTGTCAGTCGGCTGCAGCGCGGCGACGGTGATCGACGGCTCGGTGCGGGTGTCGCGCTTGCCGTGCGAGGTGTGGCGCATCACGCTGGAGAGGCGGCGGGCGATGGCATGGGCGGAGCGGAGGTCGGTCTCGGCGAAGACGACCACGACGGAGCCGTTGTCCTCGTGGGTGCCGAAATCCATCCGCCGCATCAGGCGGCTGATGATGCGGGCGCCGTCATATTGCGCGCGCGGGTTGACAGGGTCGAAGGCGAACCGAGCTACCGCGAGGCTGCCGCCGCTCTTCTGCGTCTGGCTGACCGCGGTGGCAAAGTCGCGCGCAAAGGCGTTGCGGGTGAGCAGGCCAGTCTGCGGGTCGAGCATGCCGCCGGCTTCGATGGCGCGCAGCGTGCGGTTGAGGCGGGCTTCGAAGGCGTGCAGGCGGATCAACGGCAGCGCGCTGGCCGCGATGTGCGCGGGAGCGCCGGCGATGATCTCGAGATTGGCGAGTTCCTGCAGCGGCGCCGGCTGGTTGGCAGTGACGACAACGGCAAGGTTGCGGAAGCGGGTGTCCTCGGCGAGCACCGCGAGGAACGCGTCGACCACGCGCGGCGAAAACCCTTCGCCAAGCACGATGCCGTCGATGTCGCGGCTCGACAGATGCTTGGCGGCGGCTTCGATGCTCAGCGCGCCGACGACCGCCATGCGTTCGCCGAGCGCGACCGACAGGCCGGGCAGGGAGCTGCCGCGGCCGAGCAGCAGCACGGTCGCGTCATCCAGCGGATCTGTTTCCGGCAGGGTGGCGTCGGGTGCCTTCTTCTCATCGAGACGGCGCAGCACGGTGGTGTGCAGCGTGCGGACACGCAGCGCCGCGCGCAGCCGCGCCAGCAGCCGCTCGTGATTGTCGCTGCCATGCAAGGGAATGGCGTGGTCGGGCAGGACAGCGCCACCGGGCGCGATGGCGATCAGCGGCACGTAGGGCTTGCGCGCACCGACATGACGCGAGACCGCCGCCAGCTCGGTTGCATCAGCATCCTCGACGACGGCGACGACCGCGGCCGGCTGAACCCGGGACATCGTGCTGATCGCATCAGCCCAGCGCGTCTCGACGGAGGGGAGAATTTGCGCCACCGCGAGGGCCGCACTCAGCGAAGGCCGCGTGGACGAGGAGACGATGAGAAGCGGGCCTTGTGGGGACATCCAGGGAACTCAGGATACGCTGACGATACTGTCGCGATCCTAGGTCGCTCCCGTTAACGCGGCGTCAACACTGTTCCAAACACGCGCGCTCCGCATTCGCACGGACGGCAGCTTCAGCCGCCCGAACTGGCACGGTCGCGGAAGGCCTCGACCATCAGCGGATTGAGCCCGAGCTCAGCGAGCGCTTCCCGCGCGCGCGCATTGTCCATCGCGCGGCCCGCGAGGCGGTGACCGCTGAGACGGTCGGGCAGAGCGGTCAGCAGCGCGCCCTGGCCGAGCCGCCGCGACCATTCGTGCAGGTCCTGCGCAAGGAAGCGGTAGCCGCCAACGGCCATCACGCCGGCCGGCGGCGCCGTGATCGAGATCGTGTCCTGGGCACGGTCGAGGCGCACGGCATACTCGGTGTCGACGTAGTCGCGCGGCGCTGCCGGCATCAGCGAGTCGCTCGGCGGCGGCGGAGGAGCGTAGGCGGCGAGCACGACCATCGGCCCCCGCAGCCCGAGCGTGCCCTTCGGCGTCACCAGGATCTCGCCGGCGATCGATGAGCCCGGCTGTTCGCGCGGCGCGCCCTGGCGGCCTGGTTTGACCGGCCCGGGACTGCCATCGGCCGCGGTGCGGCGAACGGCGAACAGTCCGGCTTCGCCGAACAGATAGACGTCGGTCATCTCGATGTCGCGCGTCTTCCAAGATGCGCTCGACGCCACCTGCTCGGGCGCGCGCCACATGCCGAGCACGTAACGCAGGTTCGGCAGCCGCGAGGCGAGGTCGCCCTCGTCGAGACGCAAGGCGAGTTGGGCCGGCGCGATCAGCGTATCGCAGGCGAGCTCCGCGAGCTGCTGTTCCAGCACGTCGGCGTCGAACGGGTGATGCAGCGCAAGGGTGCCGCCGGACAACAGCCATGTCACGACCGAAGCGGCAAGGCCGGCGAATGACGACGGCAGGAAGGCCGACATCATGTTCACGCCCTGCGGCAGATCGCTCTCGAGCGAGACGGCGAGCCCCCCGGCGATCAGGCTCAAATGGGTGCGCGGGACGGCGCGGAAGCCGTCGGCGGTCACGTCGAACGAGACGATCGCGGCCTTGCGGCCGTCCGGCATCAGCCCACGCGTCGAGCGCGAAGGCTTCGCGATCGACTGGTCGAGCGAATACATCCCCTCGGGCAGGTCGGAGCCGAAGCCGCAGACGTGGCGGATCGAGAACGCCTCCGCCGCCGCATTCATCGCGAGATCGGAGTGAATCACGCCGTCGATCTTCGACATCGTGACGATGGCGCGCGCGCTGGTGCGGTTCAGCGCCGCCACGAGCTCCGACTGACGCCACAGCAGTGGGAACACGGCGACGACGAGGCCGGCGCGATGCGCGGCCAACACCGTCAGCACGAACTCGATCGTGTTGGGCAGCTGGACCGCGATCACCGAATGGGCGGGCAGGCCGGCGTCGATGAAATGCGCCGCCAGCGCCGAGATCACGCGATCGGCTTCGGCATAGGTCAGGCGCATCGGCGGCCGCCCGGTGACGCGCTGCTTGTTGATGGGATCGACCAGCGCGACCGCATCCGGCTTGCGCGCCAGGATGCGTTGAAACAACGCGTCGAGCGTCGGCGACGTATTGGCCTGATTCACCTGTTGCCCCGTACTTTCACGGACCCGGCCACGACCAATTGCCCCGATTGGTCACTTCCGTGCCGGCTCCGGCCGCTGCCACCAGCTCTCCGGGAGCGCTCCCGTCAAAGCCGTCCTCTTTGGCCGTTCTATACGATTCCACCGCGCGATCCATTCCTCGGCGGCATTGAGCACTGGAATAGCGTAGAACCCCGCCATAAGAGTACGGTCCAATGCGCGAACCGTCGAGATAAATTCCGGCCTGTCGCGGGCGCGCAACAGCGCCGCGATCATGGCGTCGATCGCCGGGTCCCTGGCCCCCATGTAGTTGCGGGTTCCGGTGCGGTCGGCGGCCTCGCTGCCCCAGTAGAACGCCTGCTCGTTGCCGGGGGACAGCGACTGGTCCCAGCGGTTCTGGATCATGTCGAACTCGAAGCTCAGGCGGCGCTGGTCGAACTGCACGGGATCGACCACCCTGATCGAGGCATTGATGCCGGCCCGCTTGAGACTGCCGGCGTAAGCCAGTGCGATGCGCTCCTGATCGCGCGTCGTGACCAGGATCTCGAAGGCGAGGGGGGCCCGCGTGGTCCGATGCCGCAATACCGTCCCGTCGAGGCCATATCCGGCCTCGTTAAGCAGATCGAGCGCCGCCTTCAGCGTTGCGCGGTCGCGGCCGGATCCGTCGGTGATCGGCAACCGGTAGCTGCCGTCCATGATGTCGGCGGGGATCTGCGTGGCGTAGGGCTTCAACAGCTCAAGCTCGGTCGCGTCGGCCGGACGTCCATAGGCGGACAGCTCCGAGCCGGCGAAATAGCCGCCGCTGCGGCGGTACAGCCCGAAGAAGTAGTTGCGGTTGATCCATTCGAAATCGAACAGCAACGTCAGCGCACGGCGCACCTTCACGTCGGCGAACACCGGCCGCCGCGTGTTGAACACCAGGAACTGCGAGGGCTGCGGCATCCCCGAGGTGAAGCTGTCGCGGATGACCTCGCCATTGCGTGCGGCCGGGAAGTCATAGCCGTCGTGCCAGCGCAGCGGCTCGGTCTCGACGCGGAAGTCGTACAGCCCGCGCTTGAAGGCTTCGAACTGTCCGTTGGACTCGCGGTAGTAGTCGAGCCTGACCTCGTCGAAGTTCCACAATCCGCGGTTGACCGGCAGGTCGCGTCCCCAATAGTCCGGATTGCGGGTGAGGGTGACACTGGATCCCGGCTGCACCGCGGTGACCCGATATGGGCCTGACCCGAGCGGCGCGCTCATCGTCGTGTCCTCGAAGCTCGGCACGTCCGTCGCGTGCTTCGCCAGAATCGGCATCAGGCCGAGGATCAGCGGCAGCTCGCGGTCTTCCGTTCCACCGAAATCGAACCGGATGGTCAGCGGGTCGAGCACGTCGGCCCTGGCCACCTTGCCGTAGAACTGCCGGTGGTTGGGGCGGCCGTGATCGCGCAGCAGCGCAAAGGAGAACGCCACGTCCTCGGCGAGCACGGGGCTGCCGTCGGAGAAGCGGGCACGCGGGTCGAGCCGGAAGGTGACATAGGTCCTGTTCTCGTCGGTCTCGACGGATTTCGCGAGCAGGCCATACAGCGTGAACGGCTCGTCGTTGCCGCGGGTGAGCAGGCTCTCGACCACATAGCTGCGGATTTGCTGCACCGCGAGGCCGCGGACGATGAACGGATTCAGGCTATCGAAGGTGCCGAGCAGTCCCCAGACCAGACGGCCGCCCTTGGGCGCGTCGGGATTCGCATAGGGCATGTGGTCGAAGTCGGCCGGCAAGGCCGGGAGACCGTGCATGGCGATCGCCGCAGTCTCTGCCGCGTTCGCCGTGGGGGTGTAGACCGCGGGCAACAATGCCAGGACCACGGCGACCCATCCCGCGGCCGCGCTGAACATGCGCTGCAGCATCAGGATCGGGGCGCAAGCATTTGATTCGGAACAGGTCACAAGGGGCTTTTACCACAGGCTCGCCAGCGCTAGACCGCGGCTTCGACATGGTCTCGCGGCATTGATTCTTCCGCGCACCGCGTTAAGAAGGCGGGCGATTGAGTTAGGGCGGCAACGCCTGTCACTTAACCGCCTCATTTCCTGAGGAGACAGCCGCTTCAACGGCTTGGTGTGGCGCCTTTGGCGGTCTCGGGCGCTGCCGTTCAGAAAGGGTTTTCCGCAATGAATTTCCGTGACTTGGCCTCGTCGGTTGGGCCGCGTGGGCGGCTTGTCGCGCTGCTCGCGGTCACCGCGCTGGCCGTTTCCTTCGCTCCTTCGGTTGCGCAGGCTCAAGCGCCGAAGGCGAAGGCTCCGGCTGCCGCTCCCAAGGCTCCCGCGCCGGCGGCCCAGGCCCCTGCCATTCCTCCCGCCGGCGGCCAGCCTCAGGCCCAGGCTCAGCAGGAGATGCCGCAGCTGATCTACGCGCCGTGGACCAAGTTCTGCCTGAAGGGGCAGGATGCCAACGCCAAGCAGGTCTGCTTCATCGGCAAGGACGGCCGCATCGAATCCGGTCAGCCTGTGGTTGCAGCCGTCATCATCGAGCCCGAAGGCGAGCCGAAGAAGATCCTGCGTGTGACCTTGCCGCTCGGCATGCAGCTCCAGCCCGGAACCCGCATCGTCATCGACAACAACCAGTTCATGGAAGGAAAGTACGTCATCTGCTTCCAGAACGGCTGCATGTCGGACTACGAAGCGACGCCCGAATTCGTGAACAGCCTCAAGAAGGGCCAGACCCTCTACGTCCAGGCGATCAACTCGAACGGCACCGCGCTGACGCTGCCGCTGCCGCTGCAGGAAGGCAACAGCAGCTTCGCCAAGGCCTATGATGGTCCGCCGACCGACCCGAAGCAGTTCGAAGAGACCCAGAAGAAGCTGCAGGAAGAGCTGCAGAAGCGCGCCGAGGAGCAGCGCAAGAAGCTCGAGCAGACCCAGCCAGGCCAGCCGCAGGCGAAGCAGTAACGCTGGCCGGGCCCGTCCCGCATCATCAAAAGGCGCTCCATTCGGGGCGCCTTTTTCATTCTGCGAGCTGATGCGAGGGGGAACTTGCGAGCCGGGACCGAACGATGAGGGGCTTGCGCCGACGGCGCTCAGGCGAAGCTCTCTGGTCGAGCAGGTCAGTTCATCAGCGGATTGCGCGGACGATAGCCGCCCGATTTGTCCTTGATGAAGATCTCCGCAACCTGGGAATGGCGGATCGGCTCGCCGGACTCGTCGGGAACCAGGTTCTGCTCGGAAACATAGGCGACGTATTCGGATTCCGCGTTCTCGGCCAGCAGGTGATAGAATGGCTGGTCCTTATGCGGACGGACCTCCTCGGGAATCGACAGCCACCATTCCTCGGTGTTGTTGAACTCCGGATCGATGTCGAAAATCACGCCCCGGAACGAGAACACCCGATGCCGGACGATCTGGCCGATCTGAAACTTGGCAGTTCGTGCTTTGATCATCCCAGTCGAATAGACCAGGACGGGGAGCGATGCTAGTGCCCCGCGGGCGGATTTAATCTAGACCAATCCGAGTCGCGTCAAGCCGCGACGCCCCCGCATTCCAGGCCCTTCCCAGGCTCCCTCAGGGGGCCATCTTCCGAGCCCATGTTCGACATTCTCAATCTGGCCCTGCCTTATTTCGGCGTCGTTTTCATAGGCTTCGCCTGCGGTAAGTGGAGGAGGCTGCCCGAAGCCGGGCTCGCCTGGATGAATTTCTTCCTGCTCTACGTCTCGCTGCCCGCCTTGATGTTCAACCTCATCGCGCGGACGCCGTTCACCGAGCTGAGCAACCCTCCCTTCCTAGTTGCAACGACGCTCGCCACCATGCTCACCTTCGCCCTGGCGCTCGTGCTCGGCAAGGCCATCGGGCGGCTGTCGCTCCGCGAGGCGACCATGGCCGGGCTCGCGGGTGGCTACGGCAATATCGGCTATATGGGGCCTGGGCTGGCGCTGGCCGTGCTCGGGACCAAGGCGGCGGCGCCGACCGCGCTGATCTTCTGCTGCGACAGCATCTTCCTGTTCTCGATCGTGCCGCTGCTCGTCGAGCTGACCGAGCGCGATCATGCCTCGGTGGTGCACGCGATGCGCACCGTGCTGCGCCAGATCCTGCAGAACCCGCTGATCATGGCCACCGCCGCCGGCATCCTGGCGGCCGCGTTCCAGTTGCATCCGCCGACCGTTCTCGACCGCACCCTGCAGTTCCTGCAGAACGCCGCTGCGCCGACGGCGCTTTTCGCGCTCGGCGTGACCGTGGCGCTCCGCCCGTTCGAGCGGCTGCCCTGGGAGGTGCCGGTCCTGACCGTGGTGAAGCTCGTCGTTCACCCGCTGCTGTCGTTCGGGCTGATGCTGCTGTTCGGGCCGTTCGCGCAGCCCTGGGCGGCGACCGCGGTGCTGATGGCGGCGCTGCCGCCGGCGCTCAATGTGTTCGTGATCGCGCGCCAGCACGACAGCTGGATCGAGCCGGCCTCATCGGCGGTGCTGATCGGCACCTTCGCCTCGGTGATCACCCTGACCAGCGTGATGTGGCTGATCCAGACTGGCCGGCTGGCGTTTCCCTGACGGTGCTCAACCGGCCCTGCGCGTGGCTCTCCATGACGGCGCCAGGCCCTCGCGCATCGCGAGCCGTCGCAGCGGACCGATGCCGCTCATGAGGTGCATGCCGACGGCGCGCAGCGACTGCATCGGCAGAAGATCGCTGAGCAGCGAGCGGTTGGCGACGTCGATGGCGAAGGTGCGGCTCAGGATATCGGCGCGGCGCGCCGCACCATAGCGCGCGAGCACCTGCGGCGCACCGATATCCTCGCCGGCCGCATTGGCCTTGCGCACGACATCTGCGATGTCGATGCCGTCGCGCAGGCCGAGGTTCAGTCCCTGCGCACCGATCGGCGGCACCACATGCGCGGCCTCGCCGACCAGGGCGATCCGGTTTTGCGCGTAGCTCAAGGGCCGCTCGATCGCGAGCGGAAACACATGGCGGCCCGGCTCGACGCGCACCCGGCCGAAGATCGAGTGCGACTGCCGCTCGGCGGCGGCGGACAGGGCGTCGTCGTCGAGCGCGAACAGCCGGTCGGCCTCCTTCGGGGCCGCGACCCAGACAACGCTGCAGCGGTCGCCCGGCAGCGGCACGAACACGCAGGGTCCCTGCGGCGTGTGGAATTCCGTCGACACGTTGTGATGCGGCCGTGCATGGGTGATGTTGAAGGTCAGCGCCGACTGCTGCAGCGTGCGCCGGCTCACGCCGATGCCGGCGGCCTCGCGGCACAGCGAATGCCGGCCATCGGCGCCGACCACGAGCCGCGCCGTCAGCACGCGGCCCGATGCGCTGGTGACGGTCACCGCATCGGCATCGCTGCGCACGCTGTCCGCATCCTCGGCGATCCGCACCAGGCCGTCGATCTCGCCGGCGCGTTGTTCCAGCGCGTCGACCAGGACGGCATTGGCGATGTTGTAGCCGAACATTTCGAGACCGATCTCGTCGGCGACGAAGCGGACCTCCGGGGCTCGGATCAGCCGGCCGGTATCGTCGACAAGCCGCATCGCCTTGAGACCGGCGGCGCGGTCACGGCACGCCGACCAGACACCGATCTCATCGAGAAAGTCGACCGAGCCGCCGAGCAGGGCGGTGGTGCGGTTGTCGGCATACGGCGCCTGGCGGGCCACGAGCGCGGTCCGCGCCCCGGTCTGCGACAGGGCAATGGCGGCGGCGAGCCCGGCGGGTCCGCCGCCGACGACGATGACATCAAAGCTGGCGTCTGT
This sequence comes from Bradyrhizobium sp. SZCCHNRI1009, assembly GCF_032487575.1. NCBI lineage: Bacteria > Pseudomonadati > Pseudomonadota > Alphaproteobacteria > Hyphomicrobiales > Nitrobacteraceae > Bradyrhizobium > Bradyrhizobium sp. SZCCHNRI1009. The sequence continues at coordinate 330,260 of NZ_JAUEUL010000003.1, read as the reverse complement.
GTTGCTCATGCGGGAACATTTGACGTTCCGGCAAGGCTTTTTCAAGGGTATTGCGTGAGCCTGCGCGGCGCATCGCCGCAACGGCGGATATGCAATCGGCTCCGATTCCTGATAGCACTGGCGCCGCATGGATCAGTTGAGACCAGAGAGCAGGGTCGCCGCAACGCCGGCGCATCGCGCCGCGGCGTTCTCGGTGCACGTCTTCACCGCGCTCGGTGCGGGCGTCGCGCTGCTGGCGATGCTCGAGGCCGTGCGCGAGCATTGGACTGCGATGTTCTGGTGGCTCGGCGCCGCGCTCGTCATCGACGGCATCGACGGGCCGATGGCGCGCCGGCTCGACGTCGTCCATGTGCAGCCGGACTGGTCGGGCGACGTGCTCGATCTGGTGGTGGATTTCACGACCTATGTGTTCGTGCCGGCCTACGCCATCACCGCCAGCGGCATGCTGCTGCCGCTCGCCGCGCCGGTCATCGGCGTCGGCATCGCCGTCACCGGCGCGCTGTATTTCGCCGATCGCCGCATGAAGAGTAACGACAATCATTTTCGCGGATTTCCGGGACTCTGGAACATTGCGGCATTCTATCTGTTCCTGCTGCATCCCTCGCCATCGTTGGCGACCCTCGGTCTCGCGGTCCTGATCGCGCTGACCTTCGTCCCATTCCACGTCATCCACCCGGTGCGCGTCGAGCGGCTGCGCTGGCTGACGCTGCCGCTGGTCGCGCTCTGGGGCGTCCTGGTCATCGACGTGCTGGGAAACAACTTCGCCGTGGGCTCGATCGTGACGGCCTTGTTGTGCGCGATCGCCCTCTACATCGTCGCGAGCGACTCCGCGATCCGCCTGCTGAGATCCTTGAAAGCATGATCGACCTTCTGACCAGTCCCGAAGCGTGGGCCGCGCTGCTCACTCTGACCGCCCTCGAGATCGTTCTCGGCATCGACAACGTCATATTCCTGTCGGTGATCACCTCGCGCATCCCGCAGCCGCAGGCGACACGCGCCCGCCAGATCGGGCTGGCGTTGGCCCTGATCTTCCGCATCCTGCTGCTCAGCGTGCTGGTCTGGCTGATCGGGCTGACGCAGCCGGTGTTCACGATCGGCGGCGTGGGCTTCTCCTGGCGCGACATCATCCTGATCGCCGGCGGCCTGTTCCTGATCGCCAAGGCCACGCACGAGATCCATGCCGAGGTCGAGGCGCGCGAGGAGGAGGAGGGGTCGCAGGGCGGCGGCGCCAACAAGTTCTTCTGGGTGATCCTGCAGATCATCGTCATCGATCTCGTGTTCTCGCTGGACTCGATCATTACCGCGATCGGCATGGCCCAGGATCTCGAGATCATGATCGCCGCCGTCATCATCGCCATGGTCATCATGTACGTGTCCTCGGGACCGGTGGCGCGTTTCGTGGCGAACCATCCGACCACCAAGATGCTGGCGCTCGCCTTCCTGGTGCTGATCGGCGTCGCGCTGGTCGCCGACGGCTTCAAGTTCCACATCCCGCGCGGCTACATCTACTTCGCGATCGTCTTTGCGCTGGCGGTGGAGGCCTTCAACGTGATGGCGTCGCGCAACCGCAGGAAGCGCAACGCCTGACCGGTGCCGAGTTGACAAGGCCGCCGTGATCGCCTTCGCTTTTGCCGCCGGCAGCGCCGGGTGCGCGGCCGGAGGTCGGCTCCTTCAACGGAGCCGGATGTCCGATGGGAATCAGGTAAGTGTCGAAGGTTCTTTCGCCGGATTCCCGGACGCGGCGATGGAGAGTCCGAAGGGGAGATGGCGGGATGGTCAAGGCGGTGCGCGTGCACAAGGTGGGAGGCCCCGAGGCGCTGGTCTATGAGCCGGTCGATCTCGCCGCGCCCGGCCCCGGCGAGGTCCGCATCCGCCAGCACGCGATCGGCCTGAATTTCATCGACGTGTATTATCGCACCGGTCTGTACAAGGCGCCCGGCCTGCCGTTCATCGCCGGCAACGAGGCGGCAGGCGAGGTGATCGCCGTGGGGCCCGGCGTCACGCATTTCCATCCCGGCGACCGCGTCGCGTACTATGAGAACCTCGGCGGCTATGCCACCGAGCGCAACATCGCCTGGCAGCGCCTGGTCAAGCTGCCCGACCATATCACCTATGAGCAGGGCGCGGTGCTGATGCTCAAGGGGCTGACGGTCTGGTATCTGCTGCACAAGACCTTCAAGGTCGAGCCGCACCATCGCGTGCTGATCCACGCCGCCGCCGGCGGCATCGGCCTGCTGGCCTGCCAGTGGGCGCGCGCGCTCGGCGCGCACGTCATCGGCACCGTCGGCTCCAAGGCGAAGGCGGATCTCGCGCTGGCCAATGGCTGCGACCACGTCATCCTCTACAACGAGGAGGACTTCGTCGCGCGGGTCAAGCAGATCAGCCGCGGCGAATTGTGCGACGTGGTCTATGACGGCGTCGGCAAGTCGACCTTCCCCGGCTCGTTGTCCTGCCTGAAGCAGCGCGGCCTGTTCGTCAGCTTCGGCAACGCCTCGGGTCCGGTGCCGCCGTTCTCGATCGCCGAACTCAACAGTCATGGCTCTCTGTTCGCGACCCGGCCGAAGCTCAACGACTATATCGGCAAGCGGTCCGAACTGCTGGAGGGCGCCGATACGCTGTTCTCGGCGGTGATCAGCGGCAAGCTGCACGTGCCGATCAATCACGCCTATGCGCTGAAGGATGCGGGTCGGGCGCATGCCGACCTCGAAAGCCGCGCCACGACCGGGGCCTCGATCCTCAAGCCTTAACAGCCGGCCTTAACAGCCGCGCGACCGAGCCCTGTCGCTACACCTCGCCCCGGATCGAAGCGTCGCCGGCTGCCGCGCGACTCCAGAGCACCGCATCGGTCTGCGCTGCCGTCGACGCCTCGATCCGCGCCGGCGCGAGGCTGTCTTGCCCGTCCCGCCAAGCGCGCTCGCGCTCGGGGTCGTCGAGCGCCAGAACGAGACCCTGGTTGAGCTCATACAGGCCAGAGGCGAGCCCCGCAGCGACGAGCGCCGCCCTGAGCGAATCCTGCACCAGCGCGCGCAGCGCGAGGTGTGGTGCCGAGACCGGCACGTCGACCTCGCGGCCGGCCATGGCCTGTGCGCAGGCGCGCCGGTCGAACGAGGCATGCCCGCGGCAGGCGAGCGGACGCGCGGGATGGACGATGCAGCCGCCGCGTACGAGGAATGGGCAGGGCTGACGCAACTTCATCCGCGCGGTGTCGCTCAATCCGTGCGTCGCGCGGTTGGCGAGCTTGATCCGGCGCGACAGCGAGCCGAGCGCCTTAGCCGGCATGCGCTGGTCGATCTGCCGGACATAGCGCGCGAGCAGGAAGATCTCCGGTGCCGTCGCGGTCACGCGCAATGCGCAACAGGAGGGGCAGCCCTTGGCGCAGGCGAGGGCGGGCAGATGCGCCGTCTGGGCGTCGATATTGGCTTCGAACAGATCGAAAGCGCGGTCGGCGAGCGTCTCAGCGCAGTTCTGCGATGCCCTGCACGCTGCCAGCAGCGAGCTGAACGCCCGCTTCAGTTCGGTGAAAGCCGCATCGCTCAATGCTGTCCTCCAAAGACCCGACGATCAAAACGCCGGACGGTCAAAACGCCAGCGACCGCGGCGCACCCGGCGCACCGCGGTCGACAGGGGCAGGGCAGAGAGGACGCTCACTGCCACACCCAGCCCGAAAGCCGATGTCAGGCAATGCCCTTGAGGATCGCCTCGAAACAGGGGCGGGGGATGCGGAAGAAGCCGCGGCCGCCGGCGAAGGTCTGATAATGCGGACGCGCCATGTCGAGCAGGCGCTCATACCATTCATTGGCGGTCAGGCTGGCGGGCTTCTCGCCGATCGAGTTGATGTCCGAGTTCGGGAAGAAGCGAACGTGGATCAGCACCTCTTCGGTCGCGGCCAGGGCGATGTAGCTGCCGCTGTCGTCGACCGGCAACGCCCGAGCCAGATTGTCTCTCGCCATTCTTGCATCTCCTTCTATCGTGCCGACCTCGTTGTCGGCGGATGATCATCAGCTTGGTCCCGGCAAGCCTCTCTCCTCCGAGCTGATCACATCCCGTACAACGCTATATCAGGGCAGATATAACGTAAGTCATCGGATCGCAGGTGTTTGGCGCGATCAGGATCGTTGTTCGGGGGGACAGCTGTCCTTGATCCAAGTCAAATGGCGGCGAGCCCGACCTCGGTGTTTGTGCCTCATCTGTAGGCAGCCGGCACGCAGGCTTCGCATGTGGCACGGAGCCTGCGTCTTGAACGGCATTCGATCAGGCGACGCAGCGCGCGGCGCCGACTTTGGTCAGGATTCCGTCCAGCGTGTCGATCGTCGCCGCGATCTCATCGCGAGTCACATTGAGGGCCGGCATGAAGCGTAGCGCATCCGGACGCGGCGCGTTCAGCAGCAGGCCGAGCTCGAAGGCGTGCGCAACGATCGCCGGCGCGATTGGCCTGATCACGTCGAGCGCAAGCAGCAGACCACGGCCGCGCACTTCGCCCAGGCCGTGCCTTGCCGAGATGCGCTGCAACTCGCTCTCCAGATAGATCCCGTTGTCCGCGACAGCCTTCAGAAACTCCGGCTTCTCGATCACATCGAGCACGGCGAGTCCCGCCGCACACATCAGCGGATTGCCGTTGAAGGTGCCGCCCTGATCGCCATGCTCGAAGCAAGACGCCTCGTCGGTCGCCAGCAGGGCCGCGAGCGGAACGCCGCCGCCGATGCCCTTGCCCAGGGTCATGATGTCCGGGAGGACGTCGGCATGCTCATAGCCGAACAGTTTTCCGGTGCGGCCCATGCCGGTCTGGATCTCGTCGACGATCAGCAGCAGCCCGTGCCTGGTGGTCAGCGCCCGCAACTGCTGCAGGAACTCGTCGGTCGCGGGCCACACGCCGGCCTCGCCCTGGATCGGCTCCAGCATGATCGCCACCGTCTTGTCGGAGATCAGGGCCTCGACCGAGGCGATGTCGTTCAGCCGTGCCTTTGGAAAGCCCGGGACCTTGGGCTCGAACAGCGGCTCGAACGCCTTCTTGCCCGAAGCCGACATCGTCGCCAGCGTGCGGCCGTGGAAGCCGCCCTCGAAGGTGATGATCTCGTATGCGCCGTTCTTGCGCAGAGCGCCGTATTTGCGGGCGAGCTTGATGGCGCCTTCATTGGCTTCGGCGCCCGAATTGGTGAAGAACACCTGGTCGAAGCACGAGCGGTCGACCAGCGCCTTAGCGAATTGGAGGCTGGTGTCGTTGAAATAGGCCGGGCTCGGCGTGATCAGGCGTGCCGCCTGGTGGGCGAGCGCGCTGGCCAGCTCCGGCGGCGCGTGGCCGAGCGAGTTCACGGCCCAGCCCTGGACGAAGTCGAGGTAGCGCTTGCCGCCGTCGTCCCATAACCAGGAACCCTTGCCCTGAACGAAGACGGTGCGCGGGCGCGCCGTGATCTCCATCAGAGCGTCGTAGGGATGGGAGGCGGTCAGCATGTGCAATCTCCTATGCTCAGGGGGAAGCGGGGGCCAAAAAGTGAGAAGGCCGCTCCTTTGCGGGAGCGGCCTTCTCGAAAACCTGGAGCTGATGAGCTAGCTGATCAGCAACGTTTTCGGACATGGCGCGCCCCGGCATCGTCACGGCGGTGACGACGGCAAACGGCGGCGCGGCGGTTGGTCCGGTTGAGGATCATGCGGCGGCCATACAGGCAAATCGCAACCGGTGTCAAGATGCCGGCCTGCAGACTGCAACAAGGGCCGCCGCTCCAGGAAGCGGCGAGGGAAGCGCCGCCGGTGCGAAGCCCGCTCGATCCGGTCTCGGGTCTCGCACTTTAGTGACAACTTTACCAAACATTTAGCGGCTGTGTTTACCCTCCCGGGGCAGCTTGAAAATGCAAGCGCTCAGGACGAGCGATGTCGAACCCCCATCTCACGATCGCCGAAGAAGTGCAGGCGGCCATAGCCACCGGCTCAGCCGACCGCTGCTCCGGCGTGGCCGAGCGGGTCGCCTCCCTGTTCGTCGCCTCTGCCGGCAGCCTGGATATCGAGCAGCACGCGCTGTTTGCCGACGTCTTCGAGCGTCTCGTCAATACCATCGAGCTGCGTGCGCTGGCCGACGTCGGGGCCCGGATCGCACTCGCCGAACTCAGCGCCCAGCTCGCCCCGATCCCGCAGGCGCCGGCCGGCGTGATCCGGCGGCTGGCCCATCATGACGACATCGCCGTCGCGGGGCCGGTGCTTTCGGAATCGCCGCGGCTGAGCAGCGAGGATCTGATCGAGATCGCGCAGACGCGCAGCGAGAAGCACCTGATGGCGATCGCCGGGCGCTGGTGGCTGCAGGAGATCGTGACCGACGCGCTGCTCGCGCGACGCTATCCGAGCGTGAGCCGGCAACTCATGAAGAACCCCGGGGCGCGGGTGTCACCCGCCGGATTTGCCGCCATCGTGGCGCAAGCGGCGGGAGACGCGGAGCTCACGGTCGCGGCCGGCATCCGCGCCGATCTGCCGGCAGCCTTGCGCAGGACCCTGTTGCAGCGCGCGACGGAGGCGGTGAGGGTGCGCCTGCTCGCGTCGGCGCCGCCGCATCTCTACGAGGAAATTCGCAGCGCCATTTCATCGGCCACGCTCGACGCCGAGCGCGAAATGTCGCGCAATCGCGACGCGGGCAGTTCCAAGGTGGCAGTCGGCCAGCTGAAGCAGGGCGGCAAACTGACCGAAGCCGCGCTGCTGGAATTTGCCCGCCAGCGGCGTTACGGCGAGACGATCGCGGCCATCGCGGAGCTCGCGAAATGCAGCATCGAGCTGGTGCGGCCGCTGATGCAGAGCCTGCGCAGCGACGGCATCCTCGTGCCGTGCAAGGCCGCTGGACTGAGCTGGGTCACGGTTGCCGCGATCCTCGATAGCCGGTTCGTTTCAGGCGCAACGCCCCCCGACGAGCTGACCAAGCTCAAGAACAAATATCTCGAACTGAAGCAGGACGAGGCGCTTCGCCTGCTGAAGCTCTGGTCGGTTCGTACCACGGGCTCCTCGCACTGAGGACGGCTCGCCCGGGCAGCAAAGGCGCTTGGGCGACCTGCTGCAGTGCAGCAAGACAACCGAGGGGCGTTCGGCCATATCCACGCACCTTTGATCTTTTAAAATCAGGGGTTGTATCGTATCCTCTCCGCTGCCTGCGGGAGATGCCCCGGTCAGACCGGTCAGGAATGACTCCCGTCGAGGAGATCGTGATGGGTGTCGAGCTTCGTCCGCTGGGCGTGACCTGCAACATCATGTGCCAGTATTGCTACCAGAACCCGCTCCGGGACAGCGGCAGCCTGCGCCCGCGCTATGACATCGATGCGATGCTGGCCGCCCTCGCAGAGGACGATGAGCCGTTCACGTTGTTCGGCGGCGAGCCGCTGCTGCTGCCGCTGCCGGATCTCGAGAGGCTGTGGGCATTCGGACTGGCGCGCTTTGGCCGCAACCGGATCCAGACCAATGGCACGCTCATCACAGACCGCCACATGGAGCTGTTCGCGACCTATGCGGTTCATGTCGGCATTTCCATCGACGGCCCTGACGCTTTGAATGATGTCCGCTGGGCCGGGTCCCTCGACAGGACGCGGGACCTCACCAAGAGCGTCGATCGTGCGATCGCCGGACTGTGCGAGCGGGGCCTGCATCCGAGCCTGATCATCACGATGCATCGGGGCAATGGCCTGCCGCAGCACTGGCCCTCGATGGACAGCTGGCTGCTGGAGATGCAGGCGAGGGGGGTGCGAAATGTCAGGCTGCATGCACTCGAGGTCGACTCGCCCGCCGTGCAGGCGCATTGGGCGATGACCGATCCCGAAACCATCGCGGCGTTTCTGCACTTCTATCGATTCGAGCGCGAGCACCTCACCTCGATGCGCTTCGACATCTTCGACGAGATGCGGGCGCTTCTTCGTGGGCTGGACGACCAGACCGGCTGTGTCTGGCACGGTTGTGATCCGTATACGACCGGCGCGGTGCACGGCATCGAGGGATTTGGCGAGCGCAGCAATTGCGGCCGCACCAACAAGCGCGGGATCGACTTCATCAAGACCGAGGCTGCCGGCTATGAGCGCAGCATTGCCCTGTGGTTCACCCCGCAGCCGGCCGGCGGCTGCCGCGACTGCCGCTTCTTCGCGATGTGCAAGGGCCAATGCCCGGGAACCTCGATCGACGGCGATTGGCGCAACCGCAGTGCGCAATGCGCGCTCTGGACCGCGCTGTTTGTCCAGATCGAGGAAGACCTGCTCGCTGCAGGCGAAACGCCGTTGTCCTGCGATCCTCGTCGCGCCGAGATCGAGCACAGGCTCATCAAGTCGATGATGGACGGCCGGGTCCCGTTGCTGACGGAGATCATGGACGATTTGAGTGGATCGCCGCCTGTGGCGGTTTGAGATCCAGGACGTTTGCGAAAGAGAATTTGGCCGATCAAATGTCCGAGCATGCCGCGATCCTCCCTCCGATCCGCCCGCCATTCGTTCGCATCGGCTGGGTCTCGGAGGCTGCGAGAAAGGTGTGGGAGCCGCGCTTCGAGCTGATCAGGACGGAATGGAAAGTGTTGCGTTGGCGGGCGGTCGCGGCCGGTTTGAGCCGGGCATCGATCAGCACCGTCAACCCCGAAGCTCTCGACGAGATGGCGCTGCAGGTCGAACGCGCAGGGCTCGCGCTCATACCAGTCCGACTAGCGGTCGAGGCGGTCCCGAAATTGCCGTCGTCGCAGACGCGGGCAAGACTGCCGCTCGAAGTCACCATCGCTGTCGTCCGTGCTCGCGACACGGATGAGTTCGAAGCCGACTGGCAGCGCGATCCGGCACGCACATTGCGGGACTGGGCAGGGTGTCCCCATTGTTGCGCCGAGGCGCTGCGCCGCCGCGAGCGCCGGCCGCTGGATCCGGTCTGGGCGAGCGCGCTGTTCGAGAGAACCGAAGCGTCGGGACATCGGCGGATCGAGCTGCCGTCGCGGCCGGCGACGAACATGCTCTGGCGGTCAATTGATCTCTGCATCATCCCGCACTGGCCTTGCCGGCTCGATTGCCCGGCAAGCGCCGCGCTCGCGGCGAACATGCTCGCATTCGGCCGAGCGCATTGCGGGCAGACGACGGAGTGGCTGTTCGATGTCCTGACATGGCCGGCCGAGTGGTCGATGATGCACGGCATCGCCGAGCTGCACGCGCCGGTCTGCCGGATCACGGCATCGACCTCCTACAGCAGCGCACGCCGCGAAATTATCTATCATGGCGCGACCTGGCCCGTTGAAGGCGCGAGCGGCTTGCGCTTCCCGTATCGGGCACCATCGCGCGAACGCTGGACGGGGTCGAAGAGCTTTCGTGGGGGAACGCTGACGACAGGGTAGGCGGTCCTACTTCCCTAGCCCGAGTGAAAATACAATCTCCGCGAGTTGTGATGTATCTACTGCCGCAAAAGTGTTATATGCTCCGCTTTGCGTTGATTGACCACCTTCATTGCCAAGAGCGATTATCGGGAGACTCCAAGATGTCTTACATGGACAAGAAGATTCAAATCACTGCGGACCTTGCGAAAGTGAAGGCTGCGGCGGCCCAGCTGAAGAGCCAGGCCAATGCCGCGGACGAGCTCCAGAAGGATCCGCAGGGATATCTCGCCCAAGTCGGCATCGAGATCGATTCGAACACGGCCGATCTGATCAAGGATCGCCTGTCGGGCCAGAAGGCGACCGCCGCGCCTGCTTCGGTCATTCACGTCGACGTCTGACCGCGATCTCAAGCCGGCCGGACAATGTCTGCATTGCCCGGCCGGAAACGTGCTGCAGCTCCGACCTCCGTCAAAGTCAGTTCCTGCCCCTGGGAGCAGCTGGACATGCATTCGCGTGACCGGGTGACGAAACCGACTGAGCTTGTCTTCAATATCAGTTACCGCTGTCCGCTGAAGTGCAGCCATTGCTGCTTTTCGTCGGATATGACTCAGCTCGACGTGCTGCCGCAGGACCTGATGATCGCAGCGATCGATGATGCAGCCGTCGCTCACGACATGACGCGGATCAATCTGGTCGGCGGCGATCCATTCCTCCAGCCCGAATTGATGCGCGCTGCGGCATCCCGCGCCAGGTCGTTCGGCCTCTCCACGTCCGCGACCACCAGCGCCTATTGGGCGACATCCGAAGCGAAAGCCGAGCGCATCCTGACTCCACTGGTTGAAGCAGGTCTCGACCGGATCATCATCTCTTTCGACGACATGCATGCCGAATTCTTGGACGGGCGCAATATCGCGCATGCCTACCGGGCTGCCCGTTCGCTCGGATTGGACGTGCTGATTGCCGTTGTGACATCGCCGGGCAGCGTGATCGACCGGTCCCGGATCTTCGATCTTCTCGGTGTCGACCCTGACTCGGATCCGCAGCTGTCGGTGTACGAGACGGCGATCAACTCCACGGGACGCGCCGTCGACGATGTCAGCGCGTCCGACCTCGACGCAAGGCGGCATTCGCCACAGGTCTATCGCGGACCATGTCCCTCGGTGCTGAGGCATTTCTCAGTGGCCCCGAGCGGGAACGTTCTGCCCTGCTGCGGCGTGCTGCCGTTTCATGCCGCGATGAGCGTCGGTGATCTGAACGAGACGCCGATGTCCGAGGCGATGTCCCGCGCCTACATGGACCCGGTGTGGAAGTGGATCGCCTTCGAAGGTCCGGTCGCTCTGCTCTGCGAAATCACGGCGGAGACCGAACGACCGCTCGCGGCCAGCGATTTCGACGGCATCTGCACGGCGTGCGACCGTCTGTTCTCAAATCCCGAGCTGCTGCAATTGCTCGACAGCCATTTGCCGCGGAAGCTGCCAACGTTGACGCTGCTCGAGCACATGTTCGAGGCAGTGGGTGTATTTCATTCGGTGCCTCCGCCGTCGTCCGACCTGTCCGCCAAGTTCTGACAGCCCAAGTTCTGAGAGCCATTGCCATGACCATATCCGTTGCGCTGGTTGCAGCGCCGTTCCTGGCCCTGACGCGGCCCGCGCTGGGGATCAGCACGCTCCAGGCGGCCCTCGAAGACCGCGGGATCGACGCACGGCAGTACTATCTCGGTTTTGCGTTTGCCGAGTTGATCGGCGCCGACACCTTCCAGTTCATCGCGGAGCAGGTTCAGACCAGCCTGCTGATCGGTGAATGGGTGTTCGCCGCGACCTTCGAAAACGCCCCTGATCCTGTCGCGGAAGCCCGGCACCGGGAGCGAATGGAAGCCTATTGCGGCAAGCATTGGCCCGCGGTCGTCGCGGCGCGCGATGCGGCGGAGAGGTTCGTCGACCGGTCGGCTCGTCTGCTGATCGCAGACGGCGCCCGCATCGTCGGCTTCTCGTCGACGTTCCAGCAGAATTGCGCGTCTCTCGGCATCGCGCATCGCATCAGGCAGCTCGCGCCGGACACGATCATATGCTTCGGCGGCGCCAACTGCGAGGGGCCGATGGGCGAGGCGCTGCTCGAACGCTTCCCGCAAATCGACTATGTGTTTCGCGGCGAGTCCGACCGGACTTTCCCGGATTTCGTCGAGCGCTTCCTTGCAGGCACCTTGCCTTACAGTGAAAGCACCGACGTGCTGGGCCGCGTGGGCACGAATGGGAGGATCGCGGAGACTCCGCTGCAGAATCTTGACGAGCTTCCCGTCCCCGACTTCACCGACTATTTCGCGGAGCTGAGGCAGGCGTCGTTCTGCGATGATCTGCTCCCCGCGCTGCCGTTCGAGAGCTCGCGCGGCTGCTGGTGGGGCATGAAGCACCACTGCACATTCTGCGGCCTGAACGGCGCGACGATGGCGTTTCGCACCAAGTCGGCCGAGCGCGTGCTGGCCGAGCTCGCAACACTATCCGCGCGCTGGAGCGTCAAGCGCTTCGAGGCGACCGACAACATTCTGAACTTGAAGCATGTCGACGCCGTGTTCGGCCACCTCGCCAACACCGCGCCGTCGCCTTACCGGATCCTCTACGAGATCAAGTCGAACATGCGCCCCGAGCAGCTGCGTACGCTCGCGCGCGGCGGGGTGACCTGGGTTCAGCCGGGCATCGAGCATCTCGACAACGATGTCCTGCGCCTGATGGAAAAGGGCGTGACCGGGCTGCAGAACGTCCGCGTGCTCCGAAGCTGTGCCGAGATCGGACTCCGGCCGATCTGGAACGTGCTGTGCGGCTTCCCCGGCGAGCGGCCTGCGGCCTACGCCAAGATAGCGCGATGGTTTGCGCTGCTGGAGCATCTGCAGCCGCCGACCGGACATTGCCGGATCAGGCTCGACCGGTTCAGCCCGTATTTCAACCACGCGGCCGAGTTCGGGTTTGAAAATGTCGCTCCCGCGCTGGCCTATCAGGCGGTCTATGGCCAGCCGGAAGATGTGCTGACGCGGCTCGCTTATTTCTTCGACGGCACGGCGGCCAATACCGCGTCGGATGATGATCTCGCGCCGCTTGGCGCTGCGATCAGGCTTTGGCGGTCTGCACATGTGGACGGCACCGCAATGCCGATACTGGCGGTGGTCGGATTGGGTCCGTTGTCGATCCTCAAGGACACGCGCCGGATCGCAACCGAGACATGGCGCATCCTCGATCCGATCGAGATCGCCGTGCTGGACGCCTTCCGAGAGCCGGTGCGCATCGACGCGACCCTCGGGCGGCTGGTCGACCAGGAGACCTCCTGGCCAGAGGTGGAGCAGAGCTACACCGGCCTGGTCGCCCGCGGGTGCATCCTGGAAGACGAGGACTGCGCGCTGACGCTGGTCACCAGCACCGAAGCCCTCGTCATCGACGACGAATGCCGGCGCGATTTCCCCGGCGGCTGGCTGCGCCCGATCGCCAGGGACGGCTCCGGCGCGTCGTCCGCTCAGCTTCAATTCTGAATCAACAACCGTCGCGGGAGGAGACAATGATCGACTGGTCGCGGGCCGCGGCACCACAGGATGATCTGTATGACGCCTTGCTGGCCTGTCATCTCGCCAGCACGACCACGAACGCTCACCGGCCGGAGCCGTTCGTGCACCGGGTCGCCGGCCATTCGCCGCGCATCTTCGATGGCGCCGTGTCGGTTCGCTACGTGCAGCCGACCGCGCCGGGGGCGCCCGTATTCAGCAACGGTCCGCTGGAGCACCCCAACATCGATGCTGCCGTCGACTACGTGCGGCGCTGGCCGGTCGCCTTCGAACAGATGCGCATGCTCATCGATTCCTTCCATCCGTTGGCGCGTCCCGATGTTGCGGAGAGCGACTATCGCGAGGGCTACGGATCCTACAGCGGCTCGACCGACGACCGGCTGGGCACGCTGTTCGCCACCATCTTCGATCCGATCGGCCTGGCCCAGGCGTTCGTGCACGAGATGGGACACAACAAGCTTCGCGCGCTCGGCATCAATCTGGAATCCGCGGATCGGCTGGTGTTGAATCCGGCGGACGAGTTGTATGTCAGCCCCGTCATCAAGGATCGTTTGCGCCCGATGACCGCGGTGCTGCACGCGGAATATTCGTTTGCCTACATCACGGCGCTCGACATCGTGCTGATCGAGACCGAGCCGGATGAAGAACGGCGCCAATTGCTGTTTCGCCTGCTGCGGCGCAATCTCGCCCGCATTGAGGAGGGGGTCGACGAGATCCGGCGGTACATCCGCGTCGACCGGGACGGAGAGGCGTTCGTTGCCGGCCTCTATGCCTGGATCGACGCGTTGATCGCGCGAGGCCGGCAGTTGCTCGAGACCCGCGAGGCGGCGGCGGTGCACTGAGGAGGCCGTCGTTGGACCTGTCAACGTGGCGAGCGCTGATGTCTGGCGAACGGCCCGCGCCGGATTGGCTTGCGGCCGACAACGGCTTCGTGTCCGTCCGCGGAATGCGAGAGGCTCACGCTCCCATCGCCGCGGCCGTAAGAACGGTCACGGCCGGGGCGCGCTACAACATCATCGATCTCGGATGCGGCAATGGGGCGCTGTTGGCCGCGAGTTGCGAAGGGACGCCTGATCTGCAGCCGCTTGGCATCGAGCGAGATTCACGAAAGCTCGTCCATGCGCAAGCGATGTTCGGACGAGCGGTTTCGCACTGGCCGAGTTGCGACATGTTCGCTTGCCCCGCACCTCTTGAGACGGCCGCTGATCGGAGCGTCGTTTTGATCATGCCCGGACGGTTGCTCGAAGCGGGCGCCGACAGGGCTGCCGCACTGTGTCGGTGGCTTCGCAGCCACGCCGACATCATCCTCTGCTACGCCTATCCCGATTGGATCGCGCGCTACGGCAATCTTGATGAACTCGGCAGACGCGCCGGCTTTGCATCATTGGAAAGCGTGGGACCCGACCGGACGATTGCGATCGGCCGGCTTCCCTGAGTTGCCGTTGACCCGCGCTAGAACCCAGCGACCGTGCCGTGCAGGTCGTATTCGTCGGCACGCTCGATCTTGACCGTGACGATCTCGCCGACACGCAGCGGCCGCCGGCTGGACAGATAAACGGCGCCATCGATGTCCGGGGCATCGGCCTTGGTGCGGCCCTTGGCGACGCTCGGCCCGACCTCGTCGATGATCACCTGCTGACGCGTTCCGACCTTGCGCTTGAGCCTGCGCGCCGAGATCTTCTGCTGGCGGGCCATGAGCGCGTCCCAGCGCTCCTGCTTGACCTCGTCCGGGACTTGGTCGGGCAGGGCGTTGGAGGTCGCGCCGGCCACCGGCTCGTATTTGAAGCAGCCGAGCCGATCGATCTCGGCCTCATCCAGCCAGTCCAGCAGGTAGGCGAAGTCGGCATCCGTCTCGCCGGGGAAGCCGACGATGAAGGTCGAGCGCAGCGCAAGATCCGGGCAGGTCGTCCGCCACGCCTTGATCCGGTCCAGCGTCTTGTCCTGCGCCGCCGGGCGGCGCATCGCCTTCAGGACGTTGGGGCTGGCATGCTGGAACGGGATGTCGAGATAGGGCAATATCTTACCGTCCGTCATGAGGCCGATCACCTCGTCGACATGCGGGTAGGGGTACACGTAGTGCATGCGCACCCAGGCGCCGAGCTCGCCGAGCTCGCGCGCCAGATCGAGGAAGCGAGCCCGGACGTTGCGGTCCTTCCAGGCGCTTTCGGCATATTTCAGGTCCAGCCCATAGGCCGAGGTGTCCTGCGAAATGACCAGGAGCTCCTTGACCCCGGCTGCGACCAGCCGCTCGGCCTCGCGCAGCACGTCGGCCGCGGACCGCGACACCAGATCGCCGCGAAGCTTCGGGATGATGCAGAAGGTGCAGCGGTTGTTGCAGCCTTCGGAGATCTTCAGATAGGCGTAGTGCCGGGGCGTGAGCTTGATGCCCTGCGGAGGAACCAAGTCGAGATGCGGGTTGTGCGCCGGCGGCGACGCGCGATGGACGGCGTCCAGCACGCTCTCATACTGCTGCGGGCCGGTGATCGACAGCACGCCGGGATAGGCCTGCTCGATCTGCTCCGGCTCGGCGCCCATGCAGCCGGTGACGATGACCTTGCCGTTCTCGGCCATGGCCGCGCCGATCGCCGACAGCGATTCCTGCTTGGCGCTGTCCAGGAACCCGCAGGTGTTGACGATGACGACGTCGGCGCCGTCATGCTTCCGGGCGAGCTCGTAGCCCTCGGCGCGCAGGCGCGTGATGATGCGCTCGGAATCGACCAAGGCCTTGGGACAACCGAGCGAAACAAAGCTGATCTTGGGTGCCGAACCCTGCTGCATCTTGGAACTGCCTGATGGGATAGGCGTCAGCTAGTCCGAATTGTCCAGAAAGACAAGGCTTTGAGGCGGCCACGTCCATGCTATGGGTGAGGGCCCGGACAACCTGGTGATCGATGAGCGCCGAGCAATCGCCTAAAATCGTGATCGTCGACGAAAGCCCGATCCGCGCGGCCATCCTGGAGGAGGGCTTGCGGGAGGCGGGTTTTACCGGCGTGGTGCATGTCAGCGAGATGCAGGGTCTCCTGGCGCGCATCTATGCCCTGGACCCGGACGTCATCGTCATCGACCTGGAGAACCCGAGCCGCGATGTGCTGGAGCAGATGTTCCAGGTCAGCCGCGCCGTCCGCCGGCCGATCGCGATGTTCGTGGACCAGAGCGACGCGGCCTCGATCCAGGCCTCGGTCGAGGCGGGCGTCTCCGCCTACATCGTCGATGGGCTGAAGAAGGAGCGGATCAAGCCGATCCTCGACCTCTGCATCTCGCGCTTCAATGCGTTCTCCAAGCTTCAGGACGAGCTCGAGCGCACCAAGTCCGCGCTGGAGGACCGCAAGGTGATCGACCGCGCCAAGGGCATTCTGATGAAGATGAAGGGCTTCACCGAAGAGGAAGCCTATGTGCTGTTGCGCTCCACGGCCATGCGCGAAAAGAAGAAGATCGGCGAGATCGCGCAGTCGATCCTGACCGCCTCGGAGTTGTTGAAATGACCGGCCCGCTTCGCATTGGCTTCATCCCGCTGGTCGATGCCGCCGCGCTGATCGTCGCCGTCGACAACGGCTTCACCGCGGCCGAAGGTCTCGACGTCACGCTGGTCCGAGAGGTGTCGTGGTCGAACGTGCGCGACAAGCTCAACATCGGCCTGTTCGACGCGGCGCATCTGCTGGCTCCCGTCGCCATCGCGTCGAGCCTGGGCATCGGTCACGTCAAGGTGCCGATCGTGGCTCCTTTCAATCTCGGGGTGAACGGCAACGCGATCACCGTGACGCCGGCGCTGCATGCGGCGATCATGGCCAATCTCGATGGGGATCGTTTCGACCCGATGGCGACGGCGCTGGCGCTGGCGCGCGTCGTCGCGGAACGGCGCAAGGCCGGGCGCGAGCCGCTGACGTTCGGCATGACGTTTCCGTTCTCGACCCACAACTATCAGTTGCGGTTCTGGATGGCCGCAGGTGGCGTCGACCCCGATGAGGACGTCCGCCTCGTGGTGCTGCCGCCGCCCTACATGGTGGAGAGCATCGCCAACGGTCACGTCGACGCGTTCTGCGTCGGAGCACCGTGGAACTCGATCGCAGTCGATCTCGGCATCGGCCATATTCTCCACTTCGTGTCTGACGTGCTGGTGCGCGCGGCCGAAAAGGTGCTGGCGGTCAGGCAGAGCTGGGCTGACAAGAATCCCGGCGCTCTCGCCGGCCTGGTTCGCGCCTGCGCCAAGGCCGCCAATTTCATCGAACAGAACCACGCAGAATCCGCGCGCATCCTGGCTCAGCCGGAGCGCATCGGCGTCGATGCGGAGGTGCTCCAGCGTACGCTGGACGGCCGCCTCAAGATCTCGCCGGACGGCACCTTCCGCGAAAGCTCGCGCTATCTGCTGGTGGGCCGCGAAGACGCGGGCCGGCCCGAGAGGATCCAGGCGGCATGGCTCTATGCCCAGATGGTGCGGTGGGGCCAGACTCCCCTCAGTACTGAAGCCCTGGGCACTGCCATGGGCGTGTTCCGGCCGGACATCTACGACGCGGCCATGGGCACGGCCGCGGTCGGCACGGATGCCGCCATCGGCGCATTCGCCGGTCCGCCTTTCGCGGCGGACGACGTGATCGGCCATCTCAAGGCCTTCAAGATCGGCCGCTGGACGGCCTGATTCACGCACCGATCAGGGTCTGGGCACCGTGTGCCGTCGACCAATTTTTGGGCGGCGTGCCCGTATTTCGAGGCTTGAGTCGGTTAACTTGCCTTCATTGATTCGATCAGCATTCTGATTTTACACGCTTTTCCTGATTTTTCAGGCTGGCACGCAACTTGAATATTGCAGTGCAGTCAGCCGCCGCAGATGCCGCTGACTGCAATCCGTGTCGGATTTCCGCAGCAACGAAGCTGGTCGGATCTTTCATCGGAAGCAGGCCATGTCGGCCTGTCGGACGGTGCGATCCTCATCCCATTCCCGAACGCCAACCGCCGTGGCCGCTGGAGCTTCGTCCGCCATCATGAAAATCGAATCGTTGTCAGTCGACTTCAACGACGAGCAGAAGCGCTACCTCGAAGGCTTGGCTGCGGGCCTCAAGGTCACGCTGGCAGGGCGCGGCCAGGGTGGCACGCCGACAGCAAGCGAGCCGACCGGTCCAGACGCCATCCACATCAAGGCGCAGGACAAGGTGATCGCGTCGGGACGGAAGCTCGTCGACCAGGAGAAGGTCAAGCGCGAGCTCCATCCCTTCGATGCTTACGAGAGGCTGAAGGAGCAGGCGCGCAATGATGCTGCGCCATCCACGGCCGACAATTTCCGCTGGCGCTATTACGGCCTGTTTCACGTCGCGCCGGCGCAGGATTCCTATATGTGCCGGCTGCGCATTCCCAACGGCATCCTGAAGCATTGGCAACTGACGGGCCTTGCCGATCTCGCCGACCAGCTTTGCGGCCCCTACAGCCACGTCACCACGCGGGCCAACCTGCAACTGCGCGAAATCCCGCCGAGGCACGCGGTCATGCTGCTGGAAGGACTCTCGGATCTCGGTCTGACGGCGCGCGGCTCCGGCGCCGACAACATCCGCAATGTGACGGGGACGCCAACGGCCGGCATCGATCCGCAGGAATTGCTGGATACGCGGCCTTTCGCCCGCGAATGGCATTTCCACATCCTCAACGACCGCTCGCTGTACGGCCTGCCGCGCAAGTTCAATGTCGCCTTCGACGGCGCCGGACGGATCGCGGCACTGGAGGACACCAACGACATCGCGTTCTCAGCGGTCGAGGTGAAGGACGGCTTTGGCGTTGCGCCGGGCGTGTGGTTCAAGCTCGGCCTCGGCGGCATCACCGGACACAAGGATTTCGCCAAGCCGACAGGGATCATCGTCGAGCCGGAGCGGGCGACCGAGGTGGCCGACGCCATCGTGCGGCTGTTCATCGAGACCGGCGACCGCACCAATCGCCTCAAGGCGCGGCTCAAATATGTGCTCGACAGCATGGGTCACGACAAGTTCATGGAAGCCGTTGAAACAAGGCTCGGCCGCAAGCTGGCGCGCGTCCCCGACGAGGCGCTCGCGCCGCGGCCCGACGCCGATCGCATGGCCCATATCGGCGTCCACCAGCAGAAGCAGCAGGGGGTGAACTGGATCGGCGTGGTGCTGCCGTTGGGCA
Source organism: Bradyrhizobium sp. SZCCHNRI1009 (assembly GCF_032487575.1). NCBI lineage: Bacteria > Pseudomonadati > Pseudomonadota > Alphaproteobacteria > Hyphomicrobiales > Nitrobacteraceae > Bradyrhizobium > Bradyrhizobium sp. SZCCHNRI1009. The sequence continues at coordinate 311,295 of NZ_JAUEUL010000003.1, read as the reverse complement.
AGCTGACGACGGACCAGATGCGCGCGCTCGCCAAGATCGCAGCCGATCTCGGCGACGGCGAGATCCGGCTCACGGTGTGGCAGAACCTGCTGCTCTCGGGCGTTCCCGACGACAAGGTCGCTCTGGCCTGTGCGGCGATCGAGCAGATCGGGCTGTCGACAAAGTCCTCGCACATCCGCGCCGGACTGATCGCCTGCACCGGCAACGCCGGCTGCAAGTTCGCGGCATCCAACACCAAGAAACATGCGGCCGAGATCGGCGACTGGTGCGAGAGCAGGGTGGACGTCGACACACCGCTGAACATCCATCTCACCGGCTGCCATCATTCCTGTGCCCAGCACTACATCAGCGACATCGGCATGATCGCGGCAAAGGTGCCGGTTGGTGACGGCGACGACACGGTCGAGGGCTATCACCTGTTCGCCGGCGGCGGGTTCGGCCCGCAGGCCGACATCGGCCGCGAGGTCTATCGCGACCTCAAGGCGGCGGATGCGCCTGTAACCGTTGAGAAGCTGCTCAAGGCCTATCTCGCCCATCGCGCCTCTCCCGAGGAGACCTTCCTGTCGTTCGCACGCCGTCACGACGGCGAGGCGCTGCGCAATCTCGCCGAAGCCCAGACCTCGTCGGAGGTGTCAGCATGAACCAGATCACGCCCATGCCCAAGATCGAGATCATTCCTTCGACGGCGCCATTCTCCGAGGCGCAACGCTCATGGCTCAACGGCTTTCTGGCCGGAGCGCTCGGCTTCGACGGCGCGACAGCGTTGTCGCCGGCGCAGAACGGCGCCGTGCTTGCGCCCGCGGGCGACGGTGACGACGGCGAGGCGCCATGGCACGACCAGACCATGCCGATCGCCGAGCGCATGAAGCTCGCCGAGGGCCGTCCGCTGCGCCGGCGCATGATGGCGGCCATGGCGCAGCAGGACTGCGGCCAATGCGGTTACAATTGCAGCGACTATTCGGATGCGATTGCCGATCGCAGCGAGGCGCGGCTGAATCTGTGCGTCCCCGGCGGCAAGGAAACCGCGCGGATGCTCAAGGCGCTCTACGAGGAGATCGACAGGGCTCCGGCCGCGGCCAAGCCCGCTGCGGCTGCGCCGGCCACCATCGCCGTCGTCGTCAGCAAGCCCGGTCGTTCGCGCGACAATCCGGTTGAGGCGACGTTCCTGTCGCGGCGCCTGCTCAACAAGCCGGGCTCGGAGAAGGAGACCTGGCACATCGAGTTCGATCTCGGCGAGAGCGGGCTCGACTACGTCGTCGGCGATTCCTTCGGCATCTTCGCCAAGAACGATCTCGGCCTCGTCGATCAGATCATCGCGCTGCTCGGCGCCTCGCACATGACTGAGGTGAACGGCAAGCCGCTGCGGCAGTGCCTGTTGGAGGACGTCTCGCTGGCGCCGGCGCCGGATTCGCTGTTCGAGCTGATCTCCTTCATCACCGGCGGCGCGACCCGCGAGAAGGCGCGGCAGCTGGCGCAGGGCGAGGATCCCGACGGCGACGCGGCGACGCTCGACGTGATGGCGGTGCTGCAGAAGTTCTCCGGCGTCCGGCCGCATCCGGAGGCCTTCGTCGAGGCGCTGGAGCCGCTGCAGCCGCGGCTCTACTCCATCTCGTCGTCGCACAATGCCACGCCCGGCAGGTTGTCGCTGACGGTCGACTGCGTCCGCTACGTCATCGGCAAGCGCAAGCGGCTGGGACTTGCCTCGACGTTCCTGGCCGAGCGGATCAATCCCGGCGACAAGCTGCGCGTCTATGTGCAGAAGGCGCACGGATTCGCGCTGCCCGCTGATCCGAAGACGCCGATCATCATGGTCGGTCCCGGCACCGGCGTCGCGCCGTTCCGCGCGTTCCTGCACGACCGCAGGGCGACCGGCGCGCCCGGCAAGAACTGGCTGTTCTTCGGACATCAGCGCAGCGACTGCGACTTCTTCTACGCCGACGAGCTGAACGCCATGAAGACGGCCGGCCTCCTGACGCGGTTGTCGCTGGCGTGGTCGCGCGACGGCGACAAGAAGTTCTACGTCCAGGACCGCATGCGCGAGGTCGGGCGCGAGGTCTGGACCTGGCTCGCCGACGGCGCCCATCTCTACATCTGCGGCGACGCCAAGCGCATGGCCAAGGACGTCGAGCGCGCCCTCGTCGACATCGTCGCCCAGTTCGGGGCCCGCTCGACCGACGAGGCCGTCAGCTTCGTGGCCGACCTCAAGAAGAAGGGCCGGTTCCAGCTCGACGTCTACTGAGCGGGAACCCTGCGGAGAATATTCTCGGCCGCGAGCCCGGCCGAGAATTTTTTGGTTCCAGCGGGACCCGAAGCAGGGGGCTTGTCGTTATTTCGCCGGTTGCCTTGCACCGGCCCGCGAGAACGCTTTTCTCATGGCCGGAACTTCAGGAGACCGGCCATGCGGACGATATCGACGCCCCTGCGACAGATGCCCCAGGCCCGCGCCATTCGCGAGCGCGGCGCAACTGTCGCGTTGGTTGCCTTCTACAGCGCGATGGCGCTGATTGCCGCGATCACCCTGGGCACATCCTTCACGCACCCGTTCTGATCCTCCTCACCTCTTGAACGGCGCGACCGTGATGCCGGCCGCCTCGAGCGCCTTGCGGACCTCCCGCGCAATCTCGACCGCGCCAGCGGTATCGCCGTGAATGCAGACGGTGTCGGTGCGCATCTTCATCACCTTGCCGGTCACCGAAATCACCGCGCCGTCCTGAACCATGCGCACGACGCGATCGGCGATGACCTTGGGATCGTGCAGCATGGCGCCGGGCTTGCTGCGCGACACCAGGAGTCCATCGTCGCCATAGGCGCGATCGGCGAACACCTCGTGCGCCATCGACAGGTTGGCCTTCTCGCCCGCGGTCACCAGCTTGGAGTTGGCGAGCACGACAAAGATCAGACTGGGATCGACGGCCTTGATCGCCTTGGCGATCGCGTTTGCCGTCATGTCATCCTCGCAGGCGACGTTGGACAGCGCGCCGTGGGCCTTCACATGCGTGACCTTGTGGCCGGCCGCGGTGGCGATCGCCTGCAGCGCGCCGATCTGATAGGCGACGAGGTTTTCGATCTCCGATGATTTCAATCCGGGTACCGGACGCCGGCCGAAACCATGCAGATCGCGATAGCCGGGATGCGCACCGACGCGGACACCTTTGGCCTTCGCCATCTCGACCGTGCGGCGCATGATGTCGGCATCGCCGGCATGAAAACCGCAGGCGACGTTCACCGACGTCGCCAGCTCGATCATGGCGGCATCGTTGCCCATTTCCCACGGGCCAAAGCTCTCTCCGAGGTCGCAGTTCAGGTCGACGGTGCTGGTCATGTCAGGGTCCGCTCGTTGATGGGTCCGAAACAGCGTGAGATGTGCTCAAATCAATCGGGAGTCGCTCCGGGCCAGGTGGTGGCGTCGGTTGCGCTGACCGCATGACCGGCGACATTGGCCGTGAACAGCGCATCGACATTGAAATCGCTGTTGGCGAGCTCGGTGACGCGGCCGGGCAGGCTGCGCAGCAGATCCTTGTAGCGGCGCAGCTCGGCCTGCGCCTCGGCGATGCTCACGGCCTTGAAGCGGAATGGCGTGCCGGCGGGCGTCTGCGCCAGGCGGCCGAAATCCGCCGTGATGACGGTCGCGATCTTCGGATAGCCGCCGCTGGTGCCGCGATCGGACATCAGCACGATCGGCGAACCGTTGCCAGGCACCTGGATGCTGCCGTCCACGGTGCCGTCGGAGACGATGTTGTGGCCATGGAGATGGCGGATCGGCGGTCCTTCAAGGCGATAGCCCATGCGGTCGCTGGTTGCTGACACCATCCAGTCGCTGCCGAGGAACAGCGCTTTCATCTCGTCGCTGAACTCATCGTCCTGCGGCCCCATCACGACGCGGATCACGCCGCTCATTCTCGGCACATCAATCCGCAGTTCCGGCGCGTCGCTGGCGGGGGGGACCTCGAACCTGTCGCCGGCCTGGAGCGGCCGCGGGTAGGGGCTGCCGAGCCCGGCGCGCGCATTCACCGAGAGACTGTTGAACATCGGCTCGCCGGCGATGCCGCCTTCGATGGCCAGATAAGTGAACGAGCCGCCGCGCGCAAAGCCGAGCGTGAGCTGCTCTTCGTCGTTCAGTGTCACCGACGTGTTGATCTCGACCGGTCGCTTGGCGACGTCCGCCGGCCGCTGCGCGCCGGCGAGCGCCACGCGCACCGCGCCGCCCTTCGCCGCGAACGTCGCGCCGAACGGTCCGATCTCGATCGCAGCCGCCATCGGCACATTGCCGACGAGGCTGTTGGCTGCGGCCAGCGCCAGCTTGTCCATCGCGCCGGATGGCGTCAGTCCGTAGCGCTGCGCGCCGAAACGCCCGCTATCCTGGACCGAGCTTGCCGGACCGATCTGTGAGACGACGAGCGTGCTCATGCGGCGATCCGCTCTGCGATGAGCTCGCCGCCCTCCGCGGCGCGCTCCTGCTCCGCGAAGGTCTTCACGTCGACGGCGTAGAAGCTGACCTCGTCGCCGGGCTCGAGCAGGAAGGTCGGGTCGCGGTGCAGTTGAAACGTCCGCATCGCGGTGCGCCCGAGCAGGTGCCAGCCGCAGGGGCCGGCAAGGCACTGGATGCCGGTCTGGATGCCGCCGATCGCGATGATGCCTGCCGGTGTCGCCAAGCGCGGGTTCTGCCGGCGCGACATCTGCAACGTCGGATCGAGACCGGACAGATAGGACCAGCCCGGCGTGAAGCCGATCATCGCGACGCGGTAGATGCCAGCGACATGGCGGGCGACGACCTCGTCCGGCGTCAGGTTCAGCGCCTTGGCGACGTCCTCCAGGTCGATGCCATTCTCGCCGCCGTAGCAGACTGGAACCCGCCAGCGCCGGATCTCGCTGTCCGGCGCAAGCGACCCGGCCGACAGCGCCAACAGCTTTGCCCCAAGCGTGTCGTGGTCGATCACACCTGCATCATAGTGCACCAGCAGCGAGCGATAGGTCGGCACCGTCTCGGTGATGCCCGCGATGGCGGCGGCAGTCAGCGCATGGTCGAGCGCAAGCACGCGGCGATTGGCGGTCTCGTCGATGGTCCGGCTGAACTCGACGGTGACCGCGCTGTCGCCGCTGGGCAGCAGGCGAGGAGGTGGAAAAGAGTCGGCCATCTGTCCGAGAAGATCCGTGTTGCTGTTCCTCATCTAGCCGCTTTCGATCGCCAGTGGAATTGCGCTGGAGACAAAAAGTCTCGAAAATTCAATAAATTAATCGGATGCCCAGCGATAAGAAGACCTTATCGGGCCGCTGCAGGCCCCGCATGCGCTGGGCGCACTGAGCATGCCCTTGACGCGGCCTTCGTCGCTCGCAAGATGCGCCTGCTTTTTCCGCCAGCCTGTTTGGAGCGCCAGTCTCACAATGTCCCTCACTCCCGAAGCCATCGCTACCCTCTCCCAGGTCACTACGGCGACCATCACGACGGTCCTGCTGAAGAAGGGGTTGCGCAATGTCTGGCTGCGCGGCGCCAAGCCGCTGCGCCCGGGACAGAAGCGGCTGGTCGGTCCCGCCTTCACGCTGCGCTTCGTGCCGGCGCGCGAGGATCTGGCGACGCCGGAATCCTGGTCGTCGCCGATCTCGACCCGCACCGCGATCGAGGCGATGCCCGAAGGCTGCATCGCCGTGGTCGATGCGATGGGCGTCAAGGACGCCGGCATCTTCGGCGACATCCTGTGCGCCCGCATGGTCAAGCGCGGCGTCACCGCGCTGATCACCGATGGTGTCGTGCGCGACCTCGAAGGCGTGATGGGCACCGGCCTGCCGGTGTGGTGCGATGGCTACGCCGCGCCGCCGTCGGTCGCGGGGCTCACCTTCGTCGGCTGGGGCGAGGCGATCGGCTGCGGCGGCGTTGCGGTGTTTCCGAACGACGTCATCGTCGCCGACCAAGATGGCGCGGTGCTGATCCCGCAGGCGATGCTCGATCACGTGCTCGCCGAAGGCCCGGAGCAGGAGCGCATGGAAGCCTGGATCGTCGACGAGGTGAACAAGGGCGCGGTGCTGCCGGGCCTCTATCCGATGAATGCCGAGACCAAGGCGCGCTACGCGGCGTCGAAGAAGTAGGTCGCGGCCGACGCGGCGATCGATCGACTGCAAGGACTCAGGAAAGGCAGAACCATGGTGGATGTTTATCTCGCGGGCTCGCGCCCCACGCGCCGCGCGGCGGCCGAAAGTTTCACCGGCACGGTGTGGCAGGACCCGATCATCACACCGCAGGCGCCGGCCCGCGTCGCCTCGGCGCGCGTGGCGTTCGAGCCCGGCGCGCGCACCGCTTGGCACACCCATCCGCTCGGACAGACGCTCTACGTGATTCAGGGCGTCGGTCGGGTGCAGGCCAAGGGCGGGCCGGTGCGCGAGATCAAGGCCGGCGACGTCGTGTGGATTCCGCCGGGCGAGAAGCACTGGCATGGCGCCGCGCCGACCACCGGCATGGTCCACGTCGCGATGCATGAATCGCTCAACGGTGAGCACGTGACGTGGATGGAGCACGTCACCGACGAGGAATATGCGACGCCGGTCGGCTGATGCGGGACTAGCAAGACCAAGAGCGCGCGGTCGCAGGGCCGCGCGCTTTGCTTTTGGAGGCGCGTCGCGCGCCGGGCTCAGTTCACCCGCGTCCAGGTCTGGCCGCCGCAGAACATGCCGCCGAAGGCGCAGCCCTGCACGCGCAGATTGTCCGCCCCCTTCAGCGCGATGGTCGAATCGTAGGTGCTGCCGCTGTTCGGATCGAAGATGCGGCCGGTCCACTTCTTCTCCTGGGCCTTGTCGCTCGGCCGCATGTTGATCAGGATCTGCTCGCCGTTCTGCTTGGTCTTCGCATCCACGGCGTAGCCGCAGAGATTGGCGCCGCAGGGCTCGATGCGGATCTGGCCCTCCTTCTCCTCCGTCAGCCAGATGCCGACCGGCGAGTTGGGATCGCGACCGGCGGTCTGCGCCGCAGCGGGCGGAGCGGCTGCGGTGGTCACGGCAGGCGCCTGGGCTGGACGCGGTGGCGGCGGCGCGGCGGCCGTCGTGGGGGCCGCAGCGGCCGTTGCAGCGGCCGGAGGCGCAACCGGTGCCGTAGCGTTGGCGGCTGGGGCCGCCGGAGGTGGCGGCAGCGGCGCCGGTGGCGCGGCCGCCTGAACGGGAGCAGGAGCGGCCGGTGGGCTCACCGGTGCGGCTGCCGTCGGAGCAGGCGCGGCGGGAACTGGAGCAGGGGCCGCGACCGCCGGAGCAGGCGGTTGCGGGGCCGGGGTGACCGCCGCCTCGGTGGGCGCCGGAGCCGGCTTGTCCGCCGCGGCCGGCGGCCTGGCCGCCTGATCCGGATCGCGCTTGGTGCGCTTGGACTTCTTCTGCTCGGTATTGTCGTAGACGCCGGGGATCTGCACGGTGCCGCGGTCGGGATCGATGCGGATCGTCTTGCCGCCGTACTCGATGACGTACTGCGCCTCGGCGGCACTGCTGGCCAGAACCACGGCAGCAACGGCCAACAGCCTCTTCATCAGGATCTCCACGATGTCGGTTGCTGATGTGAGCGAGCTCACGCGCAATTAAGTCGCCGCTGCGGCAGCCCTGGTTCAACGCGCCCTCCGCTCAGAAATCCAGCGGCGCATTGTCGACCACCTCCTTCATCACGAAGAAGGTGCGGGTCTGCCGCACGCCGGGCAGCGAGATCAGCTGGTCGCCATGCATGCGGTTGAAGTCCTGCATGTCGCGGACGCGGATCTTGAGGAAGAAGTCGAAATCGCCGGCGACGAGATGGCAGTCGAGCACGAATTTGAGCTTGCGGATCGCGGCCTCGAAGGTGCGAAAGCTCTCCGGCGTCGAGCGGTCGAGCACGACGCCGACCAGCACCAGTGCGCTGCGCTCGACCTTCTCCGGCGCGATCTGCGCGCGCACGCTCCGGATGTAGCCCTCCTCGAACAGGCGCTGGGTGCGGCGATGGCAGGTGGCCGGACTGACGTGAACGGTGGCGGCAAGCTCGGCATTGCTCATCCGGCCGTCCTTCTGCAGCAGTTGCAGGATGCGCCGGTCGACGCGGTCGAGATCGGTTTCGGAAGTTTCTTTCATACGACACACAATTTTTGAGAAAAACTATCGCTCAACGAGCCAAGCGCCGACGTAAGCATGAAATTCTGCGCCAATAAAGAGAGCACCTTTCTCAGGCTTTTTCGTATGTTGGGGACGACCGATCTCATTCACCCACGGAGAGGCCCCGTGCTTCGGCTCGACAAATTCAAAAAATATCCGCTCACCTTCGGTGCCACCCCGATCGAGCATCTGCCGCGGCTGACGGCGGCGCTCGGCGGCAAGGTGCAGATCTACGCCAAGCGCGACGACTGCAATTCCGGTCTCGCCATGGGCGGCAACAAGCTGCGCAAGCTCGAATACATCGTGCCCGACGCGATCGAGTCCAATGCCGACACCTTGGTCTCGATCGGCGGCGTGCAGTCCAACCACACCCGCATGGTGGCGGCGACCGCGGCCAAGATCGGCATGAAGTGCGTCGTCGTCCAGGAGAGCTGGGTGCCGCACGAGGACGCCGTCTATGACCGCGTCGGCAACATCCTGATGACGCGCCTGATGGGCGCCGACAGCCGCATCGTCGAGGACGGCTTCGACATCGGCATCCGCAAGAGCTGGGAGAACGCGATCCAGTCGGTGAAGGACGCCGGCGGCAAGCCCTACGGCATTCCGGCCGGCGCTTCCGTGCACAAGTTCGGCGGCCTCGGCTATGTCGGCTTCGCCGAGGAGGTGAGGGCGCAGGAAGCCGAGATGGGCGTCAAGTTCGACTACATCATCGTCTGCGTCGTGACCGGCTCGACCCAGGCCGGCATGATCGTCGGCTTCGCCGCCGACGGCCGCGCCGACCGCGTCATCGGCATCGACGCCTCCGGCACGCCCGAGCAGACCCGCAGCCAGGTGCGCCAGATCGTCGACAACACCGCGGAGCTGGTCGAGCTTGGCCGCAAGGTGCGCGACGACGAGATCGTGATCCTGAAGGACTACGCCTATCCGGCCTATGGCGTTCCGAGCGCCGAGACCAACGAGGCCATTCGCCTCGCCGCCCGCACCGAGGCGATGATCACCGACCCCGTCTACGAGGGCAAGTCGATGCAGGGCATGATCGACCTCGTCAAGAAGGGCTACTTCCCGGAGGGATCGAAGGTGCTCTACGCCCATCTGGGCGGCGCGCCGGCGATCAACGGCTACAGCTACACGTATCGCAACGGCTGAGGCCTGTTTGAACTCCGTTCGCTGCGCGGTTATGAGCCGAGCTTTCACAACACGCTCCACTGTCGTCCCGGCCTCGAGCCGGGACCCATAACCACCAGCGGGACTGTTCTGCAGGCCTGCACCTTCGCACCTGCCACAAACGACGGCCTGTGAGTATGGGTCCCGGCTCGAGGCCGGGACGACACCGTTTGTGTCGCCCGAGCGATCCGCACCTAACACTCTAGAGCATGACCTTGCTGTCTCGCGACGCATGACGTCCGAGTGATTCCATCAGTCGTGCCCCTCTCGAATAGAAGAGGGCGCAGGGAATGCCGGGTGAGGGCCTCACCCATGGCCCGCCTGCGTAAAAAATGCAGGCGGCAGGTACCACAGGTGCTGCCGATCAACCGGCATTCCCTGCGCGACGGTCTTAACGCTTATACGCAGTCTCCCTGGTGCGCCGGGCTTGTTGGCCACCATCACCACGCGGCGCCTTGAGCACCATCGCGACTTGATACCAGCGTCGGGGTATCAGGACCCTGCGACTTCACGTCCGCAATCTGCCGTTCGTCCGCGTGCAAGCACGCTTTCGGCATCTCGCGGCCGTCGCCTCCCCACCTCGCGTGTCGTGACGATCGCGCGCAACGCCCCTCTTCGACGAGGCGGGATGGCGGCAGTAAAGCATGAAATTCTGAAAAACAAAAGTGGAATATTTTCTACCGGAGGACTGGACAGAGGTCTTCTCATTGAAACTACGCCGGAATATCGCGTTTAGGTGCGGGTCGTTCGGGGTAGGCTCGGCGTGCAATTCCACGGCGGGTAGACTGACGCTCCACGAGGTCCGATCTAAGGTCACAACCGGCCATCGTATATCTACTCCCGGCCCAGAGGTGACACTCAGCCCCTAGCAACAGCGAAGGGCGATCGCTAGAATTCGGTCATGAGCGACACCGCGAAGGCCACCGGTAGGGGACTGCGCTTAGGCTGGCATTGGCTTTGGTTCGTGCCGCTTTGCGTGATCGTGCTCGCGTTCGTGGAGCGGCACACGGTTAGCCACGCTTTCTTGCTCATCAAGCTCGGCTGGCATCGCTGGACGTGGGGCGCTCTGATCTCGCCGTCTGCGGCGTTCTTCCTCGGCGTAATTGCGACTTCAATTATTTGGCCGCTTTACGGTCTAGCTGTTGTTGCGTTTCTCGTCACGGTGAGACAGCCATGGCGATGGGCGGTCTTGATGATCGCCGGGGTATTGCTGCTTCCGTTTGTCACCGATCTTCTCACTTGGGGATCATTCCCCTTCATCTTTGACAACACAGGGAGCGCACGATTGAGAATGATCCCCTTCCTCCCGTGGCCGAGCGGCGCTTACGGGGAATATTGATTGCGTGTCTGCTCTGCTCCGTGACAGCGACGTTGCTTCGTTTTCCGCCAAGCCTTAACTTTTTCGATCCGACGTTCTCACGGGGCACTTGCAGAGAGTCTGCCTAATTCATCGAACGCTGCATATTCAGCCTACATCCCGTCAGCTTCGTCAGAATTTACTCGAACCAATTCTTGTAGATCGCCTGGTAGCTGCCGTTCTCCGTCGAGATGTGCAGCCATTGGTCCACGAACGCCTTCAGCGCCACGTCGCGCTGCAGCCAGTAGGCCTTCTCCGAAAAGTCGAACGGCTTCTCTGGATGGACGGCGCACAAGACACCAGGATGCAGTTTCTGCTGGTAGCGCGTCTCAGAGGCGTCGGTCATCATCAGGTCGGCGTCGCCCTTGGCGATCTCGTCGAAGATGGTGACGTTGTCGGTGTGGACCCGGATGTCGGCGGCCTTGATGTTGGCGCGGGCGAAGCGCTCGTTGGTGCCGCCCGGATTGACGACGACCCGGGTGCCGGGCTTGTCGATGTCGGACAGCGTCTGGTACTTCGAGGTGTCGCTGCAACGGGCGATCGGTGTCTTGCCCTCGCGCATGATCGGCGTCGAGAAGTAGCCCTTCTTCTGACGGTCGAGCGTGATCGACACGCCGCCCATGGCGACGTCGAACTTGTCGGCCTCGAAATCCTTCATGAGCTGCGGCCAGCTCGTCGGCACGAACTCGACCTTGACGCCGAGCGCCTTGCCGAGCGACTCGGCCATGTCGACGTCGAAGCCGGAGAATTTGCCGGTCGCCTTGTCGAGATAGGTGAAGGGCTTGTAGTCGCCGGTCATGCCGACCCGCAAGCTACCGCGCTGCACGATCTCGTCGAGCCGCGAGGCCTGGTCCGCGGCCGCCGGCACGGCAAGGCTGCAGACGAGGACGAGCCCGGTCAGGACGGACAGCGGACGATCGAAGAACCCCATGATGGCGACACCTCGGCTTGAGTGGGACGAGGGTCTTCTTACAGGAAGCGGTGTCGCGGGACGAGGGGCAGGCGGCGGTCGCATCGTTCGGATCGGCTCACGGCCGCCGCCAGCGGTCGAGCCTCCTGGTCCACCAGGCAATGCCGCGCATCATTCAACGATGCGCGGCCACCGAGCGCTAGGTCCGGCCGGGTTCGACCGGAGCAAACGCACCCTTGCCGGTCATCTCGTTCTTCAGTGCCTCGAAGCGCTCTGCCGCCTCGCGCGCACGGGTGTCGACCATGTCGATGGCGGCTTCGGCCGTCATCGGGCCGCTGCTGACGGCGATCGAGGTCGGCCCGACGGTCTCATCGACATAGTAGCCGTCCTCGCCGCGCCGCGCGGTCCAGCGGAAGCGGATCGCAGAGATCGGGCCGGGACCGATCTTGGTGTAGCCGTCGGCCTGATCGAATGAGACCACCGTACCCGTGGCCTTTCTGGCTGGAGAGTTGGGAACAGGCGCGCTCGCCCGGTCGTCACGCTTCGCAGATTCCGGCTTGTCGAGGATGCTCGCTATCGTTGCGAGCGCGTGCTCCGTCGCAACACTCATGATCGCCTCTGTTCCTACTGACGCGCGCAAACGCCGACGCCAATAGCTGCAGTTGTAGCGAAGTCTGGGCGAGATGCAACATTGCGTTCAAATTTGGGCGACAAAGCGGTGGATGAAGATCCCCGCAGGACGGCGTTCGACTCAGCCGGCTTGTCTCCAAACGTGAATGGCCGGCATGAAGCCCGGCCATGATCATTCGAGCACTGAGCACAGGTATCAGTGGGGAAGAGGGCGCCAGCCCGCGATTCAGAGCACGTCCTGATTGATCACGTTCTGCCGAATCGGCTCGCCGTCGAGCACACTCAGGATGTTGCGCGCGGTCTGCTCGCTCATGCGGTCGACCGCCTCGCGGGTGACGCCGGCGACGTGCGGGGCCATGATCACGTTGGGCAGCATATGCAGCGCGTGGCCGACCGGCGGCGGCTCCTGCTCGAACACGTCGAGGCCGGCGCCGGCGAGGCGGCCGGACACCAGCGCGTCGTACAGCGCGGCCTCGTCGACCAGGCCGCCGCGCGCGGTGTTGATCAAATAGGCGGTCGGCTTCATCAGCCGCAGACGCGCGGCATTGAACAGGCCGATGGTCTCGGGCGTCTTCGGGCAATGGATGCTGACGAAATCGGCGCGCGGCAGCGCGGCGTCGAGGTCGGCGACCTGCTCGCAGCCAGCGGCGGTGATGTCGGCGGCGGGCTTGTAGGGATCGTAGACCAGGACCTGCATCTCCATCGCCAGGCAGCGCTTGGCGGTGCGGGTGCCGATGCGGCCGAAGCCGATGATCAGCACGGTCTTGCCGTAGAGATCGAACGGCAGCACGCCGAGCCGCGAGCCCCAGGTGCCGTCCTTGACCATTGCATGCATCTCGTTGGCGCGCTTGGCCAAGGTCAGCATCATGAACAGCGCCTGCTCGGCGACCGACGGCGAATTCGCGGTGCCGGCGACCATCAAGGGCACCTTGTGGCGGCTCAGCGCCGGCACGTCGACCGCATCGAAGCCGACGCCGATCCGGGTCACGACCTTCATGTCGCCGGCAGCGACGAGCTCCGGCTCGCCGAAGCGCGTCGCACCGAGAGCCACACCATGCACCGGGGCATGGGAGGCGAGCAGCACGGAGAAATCCGCAGCCGAGATCATGTTGGGGAACTCGATCATCTCGACGTCGTCGCGCGCTGCGAGCAGCGCGCGTCCCTTGGCCGAGAAGGATTCCGTGACGAGGATCTTGTTCTTGTTGGTTGCCGTCCTGGTGGTCATGTCCTGCCCTTGAATCGTCCTGGTGCTCGTCAGATCACGAGCCCGGTCGCCTCGTTTAGCAGGTGCATGTTGTTGAGGTCCATTGCCATGCGCAGAGGGCTGCCATCCCGCGCGCCGGCATTGGGGTTGACTCGCCCGCAGACCGGCGTCTCGTTGAGGGTGAAGTAGACCAGCGTCTCCATGCCCATCGGCTCGGTGACGTCGAGCAGCGCCTCGAACGGCTCGATCCCAGGCTCCGCATGCGGCTTGGTCTCGGTGATGTGCTCCGGCCGGATGCCGAGCAGCAGCGGCTCATTCCGTGACACGGACTGATAGCGCGCGGCGCGCGCGGGCGGCAGCGGAAAGGCGATCCGATCGGTGAGGCGGATGTGGAGCCGGCCATTGGCCTCCTCGAGCCGGCACGGCACGAAGTTCATCGCGGGCGAGCCGATGAAGCCGGCGACGAAGCGTGTCGCCGGATTGTGGTACAGCTCGTTCGGCGTGCCGATCTGCTCGATGCGGCCCTTGTTCATGACCACGACACGATCGGCCAGGGTCATCGCCTCGACCTGGTCGTGGGTGACGTAGACGGTCGTGGTGCGGACCTTCTGGTGCACCTTCTTGATCTCGATGCGCATCTGCACGCGCAGCTTGGCGTCGAGGTTCGACAGCGGCTCGTCGAACAGGAACACCTTGGGATTGCGCACGATGGCGCGGCCCATCGCCACGCGCTGGCGCTGGCCGCCGGACAGCTGCTTCGGCTTGCGGTCGATGAGATCGGCAATGTCGAGCATGCGCGCGGCCTCCGCGACGCGGCTCTTGATCTCGGCCTTCGGATAATGCTTCAGGCGCAGCCCGAACGACATGTTCTCGGCCACCGTCATGTGCGGATAGAGCGCGTAGTTCTGGAACACCATGGCGATGTCGCGGTCCTTCGGCGGCACGTCGTTGACGACGTCGCCGCCAATGGTGATGTCTCCATCGGAGATGTCCTCGAGCCCTGCGATCATCCGCAATGTCGTGGACTTGCCGCAGCCGGACGGGCCGACCAGCACGACGAACTCGTGGTCTGCGATATCGAGATCGATGCCCCTGACCGCCTCGACGTCGTCATAACGCTTCACGACCTTGCGCAAGCTCACTTCAGCCATGTGTGATCAACCCCCGTCATCAGCCTTTGGTCGCGCCGGCCGTGAGCCCGGCAATGTAATAGTCCATCAGGAACGCGTAGATGATCAGCGGCGGCGCCGCGCCCAGCAGCGCGCCGGTCATGATCTGTCCCCAGTTGAAGACGTCGCCCTTGATCAGGGTGGTGACGATGCCGACCGGCAGCACCAGCTGGTCGGTCGAGGTCGTGAACACCAGCGGATACAGGAACTGCGCCCAGGAGACGGTGAAGGCGAAGATCGTCGCGGCGATCAGGCCGGGCAGGGCGACGGGGATGAAGATCCGCGTCAAGGTCTGCAACCAGGAGGCGCCGTCGATGATGGCGGCCTCGTCGAGCTCCTTGGGTATCGAGGCGAAATAGCCGATCATGATCCAGGTGCAGAACGGCACGGTGAGCGTCGGATAGATGAACAGCAGCACGTACCAGCGATTGATCAACTGGATGCCGGTGACGTCGCCGACCAGCGCGAACATCTTGAACAGTGGAATGAACAGCAGGCTGTCCGGGATCAGGTAGGTCAGGAATACGCCGGTCGCCAGCGTCGCCGAGCCCCAGAACTTCATCCGCGACAGCGCGAACGCGGCCGGAATGCTGATCAGCATGGTGATGATCACGACGATGATCGAGACCATGGCGGAGTTGAAGAAGAAGCGCAGGAACTGGTTCGAGGTGAGCAGCCCGACATAGTTCTCCAGCGTCGGGTGGAACACCCACCAGGGGTTGGTCGCCGCCGAGATCTCCGCGCTGCCCTTCAGCGAGGTGATCAGCATGTAGAGCGGCGGAACCAGCGAGAAGATCGCGAACAGCGTCAGGAAGAAATACGACCAGCGCAGCGCCCAGGCGCGGTCGCGGCTCATCGAGCCATATTTGACGGTGCGGGTCGGGCCGGCCTTGTCGACGGTCATCGTGCTCATCAGGACTCGTTCCCCCGCTTGTTGACGTCGCGCAGGATGAAGATGGCGGCGACCGCGAGGATCGGCACCATGAACAGCGAGACGCTGGCGCCGAGCGGAATGTCGCTGCCCTCGATGCCGACGCGGAACGCCCAGGTCGCGAAGATGTGCGTCTTGTCGAGCGGGCCGCCGGCGGTGAGGATGCGGACGATGTCGAAGTTGGCGAACGTCACGATCAGCGAGAACAGCGTCGTGATGGCGATGATGTTGCGCATCATCGGCAGGGTCACGTACCAGATCCGCTGCCACCAATTGGCGCCGTCGATCGCCGCGGCCTCATAGAGCTGGTCCGGGACGGATTTCAGCGAGGCCAGGTACATGATCATGAAGAACGGCGCGCCGTACCAGACGTTGACCAGGATCACCGAGAATCGCGCCCAGGCGGCATCACCGGTCCACGGGATCGGGCCGATGCCGAAGAACGACAGCGTATAGTTGAAGGCGCTGTAGGACGGGTCGAACAGCCACAGCCAGGCCAGCGTGCTCATCGCCGGCGGAATCACCCAGGGCACCAGCAGCATGCCGCGCCATTTGCGCTGGCCCTTGGCCGGGATGTTGTGGACGAAATGCGCGACGATGAAGCCGATCAGCGCCTTGAAGACGACGGCGGTGATCGCGAAGATGCAGGATTGCTTGACGACCAGCCAGAACGTGTCGCGCTTGAACAGGAACTCGAAATTGCCGAAGCCGACGAAGCGCTGCATCGACTTGTTCAGGGTCGCCAGATGCACCGAATACAGGGCGGGATAGACGACCAGGAGCACGATCAGCAGGATCAGCGGCAGCGTCATCAGGAAAGCGGCGGTCGATTTCCGCTTCAGCGCCCTGTGCAGACCATTGCGACGGGCCGCGCGGGGGCGGGCGACGGCGTTTTCACCGATGGCGGCATCAACCATGAGAAAGGGCTCCTCGTGATGTCCCCTGCGAAGGCGGGGTCCTCACTGGATGGGAAACACTGACGAGGTGAAAGGGGGCGGCCCGCCTGCCGAGGCGGACCGCCTGCGTTGCTTCGAGCATGCCTCAGCTGCGCATGAAGCCTTCGCACTCGCCTTCGGCCCAGGCGAGGGTCGATTCCATCTTCTCGCCCTGGGCGTAGCGCAGGCACATCTTGGTCATCGTCGCCTGTGCATAGATCTGCTGCGCGATCTTGGGCGGAGCAGGGGAGGCTGCGATCGACAGCGTCTGGTGATTATAGGGGTTGGGATAGTGAAACAGCGTCCCCTTTGGCGGCGCCGCCTCGGCCCACACCTTCAGCGTCGTCAGCTTCTCGTAGGCCGGCAGGTCGTAGCCGCCGCTGGCCACTACCATCTTTTCGATCGAAGACGGTTTCGAGAGGTGGACGATCAGGCTCTTGGCCGCTTCCTTGTTCTTCGAGAACGCCCAGATGCCCCAGAAGTACGGCAGGAAGGGTGCGAAGCGTCCCTTCGGGCCCGCCGGGAACCCGTGCGTCCAGCATTGCTCGGCGACCTGCGGCGCATCGCGCTTGGCGACCGCCCAGGCGCTCGGCGGATTCATGATCATCGCGCCCTTGCCGGACACCAGCCATTTGTTGTTGGACGCGTCGTCCCACGCCGCGACGTCGGGCGGCAGCACGGCAATCAGCCGCTTGTAGAACTCCAGCGCCTGACGGACTTCATCGGTCTTGACCGTCACGTCCCCCTTGGCGTTGACGAGATCGGCGCCGAACGCCTGGAAGAAAGCGCCGGCGGAATCGACGCTGTCGGTCGTCTCGCCGAGACCGATGCCGAACGGCACGCCGGCCTTGTGGCATGCCTCCGCCGCCTTCAGGAACGTCTCGGTGGTCCAACTGTCGGCCTTCGGCGGGCTGCCGGCGGGATACAATTCCTGCACGTCGATCCCTGCGTGCTTCTTCATCAGATCGATACGGGTGCAAGGGCCCTTGATCTGGCTGCCGACGCAGGCCGGCACCGCGAGCCATTTGCCGCCAGCCTGGCCGAGATATTTGACGGTGCCGTTGACGGAGCCATTCTCCTTGACGATCGGCTCCATGATGTCGTTGACGGGCTCGAGCTGATTGGCATAGGCCTGCGGCCACCAGGTGGGATGGGCGAGAATGTCGTGGCCCGAACCGGCCGCCGCCTCGGCAGCAATGGTGAGCTCGAGCTTCTTGCCCTGGCTGGTGATGTAGTCGATCTGGACCTCGACCTTTTCCTTGGCAGCCCATTCGTTGACGAGATCGGTCGAAGCCTGATTGGCGCCGGGAACCCAATGGTCCCAGAATCCCATCGAGAGCTTGCCGGCCGCGTAGGCGCCGCGCACATAGGGCGCGGCAATCATGACCGCCGAGGTGGCAGCGGTCGCAGCAACGAATTGTCGGCGGTTCAGCTTCCTCCGTGACATGGCGTTCCCTCCCTGGTGAGCCAAGCGTTTGGGTGCGAATCCGATTTGTTAGTTGTTGCGTCGCGTCATGCGACGCATGGATTTCGCTTGGGTGCAATCAGAGCAGAATTGCGAGCGGCTGTCGAGAAAGCAGGTGGGGCGAATCCTAGAACTAATGGCGGGCACAATCGTCGCAGGTCTCGCAACTGATTGCATCGCAACGATGAGCGCTGCAGCGCAAAGCGCGTCACGGCAGAACAGGAATCGATGTAGCTGGACGCGTTGGATGCATCGCACTGCGTGCGACAGATGGACTTGCGCGGTGCGGCAACGATAGAATTCGTTGGAATCATGGCCGTCACGACCGGCAAGTCGCGAGACGGTCGGACGTGTTGCACGGAGCATGAACTGATGGTGACGAGCCCCGCCGGCATCTGGCGCCGGTCTTTCGGATGCATCGCAATAGGAGTGTCAGTGGGCCTCGTCGGCCTCCTGGGCCTACCGCGTCAGCCTGCCGCGCAGGGCCTGTTCAAGGGCGTCGAGCAGGGCGCGCGCGAAGGCAACAAGGCGGCAGGCCCGGTCGGCGGTGTGCTCGGTGGCGCGATCGGCGGTGTCGTCGGCGTGGTCACCGGCGTGACCGGGGCGTTCACCGGCAACAACGACCAGCAGAGTGCGCAGCCCGCGGCACCGCCGGCCGAGGCCAGGAAGGCGAAGCCTTCCAAGGCGGCGAAGACGAGCAAGGTCGCCAAGGCGACGCCGATGCTGACGCAGCCAGGCGCCCCGCAACTCACGGCCGAACAGATCGTCGCCAACAGCGACAGCAATGTCGAGCGGCTGAAGACCGGGCTGAACCTGACGGAAGAGCAGGCGAAGAACTGGGGTCCGTTCGCGAATGCGATGCACGCGCTCGGCCGCAACGGCGCTGACAGGCTCGATCTGCGCATCGCGCGGTCGAAGCGCGACCCGCCGGATGACATCGTCGAGCAGATGCGCAACGAGGCTCAGTTCCTGGTCGACCGCGCCGCCGACCAGCGCGCCGTGGCCGACGCGTCGGAGCCGCTCTTCACCAGCCTCGACGACAGGCAGAAGCAGATCTTCATCGACGAGATGGTGCGGCTCAGTCGCGAGCGCGGACTGGACTAGCTCGACGGAGTTGGCGTCGCCGCGGCTGTGTCCGTTGGCAGCAGCGGCGCCTGCGGCATGCCGTGACGCATGATCACCGCGGCCGCACCGCGCTACGGTATTTTAATACCATAAGAATGACGATTGGTCGCGTTGACGGCCTGACCGGGAGAAAGCAGGCTCCAGCGGCGTGCACATTTATCGAGCACGAGCGGGGTGCTCGCGCAACGTCCCGGCCCATCAGCGCTGCTTCTGCAACCGAACTGCGACGCATTTTGATGTACATTGCAATTGTATTACGTAGAGAGCCGGAGCCGGCAAGGCGGTCTTCGCAGGCGTGCTGATTCGCAGCAGCGATCGCACGGCAGACGATCAGCAGGCCGTTCGGCTCGATGTCTTGGAGGATGATTGTTGTCGAGAGTGCGACTGCGCCGATGGATCGAGGGCCGGTTGGGGATTGGCACCGCCAGCACCGAAAGCCGCCTCGATGAGGATGTGAAACGCTTCGTCGATGCGCTGCAAGCGGAGTTGATCGCCGCGAAGGACGAGTGCGAGCGGTACAGGCGCATCACCGAAGAGAGGGGCGTGATCATGGGCCGCCTGCGCGACGAGCGCGACGGCTACAGGCTGGAGTGGGAGGCGGCATCCGCGGAGCTTCGCCGGCTGACGCGCCAGCGTCCGGCCGTGGTCTCGGACAATGGAGCGACGCGCCCCTCCGGCAATCGCCGTGACGTGGCCTTGAGGAATTCTCCGCCTTCCGCGCTGCGGGTGCTGTGCGTCGGCACCGGCCGGGACGGCACGACGTCGCTGGCGCGGATGATGCAGGAGGTGTTCGACAACCAGGGCAACGGCGACAGGGCCGTGCACGAATGGGCGTCGAGCGAGCTCAATGAGCTGTTCTGCCAGCTCAAGGAAACCAACGATCCCAGCTTCGCGGATCAGATTCGTCAGACGATCCTCGATTGCCCCCATGCCTGCGTCGTCGGCAACGGCTATGCGGCCGTGCTGCCGATCGTCGCCGAGCTCCTCGGCGACCAGGTCACGCTGGTGCATCTGCGCCGGCGCGACCGGGCGGCGTGCATCGCAAGCCTGGTTGAGAATGCGGCGCTGTCGCCGCAGAACCACCTCTACTACGCCGACTCGCCGGCCGCGCAGCGCAAGCGTCCGACCGCTGTCCACTTCGGAGAGATGTCGAAGCAGCAATGGATGGATCTGTCGCTGGCCGACAAGTTCGGCTGGTACTACGACAAGACCCACGCCTTGATCGAACGGCACAAGAGCCTGTTCCCGAACACGCTCTCCGTCGATACCGAGGACCTCAACGCGGACAGCGTGCGCCTCGCGCTGGCGCACGCGGCCGGCAGCGCCGAGGCGCCGCGCGCCTTCCACGTCAACCGGTTCGTCGATCTGCGCCATGTGCCGCCCGATCGCCGCAGCTTCGTGCAGCGGCTGCTCGGCCAGCTCGACGTCCAGAAGCTCGCCCACGACGACCTGTACGGGCTGCGGCAGGTGCTCAACGAGATGATCTATCATCTCTCGCATTTTCCCGACGCAGCACCTGGCGCGGTGGATGAGCTGCGCTGGACGCTGACCGAGGTGCACGGCCTTCTCGACAGCCGCATCCGCGACGTTCGCGAACTGATGGAGCGGGTCGGCGTGCCGCCCGAGACGGCCGGCGCGGTGAACGGCCACCGCGCACGGCAGGCAAGCCATTGAGCGCACGACGCCGTCGTTTATCAAACTACTGCTCCTAAATAGAGGCGGATAACTGCGGTAACGCCACTCGCCTTGGTTGCAGAATCAAGGGTGGAGCGCTATCTTGGATGTATTGGTGACCGTTTCTAGCTTACAGCGACCTCCTAGCCGGAGACTTGTGAGGTGCCGAGCGCGTCGCGCGAGAGCGCGCCAGCAGCAAAGCTCCAACAGCCAAAAGATTGGTCTCGGACCATCGGTTGGCGCCAGTTCAATCAGGCTTAGGTGCACCCTTGCTCGACCCTACGCCTGGGAGAACTGAATTTCAGCACTATCCTAAACCAGCGAAGATACTGTCTAAGAAGAATCTCTTTGCTGCCTGGAGAGACTCGCGGGACGCTACTTCCAATCCTGGACGCCCTGGCGTCGACGGCCTCACCGCTGAGCAGTTTTCCCATCGTCTCGAAGATCGCCTCGCTGCACTGGCCGCTGATCTGCGCAGCGGCAGATACCATCCGTCCAAGCTGCGCGCCATCTTCATACCTAAGCAACACTCAGACAAGGATCGGTTGATCTGTATTCCGGTCATTCGCGATCGCCTCGTGCAAAGAGCGATCGTTGACTATCTGGTCACCAAGGACAAGCTCTCCATAGAGAACGAATTCTCCTATGGCTTCGTGCGAGGCCGCGGCACAGCTCACGCGATTGCCCGCGCGCTGGAGCTAAGGCAAAAGTATGAGTGGTGCTTAAAAACAGATATCGAGGCGTTCTTCGATCGCATTCCTAGGCGAGAAGCAAAACACCGAGTCAGCGCAGCGCTTAGGGGTAGTAGCATTACGCCTCTTGTACATTCTTTCGTCGACTGCGAGATAAAGGCGACAAAGTACACGAGACCGAAGTTGAAGAAACAAGGCATCGTCCCGGGCGTGGGCTTGCGACAGGGCATGCCCCTTTCACCGTTACTCGCCAACCTCGTGCTCAAAGACTTTGATGCATCGTTCCGTGCGGCACAGATCGAAATGGTGCGTTATGCCGACGATCTGCTGCTGTTCTTTCATTCGAAGGCGCTAGCAGAAGATGGCTTCGACTTCGTCAGATCGCAATTGAGAAACCAAGGGCTCACCATTCCCGATCTGGGTGGTGAGGGATCAAAAAGCCAAATCGTCGCACCGAAACAAGCCGTCACTTTCTTGGGTCTCGAGCTCCTCTACGCAGACGCGGTCGGTGGGTACGTCAAACGCGTGGGACGAAAGCAAATTGCGAAGATCCAGCAGAAACTGGAGGAGGAGTTCAGCTTCGATAATCTGCGCAAGGAACGCGTCGGCTTTCAACAAGCCTCAATCGGCTTGTGGCGTACGATCTCGTCTTACTTGAACATCTACCGCGGCACCTACGATTTTCCGACCCTCGATAGCGAACTGAGACACGCAGGCCGCAGAGTACTAGCGAATATGTTCGAGGATGTGTTCGGAGCCGGAGTGCTAAACCGCGTGACTCCGGAAGGAAGAGAGTTTCTAGGCCTCGGCTCCCTCGACGTTCCGGACGACAACGGCCTCGACCTCTAGCACGCTAGCCAAAAAGCGCGCCGCATCGCTTCGGGGTCATACGGAAGCCCCGGCGGTCCGGGGAGGACGCTGGGGATTTGCCCCGCGACCGGAAGTTCACTAGTGAAATCAATTGCCTTGGCGGAAGGGGTGGGATTCGAACCCACGGTACCCTTGCGGGCACGCCGGTTTTCAAGACCGGTGCCTTAAACCACTCGGCCACCCTTCCATCCGGCGTCGTGTCCGGGACGTCGGCGACGTCCACGCCACGGCGGCGCGGGATCGACGCGATCCTTGTTTAGGGTGCGGGCTTGCGGCTCGTCAACGGCGCATTCACGCCTGCCAGGACGGCCTCAGCTCAAAGCCCACGCTCACCTGAGCGCAAAGGCCATCAGGCCGGAGCACAAGACTGCGGTGCTCAGCGCTGCCAGGGCGAGAAAGCTGCCCGAGAGCAAGTCCTGATGTCGCAACGCTTGATGTCGTAGATCTTGGTGTCGCATGGGCCACCTGCTGCGGCTGCGCTACCGGTCCGACCTCACACCGGCCGGAGAAAACCGAGGGCCGGGCGACGAGCGGTCTGGATGATCTGCTGGTCGAAACTTCCGGCTTCAGGGATGCTCCTGAAGTGTCGTTATTGAAGCGGACGCAAACATTGAAACGGACGAGAGCCGACCATGGCGTCGGCTGTCCGATCCGTCCGGAATCAGGCCCGCGAGCGGACCCCTTCAAACGCATGAGCAAGGAAGATCCCGGCGCCAACCAAGCCCATCACTGCCGTCATTGCTTCGATCATAGCGAACACACCCTGTTGCGCCCCACGTGAAGCAAACGACGTGCAGCCCCGCACAGTCAAAATGATTCAGGTCCCGCGAAATGAGAACACTCCCAAGTGAGGATTTCACGCAACATATGTGTCCAAAAAGGTGCACTCGCAACACAGTGGCGCAGCGGAGTGCACGCCTGGGCGGCCATGGTCCGCGTCACAACCGCTGGAAAGCTCCGGTTAACCACGGCGGGGCCCACCCCATTTCCGCCGTGTTCGGGTTGCGTTATCCTTGTGCATTGAGTTGCGGGGATGCGACTCGGGGACAAGCCGGGACGCGGGGGCCTGATGGGATGGCTCGGCTGCGACCGGCTCATTGGTAATTGGGGTCGATGGGGATTGGTCAAACAGATCCGGTCGAGAGAGCGGTGCGCAGTGCCGTCGCCGTCCTCGCCTGCCTGATGGTCGCGAACTGCGCCTCGTCCAACAAGTTCGCCAGCAAGGTCGATCCGAAATACGGCGTATCGTCGAGCCCGCGCGTCGTCGGATTCGGCGAGCCGGTGCCGAAGGGCGGCGGCGTCTACCGCGTCGGCAAGCCCTATACCGTGGCCGGAAAGACCTATGTTCCCGAAGAGGACACCAACTACCGCGCCGAGGGCTTGGCCTCCTGGTATGGCGATGATTTTCACGGCCGGCTGACCGCCAATGGCGAGGTCTTCGACATGACGTCGCTGACGGCCGCCCATCCGACCCTGCCGCTGCCGAGCTACGCCCGCGTCACCAATCTCGCCAACGGCAAATCGCTCATCGTCCGCATCAATGATCGCGGCCCGTACCACGGCAACCGGCTGATCGACGTCTCCAACAAGGCCGCCGATCTGCTCGAGTTCAAGGGCAGCGGCATCGCCCGCGTCCGCGTCGAATATGTCGGTCGTGCGCCTCTCGAAGGGTCCGACGATACCCAGCTGATGGCGACCCTGCGCACCGGCATCCCGGCGCCGGCGCCGTCCCTGGTCCGTGTCGCCTCCGCCAAGCCGTTCGTTCCCGAGATCGGCGCAGGTCGTCCGATTCGCGGCGAAGTCCCGCTGCCCGAGGGGCGTCCCTACACACTCGGCAACACCTCCGCCGACCTGGCGTCGGTCGCGGCGACGTCGGAGATGTCGGCTTCCAGCCGGAGCCGCGGACGCAGCCTCGATAATCCGCGTGCCGTGTCCTACGATCAGGCCGGCCGTTACGTGACGCCGACCAGCGCATACGACGGCTCGGATGAGGCCCGCGAGATCCTCGGCGGCCGCGGCCTGTACTGATCCACGCAATACGCTCACGGAATACGATCTCGCACGTCGAACCAGCCGTCCCTCGCCGGGGCGGTTTCGATTCGACCGAGCCGCCAAGACCTTTTGCGAAAAGACCTTTTGCGAAAGGACCTGTTGCGAAAAGTCCTGTTGGGAAAAGTCCTGCCGGGAGGGGCCTATCGGGCGGTGAATGGCACGCGCGCCCTGGCCGAGAAGGTCCAGACCCGGGTGTTGCCGCCGATGCCGCCATACTCTGCGCCGAGGCCGACGCCGGCGCCGCCCTCCGTCTGGATGCCGAGCCCGCCGGTGAAGCGGGCCGACCAGCCCTGCAGCAGCGGCGTCGAGGCGAGCGCGCCGGCGGCCAGCGTGTTGGCGTCCTCCTTGGTGAAGTAGTAGTCGCCATACATGCCGAGGAACGGGGTCAGCAGCACGCCGCTGTCGAGCCAAGCGACCGGGTAAGCGGCACGCAGGCCGCCGGAGGCGCGGCCGCTGGCGAAATCATTCGTCCCCTGCCGCGTGCCCAGCGAGTCGGTGTAGGCGTTCTGATGCTCCCACAGCGCATAGACCTTGGTCGAGGGCTCGAGCACCACGCCGGCCAATTTGTAGCTGCCGGTCAGGCCGGTCGACAGCATCCAGCGCTGACCGCTGAAATTGCCCTGGGCCGTCCCCGCGCTGCCGTCATAGCCGATGCCGGAATAGGCGACGGCGGCGTCGAAGCGCAGGGTGGGGACGATCTTCCAGCCGAGATAGGCGCCGGTGGTCCAGCCGTCGCCCTTGAGCTTTCCGTTGATCTCCTGCTGGGTGTAGCTGAACGTCTCGTAGCCGCCGAGCACGCCGACCAGGAAGCTCGGCGTCGCCCGGTAGGTCAGCCCCATCATCGCGTTGAGCTGCTGCCCGTACAGCGAGACCTGGTTGGCCTGGGTGATGCCGCCGTTGTTGGTCGTGCCGAAGCGATCGACACCGGTGCCGCGGACATCAGCCCACAGCAGCCACTCCTTCTGCTCGTGCCATCTCGGCGCAGCCTGCTTTTTGTCGCCACGGTCGATGGCCGCGAAGGCATCGTCGACACGCCCGCGGCTGCGGCCTCGCGGCGGCTCCCGGCCGGGCAGCAGGGAGGAATAGGCGTCGCTCCCGCCGGCCGCGGCACGGTCCGAGGTCGGCGCCGGCTCGTCCTGGTCGCGTGGATCGGCTGAGAAGTTGAAGCGCATGCGCATGTTGCCCGGCGACATGAACGGACCGCCATCACTGAAGCCGTCGGCAATCGCGTCATCGATCGCGCCGGAGATCGCCTGTCCCGAGTTCTGCGCCACCAGCTTGCTGACCGTCTGCTGCAGCGAGCGCAGCCGCACACTGTCGACGGGCACGTTGACGGTCTGGGCGAGGGCAGGCGATGTGCTCGCGGTAAACAGCGCGCTGCCGGCATAGCTTGCGGTGACCGTGTGGCTGCCGACGGCGAGCGTTGAGGTGGCGAAGGTCGCGACGCCTCCAGCCAGTGTCACCGTGCCGATCGGCGAGCCGTTGTCGTTGAAGGTGACCGTGCCGGTCGGCGTGCCGCCCGACGCTGAAACGGTGGCCGTGAACGTCACGGGCTGGCCGAACTGGCTCGGATTCTGCGACGAGGTCAGCGCGACCGTCGTGACCAGCTGGCCCACCGACAGGTTGAAGGTGGCAGTGGCCGAGGCGCTGTTGGTGTCGGTCACGGTGACCGTATAGGTGGTCATTGCCGCCGGCGCCGTCGGCGTGCCGGTGATCTGGCCATTGCTGGTGTTGAAGCTGAGGCCGGCGGGCAGGGCCGGCGAAACGGCGAAGACCAGCGCACCCGTGCCGCCCGAGCCGGCTACCGGCGTGAACGGCGTCACCGCCTGGTTGATCGGCAGCGCGCTCGACGGCACCGCCGTCGTCGCCGTCACCGCGCCGTTGATGGTCAGGCTGAATGTGTTGGTCGCGGTCGCGTTGGCGGCGTCGGTCACGGTCACGGTGAAGGTCGTCGCGGCAATGGTCACCGTGGGCGTTCCGGAGATGCTGCCGTTGGCCGTGTTGAGGGTCAGTCCGGCCGGAAGCGTCGGCGCGACGGAGTAGGTGAGCGGCGCGGTGCCGCCGCCGCCCGTGACCGGCGTGAATGGCGTGACGGCGTGGTTCGCGGTCAGCGTCGTCGCGGCGATCGCCTGCGTCGCGCTGACGGCGCCGTTGACCGCGAGGCTGAACGTGTTGGTCGCCGTGGCGCTGTTGGCGTCGGTCACCGTGACCGTATAGGTCGTCGCGCCGCTGGTCGCGGTCGGCGTGCCCGTGATCGCGCCCGAGGACGTATTGAAGGTGAGACCCGCGGGCAGCGCCGGCGCGATGCCATAGCTCAGCGGCGACGTGCCCCCGGCGCCGGTCACCGGCGTGAAGGACGCCACCGGCGTATTCACGGTCAGGCCTTTGGACGCGATGGCCTGCGTCGCGGTCACCGCGCCATTGATCGTGAGGCTGAACGTGTTGCTGGCGCTGGCGCTGTTGGCATCGCTCACGGTGACCGTATAGGTCGTGGCCGAGCTGATCGCCGTCGGCGTTCCCGTGATCGCACCGGTCGAGGTGTTGAAGCTGAGACCGGCGGGCAGGGTCGGTGCGATGGCATAAGTCAGCGGCGACGTGCCGCCGCCCCCGGTCACCGGGGTGAAGGATGTCGCGGCGACATTCACGGTCAGGGACTTCGCCGCGATCGACTGCGTCGCGCTGACGGCGCCGTTGACGGTCAGGCTGAAGGTGTTCGTCGCGGTCCCGTTGTTGGTGTCGGTGACGGTCACGGTGTAGGTCGCCGTCGCCGCGCTGGTCGAGGGCGTGCCCGAGATCGCACCGGTGGAAGTGTTGATGCTCAGCCCGGCGGGCAGACTCGGCGAGATTGAATAAGACAATGCGCCCGTGCCGCCGCCGCCCGTGACCGGCGTGAAGGCGGTGATCGCCTGGTTGGCGGTAAACGTCCGCGAGGCGATGGCCTGCGTTGCGGTCACCGCGCTGTTCACCGTCAGGCTGAACGTGTTGCTGGCCGTGGCACTGTTGGCATCCGTCACCGTGACCGTGTAGGTGGTCGCGCCGCTGGTCACGGTTGGCGTGCCCGTGATCGCGCCGCTCGAGGTGTTGAGCGTCAGGCCCGTCGGCAGACCGGGGGCAACGGCGTAGGAGAGCGGCGGCGTGCCGCCCGATCCGGTGACCGGCGTGAACGAGGTCGCTGCTGTATTCTGTGTCAGCGCCTTGGAGGCGATCGCCTGCGTCGCGCTCACGGGACCATTGACGGTCAGCTGGAAGGTGTTGGTGGCGGTCCCGTTGTTGGCATCCGTCACGGTCACCGTATAGGTGGTCGTGCTGCTGGTCACGGTCGGCGTGCCGCTGACCTGGCCGGTGCTGGTGTTGAAGCTGAGACCGGTCGGCAAGGTCGGCGCGATCGCATAGGTCCGCGGCGTCGTGCCGCCGCCGCCGGTGACCGGTGTGAATGGCGTGATGGCCGTGTTCACGGTGACGGTGGCCGAGCTCACCGACTGCGTCGCGGTGACGGCGGTGTTCACCGTGAGGCTGAAGGTATTGCTGGCCGTGGCGCTGTTGGCGTCGGTGACGGTGACCGTATAGGTGGTTGCACCGCTGCTCACGGTCGGCGTGCCCGTGATCGCGCCGGTATTGGTGTCGAGCGAGAGGCCCGAGGGCAGCGTCGGCGACACGCCGTAGGTGAGCGGCGGGGTGCCGTTGCCGCCGATCACGGGCGTGAAGGAGGTCGCAGCCGCATTCTGCGTCAATATCTTCGATGCGACCGACTGGGTCGCGGTCACGGCCGCATTGACGGCGAGACTGAAGGTGTTCGAGGCCGTCGCGCTGTTCGCGTCCGTGACGGTGACCGTGTACGTCGTCGATCCGCTCGTGGCCGTCGGCGTGCCCGTGATCGCGCCGGTCGACGTATTGAGCGAGAGACCGGAGGGCAGCGACGGCAAGATGCTATAGGTGTAGGGCGTCGTGCCGCCGCCGCCGGTGACCGGCGTGAACGAGGTCGTCGCGTGGTTCTGCGTCAACGTCTTCGAGGCGACCGCCTGCGTCGCCGTGACCGCGCCGTTGACCGTCAGGCTGAACGTGTTGCTGGCGGTGGCGCTGTTGGCATCGGTGACGGTGACCGTATAGGTGGTCGCGGTGCTGGTGATCGTGGGCGTGCCGGTGATCGCACCCGTGGACGTGTTGAACGAAAGACCGGTCGGCAGCGACGGCGCGATGCCATAGCTGAGCGGCGCGGTGCCGCCGGAGCCGGTGACCGGCGTGAACGAGGTCGTCGCGGTGTTGACGGTCAGCGCTTTCGACGCGATGGACTGTGTCGCGGTCGGGCCGGGCAGGTTGACCGTAATGGTCCAAGAGGTGAGCGCCGTTCCAGAGCCTGAGCAGGTTACGAGAAAGTCGCTACAGTCTGACGCATAAAACAGCGTGATCGTATCCTGGCCGCCGCCCGTCAGGCTGTTCAGAGTGATGTTGATCTGAGCCTGACCAGTATTCGCGCTCTGCCCATTGTCGTTTCCACTGCTTGGATGCAGGGTGTAATTGGCTTTGCTCGTGGTCGGGCTGTAGTCGGAATAGGCACTCGAGCTCGTGCCGGCGATGGGCAGCTGGGTGTTCGCATTCGTGCCGGATACGGAGTACAAGCCGTAGACAACGGCATCGTCTCCGGTGTTGGGAGTGCCAACCACGGTGAGACACAGGTGATAGACCTGTGACACGGAATTGAATGTGATCGTGGCCCCGGTGGTCGAATTGACGGTCAGATCGCAGACCGCCTGCGCCGATGAGATCGACGCGCCCATGGCCGCGAGAACGACAAAGGTCGTCACCGCCAACGTTCTGACGTTGCTGACGGCCGACGACCAGCGAGTCAGAAACCGCTGAAACGACGTCCTCCACGCGCCAATCATGATCGCGAAAAGCTGCACCTTGCCCCTGCGCTTCCCCGAGACCGCGGGTCGACCTCGGCCGCGGTCCCAAATATTCTGCGACTGCAATAAAGATTACCGAAAACTTACCGTTGATTAAGCTTTGTTTCCCCTGTGCCGCAAGCCAGTGATGCACGGAACCGCTGCACGCGCGCGGCCTTTCCCGAACTTAGTTGCGCGCCCGCAACACTGCGACCTTTCCGCGTGCTGATTCGGGGCAGGTCTCGCGAAAATCCCCCCACATCCCCTGCGGGTTCATGCTTGACTGTTCCCGTTGGATGCGTGACACTTTCGAATTGCACATGACGAATACTGGACGCGTCGGTTGTCCGCGTTTCGTCGCGACGCGCTTTGTTGTCTGGTTGAATTGCACAAAATCATTTGGAGGAACGCATGCCGGTTACGCCTGTGCTCGGGCAAATCATGCCATTTGCTGGAAGCCAGCCACCGAGGGGGTGGGCGTTCTGCAACGGTGCGCTGTTGGCGATCCAGACGAATCAGGCATTGTTCTCCCTGCTCGGCACCTATTACGGCGGCAATGGTGTCACGACGTTCGCACTGCCTGATCTTCGCGGACGGGCTATCCTCGGCTCGACCGGCGGCAGCGGCCAGTTTCCCGCTGGCACGGTCAGCGGCGAGACCACGGTGACGCTCACGACGGCGCAGATGCCGACCCATAATCACCAGATCCAGGCGTCCAGCAACGATGGTACTGGGCGTGGAGCGTCGGCGGCCAACAACGTGTTCGCGACAAACAAGCTCCCGCCAGACAATCCCAAGCTGATCTTCACCACCGCTGGGACGAACGCGGTGCCGCTGTCGCTCAGCACCAACATCGTCGATATCGGCGGCGGGCAGCCCCACAACAACATGCAGCCCTATCTGGTGATCAATTATCTGATCGCCCTGAATGGGGTTTACCCTTCGCGCAACTGAGACGGCTCGGCGCTCACGTTTCTCACCATCGTCGCAATCCGCCGCATCGCGCCCGCTTCGCGGCGCCCACCGCACTTGAAAGGATGTCGGGATGTCAGACCCGTTTCTCGGCGAGATCAGGCTGTTCGGCTTTCCGCGCATACCGGATGGCTGGCTGGCCTGCGACGGAAGCGCATTGTCCATCGCCAACTATGATGCGCTCTATGCGGTCATCGGGACGACGTTTGGTGGCGACGGGGTCCAGACCTTCAATCTGCCGGACCTGCGCGGCCGCGTTCCGATCGGGCAGGGCACGCCGCCCGGCGGCGCATCCTATCTGCTGGGGCAACTGGACGGTGAGGACGAGCACACCTTGATCACGACCGAGATGCCCACGCACAGCCACGCTTTGTTGGCGTCGACCACCGTCGCCGACACGGCACAGCCGGGGACCAGTACCCTCCTGGGAACCGCGACAGCGGGCAATCTCTACGCGCCCAGTGCTGACGCCGGGACCTACGAAGTGATGGCGGCCTGCGTCGGGCCGTCGGGGCAGGGCGTCGCTCACAACAACATCATGCCGACCGTCGTCGGCAATTACTGCATCTGCATCAACGGCATCTTCCCGTCGCCGGGCTGACGCCTTCGCGTTCGATCGGCTCTATTGCGCATTCCTCAGGAGAGACGTCGTGTCAGACCCCTTCGTCGGCGAAATCCAGGCCTTTCCGTTCACCTTTGCAGCCGACGGCTTCAACAGCGCGTGGCTGCCGTGCTTCGGCCAGTTGCTTCCGATCCAGCGGTATACGCCGTTGTTCGCGCTGATCGGCACCTATTACGGCGGCAACGGCACCACCAATTTCGCCCTGCCGAATCTGAGCGGCGCGATCACCAACGGGCAGGGCGACGGCCCCGGTCTGCAGCCGCGCGTCATCGGTGAGGCGATGGGGACCAGCACCGCCTTTCTGACCACGGCCGAGATGCCCGCGCACACCCATACCTTGCAGCTCGGCAGCAAGGCGGCCGCGAATGCCACGCCAGGGCCGGGCACGGGCGTGGGCATCGTGGCGATCGATCCCAGCTTCAACGGGTTCCTTGCGCCGCCGGGCAATACGACGCTCGCGGTCAATGCGGTCACACCGAACGGGCAGAGCATTCCGCACGACAACATGCAGCCGACCCAGGCGCTGATCTGGTGCATCTGCTATGCGGGCATCTTCCCGTCATTCAACAACTCCTGAGCCGAGCAGGCTCGGAGTGACGCTCGGGATCGACGTCGTCTCACCGGACGTTCGCTTGCGGCTGCGGTCGGCCGAGACGGCCGACGAGCCGTTCCTGCGTGACCTCTTTGGTTCCGTCAAAGGTGCGCAGCTCGCCGCGGCCGGTCTGCCGCCGGCGATGCTCGATCTCGTGCTGGCGCAGCAGTATCGCGCCCAGCTCGCAAGCCATGCGGCGCAGTGTCCGGCGGCGCAGTCGCTGATCATTCTCCGCGACGCCGCGCCGGTCGGGCGGCTGCTGCTCGACCGCGCGGCGTCACAATGGCACGTGGTGGATCTCGCGCTGCTGCCTGGCGCGCGCAACGCGGGTGTCGGGCGCGAGATCATGCAGGCGGTCGCCACCGCCGCACGGGAGCAGGGCGCCGCGGTGCTTTCGCTCGCGGTCGCAACCACGAATGACGACGCGATAAGGTTCTACGTCCGACTGGGCTTCCGCGACGTGGCGGACAACGCGACAGCGTCGCATCGCATGATGGAGCTGCCGCTCGCGCGCTAACGAGCCGGAGCCACCTCGCGCAGGAACGCGATCAGCGCCGCGTTCACCTCGGCGGCGCATTCCTGCTGGATCCAGTGGCCGGCGCCGTCGATGATCAGCTTGCGCCGGAGATCCGGCAGCACGCGCGCCATGTCCTGAACGCGCTTGGCGCCGATCAGCCCCGTCACCACCGCGTCCGCGCTGCCCGCGATGAACAGCGACGGCTGGCGGATCTGGGCGTCCTGCCATGGCGCGGTCAGCTCCCAGTTGCGGTCGATGTTGCGATACCAGTTTAGGCCACCGCGAAAGCCGGAGGTGCGATAGGCTGCGATGAACTCGGCGAGGTCTGCTTCGCTCAGCCACGCCGGCAGAGGCAGGGCGGGGTTCGCCGCACCGAGGAAGCCCTTGTCCGGCGCGACGAACAGCGACTGCGGGTCGGAGAAGCCACGCGCCAGCATCGTGCGCATCGTCAGCGCGACGTCACGCTCGAGTTCGGCCTCGGCGACGCCCGGCGTCTGAAAATACTGCCAGTAGAAGTTCTCGATGCCGCCGGCGCGGAGCGTGTCGAGCGGCCGGCCGCGGCCGCGAAGCGGCGGCGGCACGCTCAGTCCGGCGACGGCCGTGAACAGGTCCGGCCGGAACAGCGCCGCATGCCAGGCCACCGGCGCGCCCCAGTCGTGGCCGATGATGACGGCGGTGTCCTCGCCGAGCGCCTCGACCAGTGCCACCATGTCGCCGACGGTGTCGAAGATCGAGTAGGCGGCGATGTCTGCTGGCGCCTGCGAGCGGCCGAACCCGCGCATGTCGGGCGCGACCACCCGATAGCCGGCCTCGGCCAGCGCCACGATCTGGTGCCGCCACGAATAGGACAGTTCGGGCCAGCCGTGGCACAGCACGACAAGCGGGCCTTCGCCCTGTTCGCGCACGAACAGCTCGATTCCGTTGGCCTTGATGGTCCGCGTCGATGACACCGTTTCCCCCTTGGTTGCTCGACTTGTGATTGCCGGCCCTGGACGTATCGCACCGCGCGATGAGCCGTGCAAATCCCGGGACAGCGGACGGATCCGCGGATTGCCGAGTTGTTTGCACCCCCCGCAACTGCTAGAATCTCAGTGCGCTCCAGAGCTTAGCCGATGAATGTCATGACCTTACCGCCGCGTCGCTCCGGTTTCACGTCCGGACGGGTGACGCGTGCGCTCATCGCCTTGGCCGCGGCGTTCGCCGTCGGCTGGAGCGGCGTGCTCTACGCCGCCAACCAGAGCGTCCAGGGCGCGCGCAAGGAGGATGGCGGCTTCGACGGCGATGCGCCGACCGCGATCCTGGTGGAGGCCAACAGCGGCAGCGTGCTGTTCGAGAAGAATGCGGACGAGCTGCGGGCGCCTTCCAGCATGATGAAGCTGATGACCGCCGAGGTGGTCTTCAACGCGGTCAAGGACGGCACGATCAAGCTCAACGACGAATACCGCATCAGCGAGAACGCCTGGCGCCGGGGCGGGGCGCCCTCCGGCACCTCGACGATGTTCGCCGCGCTCAACAGCAAGGTGTCGGTGAGCGACCTCCTGCACGGCGCCATCATCCAGAGCGGCAACGACGCCTGCATTGCGCTCGCCGAGGGCATGGCCGGCAACGAGAAGATCTTCGCCGCCGACTACATGACCAAGCGGGCGCGCGAGCTCGGCCTCACCAGATCGACCTTCGCCAATTCCAACGGGCTGCCGGATCCCGGCAACAAGATGACGGTGCGCGAGCTCGCCATGCTCGCCCGGCACATCATCCTGGATTTCCCGGAGTTCTATAAGATCTTCGGCGAGAAGGAATTCACCTGGAACAAGATCCGGCAGCAGAACCGCAACCCGCTGCTGAACGCGATGGAAGGCGCCGACGGCCTCAAGACCGGCTACACCAAGGAAGGCGGCTACGGCATGGTCGGCTCGGCCGTGCAGAACGGCACCCGACTGATCGTGGTCGTCAATGGCCTGGAGGATTCCGAGGACCGCGCCACCGAGGCCAAGAAGATGCTGGAATGGGGCTTCCGCAATTTCGAGACCCGCACCCTGTTCGCGGCGGAGCAGCCGATCGGCTACGCCAAGGTGTTCGGCGGCGAGAGCCGCTCGGTCAAGCTGTCGAGCCCGGTGCCGGTCAAGGTCATGGTGCAGAAGAACGGCGGCGACAAGCTGATCGCCCGCATCATCTACAGTGGCCCGGTCAGGGCTCCCATCGAGCCCGGGCAGAAGGTCGGGGTTGTCAGGGTCTGGCGCGGCCCCAATATCGCCATGGAGGCCCCTGTCTATGCTGCGGAGGCGGTGGGCAGGGGATCCACGATGCGGCGTGCGATCGATGGGGTCAGCGAGCTCGTGATCGGGATGTTCCGCGCCGGGGCCGAGAAGCTCTAGAGACATGGCGGATTCAGCTTTGAAACGTGGTCCGGGCCGCGGCCGATTCGTCACCTTCGAGGGTGGCGAGGGCGCC
The DNA here is from genome assembly GCF_032487575.1 of Bradyrhizobium sp. SZCCHNRI1009. Lineage (NCBI taxonomy): Bacteria > Pseudomonadati > Pseudomonadota > Alphaproteobacteria > Hyphomicrobiales > Nitrobacteraceae > Bradyrhizobium > Bradyrhizobium sp. SZCCHNRI1009. The sequence continues at coordinate 276,995 of NZ_JAUEUL010000003.1, read as the reverse complement.
GGAAAATCCACGCAGATCAAGATGTTGGCGGACCGTCTGCAGAAGGAGGGTGTGCGCGTCGTCCTGACCCGCGAGCCCGGGGGATCGCCGGGCGCGGAGATCATGCGCCACCTCGTGCTGTCGGGCATGGGCAAGCTGCTGGGGCCGGAGGCCGAGACGCTGCTGTTCGCCGCCGCACGCGACGACCATGTGCGCAACGTGATTCTCCCGGCGCTGAACCAGGGAAGCTGGGTGTTGTGCGATCGCTTTTTCGATTCGACCCGGGCCTACCAGGGCAGCCAGGGCAAGGTCGCGCCCGATGTGCTCAATGCGATGCAGCGGGTCACGATCGGCGACCTCAAGCCGGACCTGACGCTGATCCTCGACGTGCCCGTCGAGGTCGGCCTGCAGCGCGCCGCGGCGCGGCGCGGCAGCGGCGCGCCGGACCGGTTCGAAGGCGAGGACATCAAGTTCCACAAGGGGCTGCGCGACGCCTTTCACAAGATCGCCGCCGAGGATCCCCGGCGCTGCGTGCTGGTCGACGCCACGGCGAGCGCGGATACGGTCTCGCAACTCGTTTGGGACGCCGTGCGCGAGCGGCTGTTCGCGGAAGTGGCGGCCGCCTCATGAGCGCACGCAAGGTCGAGCCGGAGATCGCGGTCCGCCATCCCCGCGAGACCAGCGCCTTGTTCGGCCATCGCGAGGCCGAGGCCGCGCTGCTGTCAGCCTATCGCAGCGGCCGGATGGCGCATGCCTGGCTGATCGGCGGCCCGCAAGGCATCGGCAAGGCCACCTTGGCCTACCGCATGGCGCGCTTCGTGCTGACCCACCGTGATCCTGCGTCGGACGCGGTACGTACCGCCGGCTCGCTGTACGTGGACCCGGATGATCACGTGGCCCGGCTGATCGCCTCCGAGGCCCATGGCGGGCTGCTCACCTTGGAGCGCTCGGCCAACGACAAGGGCGTGCTGCGCACCGTCATCACCGTGGACGAAACCCGCGAGACGATCTCGTTCTTCGGCTCGACGGCGGCGGTCGAGGGCTGGCGGGTCTGCATCGTCGACACCGTCGACGAGCTCAATCCCAACGCCGCCAACGCGCTGCTGAAGATCCTCGAGGAGCCGCCGCAGCAGTCGCTGTTCCTGCTGGTCAGCCACGCGCCGGCGCGGGTGCTGGCCACCATCAAATCGCGCTGCCGCCGGCTGGCGCTGCGGGCCTTGGCGACCGACGACGTCATCAGCGCCGCGGCCGAGGCCACCGGCATGAACGGAGCCGAGCCGGCGCTGCGCGAGGCGGCCAGGGCCTCCGAGGGCAGCGTCGCGCGCACCCTGATGCTGCTGGGCGGCGACGGGCTGCAGCTGCAGACCCGGACCGCGGCGCTGCTCGCGAGCCTGCCGCGAATCGACGCCGGCGAGCTGCATGCCCTGGGTGATGCGCTCGGCACCAGCGACCGCGTCGCGCTGGCGAGCTTCCTCGACAGCATCGAGCGCTGGGTGGCGGAGCGGCTGCGCGCTGGCGATGCCAACGCGGAACTGCCGCGCCTTGCACGGCTGGCGGAGGTATGGGAAAAGATCGTCCGCGCCGCGCGCGACACCGAATCCTATAATCTGGAACGAAAACCGCTGGTTTTCTCGGTGTTCGGGATGCTTGCCGAAGCCACGCGGTAACCGCGCGACCATCATCCCGGGATCATCAGGATCAATCCGTCGACCGACGTCGTCAAAGAGGAATCTGCCGTGGCCAAGGCCAGCAAGACAACCGTGAAAAAGGGCAAGCCCGCGAGCAAGAGCGGCGCGAAGAAGGCTGCCCGCAACGCGCCCGCGAAGGGCAAGGTCAGCGCGGCCAAGGCGAAGGCGGCGAAGGACAAGGACGCCAAGAAAAAGACCGCCACATCCAAGACGGCCCCCGCGAAAGCCAAGAGCAAAGCTCCGGCGGCGACCGCGGCCAAGAAAGCTTCGAAGAGCGCCGCCAAGAAAGCGGTCAAGAAAGCTGTGAAGGCGCCAGCCAGGAAGGCCGTGGCAAAGCCCGCCACACCGCCGGCCAAGAAGACCGCCGCCAAGCCTGCGGCAGCAACGAAAAAGCCTGCGGCAGCGAGGAAGCCCGCCGCTCCGAAACAGCCGGCCGCACCGAAGAAGGTCGCGCCGGCCATCGTTGAAGCCCCGAAGCCGCCGCGCGCCGCCAAGCCGAAGGCGCCGCGCAAGCCGAAGGTCGAGGCCGCTGTCGTCGTCGAAATCGACGAGATCGTAGCGCAGGTCGCCGCACCTCCGGTCGACAAGAACACCTTCTACGTCACGACGGCGATCGCCTATCCCAACGGCAACCCACATATCGGCCACGCCTATGAGGCGATCGCGACCGACGCCATCGCACGCTTTGCGCGGCTCGACGGCAAGGACGTCTTCTTCCTCACCGGCACCGACGAGCACGGCCTGAAGATGGTGCAGACCGCGCAGAACGAGGGCCTGACGCCGTCGGAGCTCGCGACCCGCAATGCCGGCCGCTTCCGCGAGATGGACGAGCGGCTGAACGTCTCGTTCGACCGCTTCATCCGCACCACCGAGCCCGCGCATCACAACTCGGTGCAGGCGATCTGGACTCGCATGCGCGAGAACGGCGACATCTACGCCGACACCTATGCGGGGTGGTACTCGGTGCGCGACGAGGCCTATTACGCCGAGGACGAGACCGTCGTCGGCGAGGACAATGTCCGCCGCGGACCGCAGGGCACGCCGGTGGAGTGGGTCGAGGAGAAGAGCTATTTCTTCCGCCTGTCGGCCTATCAGGACAGGCTGCTCGCGCTCTATGAGAGCCAGCCGGATTTCATCGGGCCGGATGCGCGGCGCAACGAGATCATCAGCTTCGTCAAGGGCGGTCTGAAGGACCTCTCGATCTCGCGCACCACGTTCGACTGGGGCGTCCGCGTGCCCCACGACGACGAGCACGTGATGTATGTCTGGGTCGACGCGCTCACCAACTACATCACCGGCGTCGGCTTTCCCGACGAGAGGGATCCGAACTGGAAGTATTGGCCGGCCGACGTCCACGTCATCGGCAAGGACATCATCCGCTTCCATGCGGTGTACTGGCCGGCGTTCCTGCTGTCGGCCGGCGTCCCTGTGCCGAAGCGGGTCTATGCCCACGGCTTCCTGTTCAACAGGGGCGAGAAGATGTCGAAGTCGGTCGGCAACGTCGTCGATCCGTTCAATCTCGCCGACCAGTATGGCGTCGACCAGCTCCGCTACTTCTTCCTGCGCGAGGTGCCATTCGGCCAGGACGGTAACTACAATCACGAGGCGATCGTCGCGCGCATCAACGCCGATCTCGCCAACGACCTCGGCAATCTCGCACAGCGCTCGCTGTCGATGATCTCGAAACAGCTCGGCGGCGTGCTGCCGGAGCCCGGCGAGTTCTCGGCCAATGACAAGGCGATTCTGGCCGAGGCCGACGCGATGATCGGCGCGGCGCGCAAAGCCATGGCGACGCAGCAGATCCACCAATGGCTCAACGCCGTGTGGTCGGTCGTGGCCGAGGCCAACCGCTATTTCGCGGGCGAGGCGCCCTGGGCGCTGGCCAAGACCGATCCGGCGCGCCAGCACACCGTGCTCTACGTCACCGCCGAGGTGATCCGTCAGGTCGCGATCCTGACCCAGCCGGTGATGCCGGCCGCGTCGGCAAAGCTGCTCGACAGCCTCGGCATTCCCGAGGACGAGCGAACGTTCGCGCGGCTTGGCGGAGAGCTCCGGATTGCTGCGGGCACGCAGCTGCCAGCGCCACAGGCGGTGTTCCCGCGCTACATCGAGCCGACGGCCGCGTGATGCTGGTCGACAGCCATTGCCATCTCGACTTTCCGGATTTCGCCGAGGATCTGGATGGCATCGTCGCGCGCGCCGCCGCCGCGGGCGTCGACCGGATGGTGACGATCTCGACGCGGGTGCGGCGCTTGCCCGAGTTGCTCGCGATCGCCGAGCGGTTCGAGAACGTGTTCTGCTCGGTCGGCACCCATCCGCACAACGCGGACGAGGAGGACGGCATTCCGGCCGCGGAGCTGATTGCGCTGACTCGCCATCCCAAGGTCGTCGCGCTCGGCGAGGCCGGGCTCGACAATTTCTACGATCACGGCTCGAAGGATGCCCAGGAGCGCGGGTTCCGCGCGCATATCGCGGCCGCCCGCGACACCGGCCTGCCGCTCGTCATCCACACCCGCGAGGCCGACGCTCAGTGCGGCCGCATCCTCGAGGAGGAGATGGCGCGCGGACCTTTCAACGCCGTGCTGCATTGCTACACCGGCGGACGCGAGCTGGCGATGAAGGCGATCGATCTCGGACTGCACATCTCGTTCACGGGCATCGTGACCTTCAAGAAGTCCGAGGCCTTGCGCGCGCTCGCCGCCGAGGTGCCGGCCGACCGCATCATGGTCGAGACCGACGCGCCATATCTCGCGCCCGGCAAGTTCCGCGGCAAGCGCAACGAGCCGGCCTATGTCGTCGAGACCGCGAAGGTTCTGGCGGAGACCCGCGGCGTCTCGCTCGAGGAATTCTCGCAGCAGACCACCGAGACCTTCTTCAAGCTGTTCTCGAAGGTGCCGCGGCCAAGGGAGGCTGCATGACGCTGACGCTCACCATTCTCGGCTGCGGCTCCTCGGCCGGCGTGCCGCGCCCGGCGCTGGGGTGGGGCGCCTGCGATCCGAACAACCCGAAAAACCGTCGCCGGCGCTGCTCGCTGCTGGTGGAGCGCCGCGCCGCGCACGGCGTGACGCGCGTCGTGATCGACACCTCGCCGGATCTACGCGAACAACTGATCGATACCAATGTCGACCACATCGACGCGGTGTTCCTGACGCATGAGCACGCCGACCAGACCCACGGCATCGACGACCTGCGCTCGGTGGTCATGCATCAGCGGCGGCGGATTCCGGTCTATTTGAACCAGTCGACCGCCAAGGACATCATGCACCGGTTCTCCTATTGCTTCATCTCGCCACCGGGAAGCGACTATCCGCCGATCCTGACCCAGCACGCGATCGAGGCCGGCGAGACCCAGGCGGTGGAAGGCAAGGGCGGCGAGCTGAGGCTGACCGCGTTCCTCGTCCAGCACGGCAACATCCCCGCGCTCGGCTACCGCATCGGCAATGCCGCCTACACGCCTGACCTCAACGACATCCCAGAGGAGAGCTGGGGCGCACTGGAGGATCTCGACCTCTGGATTGTCGACGGCCTGCGCCCGGCGTCACACCCGAGCCATTTCTCGGTCAACGACGCGCTGGCCTGGATCGAGCGCTTCAAGCCCCGACGCGCCGTCATCACCAACATGACCGCCGATCTCGACTACGAGGTGCTGCGCCAGAGCCTGCCGGCCGGTGTGGTGCCGGCGTATGATGGCATGCGGCTGGAGGTCGGCTGATTGTTCGTTGGCCGGCTAAGGCCGTCATTGCGAGGAGCCGAAGGCGACGAAGCAATCCAGAGTTATAGCAATGACTCTGGATCGCTTCGCTTCGCTCGCAATGACGGGCAGGGGCGGGCGACCGCAAGGGCCACGAAGCTGTAGCAGCCTGCGGCCGAATACATGGAGACGCTACCATGCTGTCGCTGTTCTTCGAGGTCGAGGTCAAGCCCGGCCATCTCGACCAGTATCTGCAGCTCGCTGCCGCGCTGCGGCCCGAGCTCGACGCCCTTGGCGGCTGCCTGTTCCTCGACCGCTTCAGGAGCCTGTCGCGCGATAACCTGATCCTGTCCTACCAGATCTGGCAGGACGAGGGCGCCATGACCGCCTGGCGCGTGCACGCCCATCACCACGACATCCAGACGCTCGGCCGCGACAAGGTGTTCTCCGACTATCGCCTGCGCGTCGCCGAGCTGGTGCACGAGATCAGGCCGGGGCAGGCGGCTTGGCAGCCGGAGCGGCGGGGGACGTACAACGATCCGAAACGGCGTGCGCCGACCTATGTGCTGGCGGTGGAGACGGCTGCGCCGCAGCTGAGCATCGCGACGGATCTGCCGGTCGCGACCTTCTCCAGCGTCTATCGCAAGGGCCGCTTCGCGCATCTGATCGACTTGCCGGACGAGGCGACCGGCGTGGCGCTGAGTGTGCGCCTGCTCGCCGACCCCGGCGCCGACAACATCCGCGTCGTCGAAGTCAGCAGAGACTACGGCATGTACGATCGCCGCGAAGCGCCGCAGTATTATCCGGAGAAGAGCAGGGGCGACGCGGCGGCAAACTGACCTTCGACGCCCGAGCGAGGAAAGACCATCGTCATCGCGGTGCTCATGAATGCGCCCTCGCCCCTTGTGGGAGAGGGCTCAAAGGTGCTGACTACGTCCTCACTCGGGTGAGGGGTTCGTGCCGCACATTCCGCTCTGAGTTCGTGGCAACCCCTCACCCGGTTTCGATGCTTTGCATCGAAACCGCCCTCTCCCACAAGGGGAGAGGGTGCACCGCGCGTGTCGATGCAGCTCATCAGTTCATTGGCCGCGCGTAGGGCGGATTAGCGCAGCGTAATCCGCCATAGCCTCCAGCACTGGTGCGGCGGGTTACGCCTGCGGCTAACCCGCCCTACTCAGAGGCACCTACGCGGAGATCGCCTTGGCCGAGTTGACCTCGTTGCGCAGCAAAAACTTCTGGATCTTGCCGGTCGAGGTCTTCGGGATCGGGCCGAACACGACGACCTTCGGCGTCTTGAAGCCGGACATGTGGCTGCGACAATAGGCGATGATCTCGGCTTCGGTGGCTTCAGCACCGTCCTTGAGCTCGATGAAGGCGCAGGGCACCTCGCCCCATTTCGGATCGGGCTTGGCGACGACGGCGGCAAACAAAACGGCGGGGTGCTTGTAGAGGATGTCCTCGACCTCGACCGAGGAGATGTTCTCGCCGCCGGAGATGATGATGTCCTTGGAGCGGTCCTTGATGATGACGTAGCCGTGCTCGTCGAGCACGCCGAGGTCGCCGGTATGGAACCAACCGCCGGCGAAGGCTTCCTGCGTCGCCTTCTCGTTCTTGAGGTAGCCCTTCATCACGATGTTGCCGCGGAACATGACCTCGCCGATGGTCTCGCCATCGCGCGGCACCTCCTGCATCGTCTCGGGATTGAGCACCGTGACGGCTTCCTGCAACGGATAAGGCACGCCCTGCCGACGCTTCAGCCGCGCGCGCTCCGGCGCCGGCAGGTCATCCCAGCCGGGCTGCTCGGCGCAGACGGAGGCGGGGCCGTAGACCTCGGTGAGGCCGTAGACATGCGTCAGCTTGATGCCGATGCTCTCGGCGCCTTCGAGCACGGCGACCGGCGGCGCGGCGCCGGCGATCAGGCCGACGACCGGCTTGTCGCGCCTGCCCTTGGGCGCGTCCGGCGCGTTGATCAGCACGTTGTAGACGATCGGCGCGCCGCACATGTGGGTGACGCCGTGGGTCTTGATCAGCTCAAAGATCTTGGTCGGCTCGACCTTGCGCAGGCAGACATTGACGCCGGCGGCGGCCGCCATGGTCCAGGGGAAGCACCAGCCGTTGCAGTGGAACATCGGCAGAGTCCAGAGATAGACCGGATGCTGGCCCAGGCCGCCGGCGAGAATGTTGCTGACGGCATTCAGATAGGCGCCGCGATGATGCGTCACGACGCCCTTGGGATTGCCCGTGGTGCCCGAGGTGTAGCTCATCGCGATCGCGTCCCACTCATCAGTGGGACGGCGCGGCTCGAAACTCGGATCACCGGATGCGACCGCGGCTTCGTACTCGATCTCGCCGATGCGGCTGCCGCCGGCATAGGAGGCGTCATCGACGTCGATCACGAACGGCTTGGCGCCGCTCATCAGCTTCAGCGCCTCGCTGATCACGGCAGAGAATTCGGGATCGACCAGGATGATCCTGGCCTGGCCGTGATCGAGCTGAAACGCGATCGAGGATGCATCGAGGCGGATGTTGAGGGTGTTGAGCACCGCGCCGGCCATCGGCACGGCGAAATGCGCCTCGTTCATCGCCGGGATGTTCGGCAGCATCGCAGCCACGGTGTCGCCCTCGCCGATGCCGCGTCCCGCGAGATAGGACGCGAAGCGCCGGCAGCGCTCATAGGTCTGGCGCCAGGTGAAGCTGCGGCCTTCATAGACCGTGCTGACGTGGTCGGGATAGACGGCCGCGCTGCGCGCCAGGAAGCTGAGCGGGGTCAGCGGCACGTAGTTGGCCGGCGTCTTGTCCAGGCCGAGCTTGTACTGGTTCGTGCTCATCACCACCCTCCCTCGTCATCTGAAGAGTTTACAGGAACCCGATCGAAATCCACGGAAAAATCGCAACCACGATGAGGCCGATGAGAAGCGCCAGCAGGTAGCCCCAGATCGGGCGGATGCCCTCGGCGGGATCGACCCGACCGATCGCGCAGGCGGCGTAATATCCAACCCCGAACGGCGGTGCGAACAGGCCAATGCCCATCGCCAGGATGATCACCATGGCATAATGCACCTCGTGCACGCCGACGGCACGCGCGATCGGAAACAGCAGCGGCCCGAACAGCACGATTGCCGGAATGCCCTCGAGCACGCTGCCGAGGATCGTGAAGGCGACGATCGAGACCGCGATGAACGTCGCCGGGCCGCCCGGCAGCCCGGTCATCGCGGCCGCCAGCGCGCGTGAGAAGCCGGACTGCGTCAGGCCCCAGGCCATGCCGGTGGCGGTGCCGATGATCAGCAGGATGGCGCCGGACAGCGCCGCCGTCTCAATCAGCATCGGCATCAGCCGGCGCCAGTCGAAACGGCGATAGACCAGCAGGCCCGCCAGCACGCCATAGACGATGCCGATGGTCGAGACCTCCGTCGCCGTCGCGACGCCCTCGACGACGGCCGCGCGGATCACGAAGGGCAGGGCCAGGGCAGGGAGCGAGACGATGAAGGCCTTGCCGATCTCGGCTCCGGTGGCGCGGCGGACGCCGCTCATGTCCTCGTTGCGGTAGCGCCACCACACCAGCGTGCACAGCGTGATCGCCAGCACCACGCCCGGCAGCAGGCCGCCGGTGAACAGCGCCGCGATCGACACGCCGGTGACGGAGCCGATCGTGATCAGCACCAGGCTCGGCGGAATGGTCTCGGTTTGCGCGCCGGTGGCGGCGAGCAGGGCGACGAGATCGCCGGGCCTGGCGCCGCGCGCCTTCATCTCCGGAAACAGCACCGGCGCGACCGCGGCCATATCGGCGGCCTTGGCGCCGGAAATGCCCGAGACGAGGTACATCGCGCCGACCAGCACGTAATGCAGCCCGCCGCGGACGTGCCCCAAGAGGCTTGCCAGGAACGCGACCATGGCGCGGGCCATGCCGGTCATCTCGATCAGCAATCCGAGAAAGACGAACAGCGGCACCGACAGCAGGATGAGGTGGCTCATGCCCTCGTCCATACGCCCGACCAGCACCATCAGCGGCGTGCGCGTCGTCAGCGCCAGATAGCCGAAGATCGCGAGCCCGAAAGCGAACGCGATCGGCACGCCGGCGAAGACGCACAAGCCGACCACGCCGACGAAGAAGATCACGAGGTTGATGTTGCCGAGCGGCTTCAGCAGCGGCTGCGCCACCCAGAACAGCGCGATGATGGCTACGACGGAGACGACGGCCAGCAGCATCGTCCTGACGCTGGCCGTGCGGGCGAGACGGATGAGGGCGAACAGCGCCATCAGTCCGACGCCGACCGGCAGTGCGGCGGCGCGCCAGATGTTTTCGATCTGCAGCGCCGGCGTGGTGATGAAGCTTTCCTCGTAGGCGTACTCCCAGGACGGCCAGGCGATCATGACCAGGAACGCCAGCGCCGCGCTCGTCGCGACCAGATCGAGATAGGCGCGTAAGCCGGGGCTGGCGCGCGCCACCATTGCCGTCATCCGCATGTGCTCGCCGCGGCGGAACGCCACCGCGGCGCCGAGCATTGCGAGCCACAGGAACAGGATCGAGGCCAGCTCGTCCGACCAGATCAGCGGCTGGTGCAGGACGTAGCGCGCCACGACGCCCGCGAACAGGATGACGATCTCGGCCACGACGAGCAGCGCGGCGGGGATCTCGACGAGGAGGCCGAGCAGGGCCTCCAGGCCGTCGAGCCAGGACCGGCGGCGAGGGGTCTCGATGATCACCTCGCTGATCGCAATTTCCGTGAACTCGGCATGCGCCATGACGTCACCCGAACGCGCCCTACGCCATTCTTGTTTTGAGCATGATCTTTTCGGAAAACCGGTCTCCACTTTTCCGGATCATGCTCGGGGCTACGACAGCTTGCCGACGGCCTTTTCGAGCAGCGCCCAGGCCTCGTCGCCGTATTTGCCCTTCCACTCGGCATAGAAGCCGGCGGTGCGCAGCTTGTCGCGGAACGGCGCGACGGTCGGCTGATTGAAGGTCAGGCCCTTCGACGCGAGCTCTGCCTGCAGGCCGGCATTGAGCTTGGCGACGTCCTCGCGCTCCTTCACGGCGGCCGCGTTGATGTGCTTGGCGACGATCGTGCGCATGTCGGCCGGCACGGCCTCCCAGGCACGGCGGTTCGCCAGGAACCAGAAGCCGTCCCACATGTGATTGGTCAGCGAGCAGTACTTCTGCACCTCGTAGAGCTTGGCGGTGGAGATGATCGCCAGCGGGTTTTCCTGGCCCTCGACCACCTTGGTCTGCAGCGCCGAATAGACCTCGCTGAAATTGATCGAGGCGGGCGCCGCCTCGAATGCCTTGAACATCGAGGTCCACAGCGGTGACACCGGCACGCGGATCTTGAAGCCCTTGAGGTCATCCGGACCGTTGATCGGCTTGGTCGACGACGTCGTCTGGCGGAAGCCGTTGTCCCAGATCTTGTCCATGACCACCAGGCCGGCCTTGTTGATCTGGCCGCGCACATAGGCGCCGAGATCGCCGTCCATGGCCTTCCAGACCGTGTCGTAGTCCGGGAACGCGAAGCCGATGCCATTGATCGACGCGGCTGGCACCAAGGTCGCCAGGATCAGGCCCGAGAGCGTGAAGAACTCGACGCCGCCGGAGCGGATCTGGCTCAGCATGTCCGTGTCGGAACCGAGCTGGTTGTTCGGGAAGATCTGCAGGTCGAACTTGCCGTTGGTCTCGGCCTTGATCGCCGCCGCCATCTCCTTGGCGCGGACGTTGAGCGGATGGGAGTCGGGCAGGTTGTTGGCGTATTTGTACGTGAACTCGGCGCTCTCAGCGCGCACCACATGCGGCGCTGCGACGGCGCCAATTCCACCCAGTACGGCTGTCGCCGCGGAGGCCTTCAACAGCGCGCGTCGTGACAGGCTCATTCTCGTTTCTCCCTGGAGAAGCTTCTTCTCGTTGCATCGCGCCGCCGCAAGCATCGCCGGACGAATCCAGCGACATCAGTGACGTCGCCTGCGCTTATTGCAGCGATGGGCCGCAGCAGCAATATCGGCGTTCGCAGCAGGCCCCATGCGCAGCGCGAGTCTCGGCGATGGCGAGCGCCCATCAGCTTGGGCTGGCCGGGGGGTCTGAAGGGCCCGCGGCTGCCGTAAATTCGAGGATTCGGCGCCAAGCCATTGAACTCCCTCAGCATATAAATATTCCATAATATACCTTATGCGAATTGGCTATGGGCGGTTGCCTGACGGTGGAAGCCGCACATCGGCCCGCCCAGCGCACGTCGGCGCCTGTGCGAAATCGCCCCCGCCTCGTCACGGCGCAGTCTTCGTTTGGTCAAAGCCCAGAGGTCAAAACCGCATCCTTCAGGATTGGGCACGGGCGTATCGTGAATGGGATCCGAAGACATGCCAGTTCAGTCGACGTCGAAGGAAGTTGATCCGGGTGATGTCGCGCTGCCGCCTGACGACGCTGTCTGCGAGGAGATCTATCAGCGGGTGCTGGCCGAGGTGCGCGCACGTATCGATCAGCGGATCGCCGCCATCGAGGCCCAGGCCGCCGCAGATGCTGTCGAGGCTGCCGAACCCGCTGCAGGCATCGAGCACCTGGAAACGCCTCCTCCGGCCCGGCGCCGGCCCGTATTGCGGGCCATGATCACGCTGATGGCGTCGGCCGGGCTCGTCGGCGCGGCCATCACCCTGGCGCGGGACCATACCGAGACCATCACCTCCGTCACCGATCGGATCGAAGCGGCGGTTCAATCCATCCGGCGCGAGAACGCTCAGACGGCGAATCCAGCCGTGACGCTGGAGACGGCGGCGAACGGATCGAGTGTGGCCGAGACGGCCCCTGCCTCACCATCACCATCCGTTTCGCCAACACCGGAGACGTCACCGTCAGCATCATCAACGCGCTCCAGCGATCCATCCTCCGCGATGGCGGAGGCAACGCCGGAGCGTGACATGCCGCCCGCTCCCGACCGGGACGTTATGCCTCTGATCGAGAAGATCGCGCATGATGTCGCCGAACTGCAGAGCGGGTTCCAGGAGTTCAAGTCCAGCCAGGAGCAAGCCAACCGCGATCAGGCCAGGGCGATCGAACAGCTGCAGGCAAGCCAGGACCAGCTGGTGCGCGCGGTCCGGGGGGCGAAGACCGAGGCCACGACGGTTGGCGCAGCCGTGCGCCTCCCACCCCGGCCGCCTCAGGCCCGCCCGCCTCGCTTCTAAGAAGTTGCTCGGTTCTCCCGGACGCGCAGGCATGTGCGGACTTTGCGATCAGCGAAATCGCCAGGCCCAGTGCGCGTCGCCCCGGTCGCGCCGCTCGACGATGTCGATCCTCATGAATCGGTCGTGCGCGAGCGCCGTGCCGACCCAGAGTTCGCTCCAGGCCTCGAACACGGCTGGCGGGAGGTTGTCCCGCTCGGACATCAGACGCCAGGACGTCTGGCGTACGAGGATCGAGTCGCGATCCGGCGACAGCTCTGCGTCGTCGCCTTGGCCGCGGGCCAGTCGCGCGAACGCCTTTGCGAACCCTGCAGCGCCAGGCTCGACGCCGCCAAGAAGCGCTGCGACCTCGTCGAACGTATGCATGCCGATCAGCCTCGCCGCGGCGCCGGCCAGATGGCCGCCTTCCTCCGGGCCGAGCACGGCCACCGTCTCCGGCACGATCGAGGTGATATACTCCATCGCATAGTTGCGGAGCACCTTGAGGAGCCGTTCTTCGGGCCAGGCATTCTCCGCGAGCTTGGGAGCGCGGGCCGGATCGAAAGCCGGGCAACGCTCGCCCGGCGAGAACTGAAGACGTTCGTCCGGCGCGAGATCGTGATCCCATTCCTTGTAGTAGCCTTCGAGGCCGGGCTGGCCGTCGACGGTCTGCCCGGTGCAGACGAAGCCGAGCCTGGGATTGCCGAGGACGACGCCGTTGTTGGCGTGCCATCCGCGCAGCATCGCGCGCGACACCTCGGAGGGAATGCCGCAGATCGCCGTCCCCGACCAGATCCAGCGCGGCGGCGGATAGCGCACCCACGCCTTGCGATCGTTTTCGTAGACGTATTCGACCTTCACGCCGCCGACCTGATTGGACAGGTAATGGTACTGCGCGCATGCCACCGCGTGCGGCAGACCGTCGAGACCGAGCTTGGTCAACCCCGGCAGGAAGCGAGCCAGTTGCTGGCGGCGGAAGGTCCGGAAGACGATCTCCGCGGCACGCTGTGCGCCGGCTCGCGAGGACAGCAACAGGATGAGGCCGGTCAGGTAGGAGTGAGAGATCAGCTCGACGGCGCGATAGGCCGCGACGTCAGCGGCTGGTGCGTGGTCCCCCCGCTTCACCCCCACACTCTCCGCTCACCCCTCACAGATAGTTCGCCGCAGCCTCGGCCTCGAAGCGGTCCGGCGGGCCTTCCCAGACGATCTTGGCATGATCCAGCACGTAGACGCGGTCGGCGTGCGGGAGCGCGAAGGTGACGTTCTGCTCGCCGAGCAGCACCGTGATCTTGGTGGTCTCGCGCAGTCGGTCGAGCGCCTTCGAGAGCGTCTCCAGGATGACCGGCGCGAGCCCGAGCGTCGGCTCGTCGAGGATCAAGAGCTTCGGCTTCATCATCAGCGCCCGCGCGATCGCCAGCATCTGCTGCTCGCCGCCGGACAGCGTGCGCGCCAGCTGCGGCTGCCGCGACTTGAGGATCGGAAACAGCCCGAACAGCCATTCGAGCCGCTCGGCACGCTCGGTGTCGGCCAGCGCATTGCCGCCGAGCTCGAGATTTTCGCGCACGCTCATGTCGCCGAACAACTCGCGCGTCTCCGGACATTGCACGATGCCTGAGCGGGCGATCTGCGCCGCCGTGCCGCCGGCAAGGCTGCGCCCTGCCCACTTCACCTCGCCCGAATACGGCACCAGGCCCGAGATGGCGTTGAACAGCGTCGTCTTGCCGGCGCCGTTGAGGCCGACGACCGAGACGAACTCGCCCTCATGGACGTGCAGCGACACGTCCTGGAGCGCCTGCGCCTTGCCGTAGAGCACGCCGACCTTGTCGACCTGCAGCGCCGGCGTGACGTCCTTGAAGCTCGCCTCCGGCCGCGCGGTCGAGACCAGCGCGCCGCCGAGATAGACGCGCCGGACCGTCTCGTCCTGCATCACCTCGGTCGCCCTGCCCTCGGCGATCTTCTCGCCGAGATACATCGCCAGCACGCGGTCGACCAGCGCCGACACGCTCTTGACGTTGTGGTCGACCAGCAGCACGGCGTGGCCGTCGTCGCGGAATTCGCGGATGAGCTCGGAGAAGTCGGCGACCTCGGACGCCGTGAGGCCGGCGAAAGGCTCGTCCACCAGCACCAGCTTCGGGCTGCGCGCCACCGCCTTCGCAAGCTCGAGCCGGCGCAGATCGGCAAACGCCAGTGTCGGCGGCCGACGGTCGATGACGCCGCCGAGGCCGACGCGCTCCGCAATGGCCCGTGCGCGCGCATCGACGTCCTTGTCGGCGAACAGCCGCGTCAGCTTGTCCGGCAGCAGCGCGACCTTGATGTTCTCCAGCACGGTCTGGCGCGCCAGCGGCCGCGAATGCTGGAACACCAGCCCGACGCCCATGCGCGCGATGCGATGCGACGGCAGGCCCGCGAGCTCGACGCCGTCGAGCCTGACCGAGCCCGCGGTCGGCCGCTCGACGCCCATGACGCTCTTCATCGCGGTCGATTTGCCCGAGCCGTTCGGCCCGATCAGGCCGAGGATCTCACCGGGCCGGATCGAGAAGCTCAAATTCTTGACGGCGACGAGGCCGCCGAACCGTTTGGTGAGGCCGTTGACCTCCAGCATCGGAGCGCCGCTCATGGCTTGCGTCATGCCTTGGCCCCTCCCCTGATCATGCCGAGGAAGCCGTCGGGGAAGAACAGGATGACCACGAGCGCGATCACCGAGACGATGAGGGTCGCGAGCTCGCCGAGCGGCCGCAGCAGCTCACCCATGCCGATCAGGAAGATCGCGCCGATCGCGGCGCCGATGACGGTGCGCCGGCCGCCGAGCACGGCGGCGATGATGATCTGCACGCCGACGCCGACATCGACGAAGGTCGAGACCGAGGCGGTGCCCATGTAGAACACCATCAGCGCGCCGGCGAGCCCGGAGAAAAATGCGCTGACGACGAAGGCGGCGAGCTTGTGCTTGGTGACGTTGAAGCCGAGGGCGCCGGCCTGGATCTTGTCCTGCCCGCTCGCCTGCAGGATCAGGCCGATGGCGCTGCGCGACAGGCCGAACAGGATGGCACCTGACACCAGCATGAAACCGAGCGCGATCCAGTAGTTGGTCCTGGCGTCGATCGAGATCACGTCCGGCACGGCGAGGCCGATCTCGCCGCCGGTCAGCCCCGCGGCGACGACGATGAAGTTCTGCAGCATCAGCACGGCCACCAGCGTGGTCAGGCCGAAATAAGGCCCGCTGACGCGCAGCGCCGGCAGCGCCAGCACGACGCCGCCGACGACCGCCGCCAGTGCGCCGGCGGCGATGCACAGCCAGATCGACAGGCCGGGCGAGAAATGCGCGTCGAGAATGCCGGCCGTATAGGCGCCGACGCCGATCAGGAAGGTCGGTCCGAAATTGACCTCGCCGGCGAAGCCGAACAGCAGGTCCCAGGACATCGCGAACACGGCCGTGTAGTACGCGACCGTCAGCAGCCCGAGGACGTAGCCTGAGACGTAGGTTGGCAGAATCAGAGCCACGATCACCGTCAGGAGCGCGATCCAGAACAGCCGCGACATAACGAATGCAGGCATGCTCACCTCCGTCCGAACAGCCCTTGCGGGCGCAGATACATGACGATGACGAGCAGCAGCAGCGCCGGGATCGTCCGGTAGGCCGGCGAGATCAGATAGGCCGTTCCGGTCTCGAGATAGCCGACGACATAGGCCGCGATCAGCGAGCCTGACACGCTGCCGAGGCCGCCGAGCACGACGATCGAGAACGCGCTCGCCGTCAGCGGTCCGACGCTGTAGGAGCTGACGCCCAGGAACATGCCGAGCAGGATGCCGGCAACGCCCGCCAGCAAGCCGTAGATCGCCCAGACGGTGAGATAGATCGACGACAGCTCGATGCCGAGCAAGGTGACGCCGCGCGGGTTCATCGACGCCGCCATCACGGCCTTGCCGCGCCTGGTGCGGTTGACCAGGAACCACAGCAGCCCGATCGCGACCCAGCAGATCACGGCGGTGAAATACTCGTTCTTCGGCGTACGCACGCCGAACACCGTGGTCACGCCCTCGACGATGGGCAGCACGGTCTTGGCGTTGTTGGTAAACAGATACGCGATCGCCTCCTGGATGATGATGCCCCACAGCAGCGTCGCGGTCAGGATGAAGATCTCCTTCTCGGACTCGGCGATGACCTTCGATCGCTGGATCGGCCTGACGGCGATGAAGTAGGTGGCAAACGCCAGGATGAAGCCGGCGAGGACGCCGATCAGCGCTCCCGTATAGGGCCCGACGCCCAGCTCGCTGGCGGCGGCCCAGGCGGCGACCGCAGCGCCAACCATGATGGCGCCGTGGGAAAGGTTGAGTACGCCCGAGACACCGAAGATCAGCGTGAAACCTGTCGCGCCGAGGGCATACAGCGCGCTGATGGCAAAGCCATCGATCAAGATCTGCCAGAAAAGCATTGAAAATCGACCTGCAACGTCAGACTGAGGCACCAAGAAAATGGGCCGCTCCTTGAAGGAGCGGCCCCGCGATGCGTCAGTTGCTGGCCGCCTTGAGCTTGATGAAGGACGGCCACGTGGCGGAGCCGGCGGCGAGCTCCTTGGGCCAGACATTGACCTGCTTGCCGCTCTGCCATTGCAGCATCAGCCCGGTGATGTAGCCCTTGCCGGTCCGCAGCGCATGGGGGTTCGGATCGCCCTTCGGCTTGAAGGCGATGCGGCCAATCGTGCCGACATAGTCGGTCGCTTCCATCGCCTCGACCATCTTGTCGGGATCGGTGCCGCCGGCCCGATGGATCGCGTCCGCGATCATGTAGACTTCGTCGTAGGAGGTGTAGCCGGCATAGGATGGGAAGTTTCCGAACTTCTTCTGATAGGCATCCACGAACGGCAGTGTCTTCGGCGTCACCGCGACGCCCGGCCCCGATACGGCATTGTACATGACGCCCTCGACGGCGCCGTTGGTGTCCTTCCAGAAGGTCGAGTTGGTCGCCTGCGAGGAGATGCCGAACATCGGGATCGGCACCTGCTGGCTCTTCCACTGCACGGTCGGCTGGGTGCCGACATGCGAGATGCCGGTGATCATGACGTCCGGCTTCAGGCCTTCGATCTTGTTGAAGATCGGTGTGAAGTCGGTGGTATCAGGCGACATGCGGATATGGTCGACGACCTTCAGCCCGATCTCCGGCAGGCACTTCTCGTAGCCCGCGTCGAGCGGCGTCGTCCACGCCGCATCCTCGCTCATGATCACCGCGGTCTTCATCTTGTAGGGCTCGACCAGCAGGTCCTTGGCGGCGTCGCAGACGAGGCCGGCCAGCGAGGTCGAGGTCAGATAGCCATGGAAGGTGTATTTGAGCTGGTCGTAGTTCTTGGCGATGTTCTGGGTGATGACGTCGGAGGCGGCGCCGGGCGTGATCATCAGCGTCTTGAGGCGCCCTGCCCACGGCTCCAGGGCGAGCACGACCTCGGAGATGTAGCTCGCAATGACGGCGTTGACCTTGTCCTCGCTGACGGCCCGCTGGAAGGCACGCACCGATTCCGCCGAGGAGGAGTGATTGTCGTAGACGACGATCTCGATCTTGCGCCCGTCGACGCCGCCCTTAGCATTGATCTCCTCGGCGGCCAATTGCGCCGCGGGAGCGATCGACGAGCCTGCGACGGCCTGGGCTTCGGCGATGACGCCGATCTTGATGGGATCGGCGGCCATGGCGGCCGAGGAGACGAGCGCAGTCGCGCAGCTCGCAAGCAAGATGGACTTGAGCGAAATCATGAAACCTCCCGAATCCTTATGCCTCTGACGGGCAGGCCCAACTTTGGTCTCCGATATGCCAGTGGGCAAGGGAACATCCGGCAACGTGCTCTGCGCTCAGCGCATTGTGATAGCGCGCCGCGCTCATGGCTCATGGAACATCTTGCAAGACTGCCTCGTTCCTGCGCGCCGCCCAGACACATCCGCTGCATTGCAGCAACGGATATTCCGAGTCGCAGAAGGCCCACGTCCTTACGACCAGGCGGTGCCGGTGCCCTCGATCTACATGAAGCTTCTCGTCTGAAGCGGCGACCTCAACTCAGCCAAACTGGCGCAAGTGTCCAAGCATCTCGTGCACGTCGTAGGTCATGACGGCGAGCAGCGCCGCGAGCGCGAGATACGTCCCGGCATATTCGAGCTTCGTCTGCAGTGTCGTGCCATAATAAGCAACGTCTCGGGCGCGCCGGGATCGTAGCGCCAGGCCTTCATCAGTTGCGGGGCTGCGAGGATGGCGATGATGAACAGCATCGGGCTCGGCCGATAGAGCATCAAGGCCAGCAGCAAGGGAACGCCGAGCAGCCAGATGCGCGGGCTCAGCACGCTGGTGATGCGGCCGCCGTCCAGCGGCGAGATCGGCAGCAGGTTGAACAGGTTCAGGAACAGGCCGGAATAGGCGATCGCGAGCAGCAGATTGCTGTCTTCCGATCTTGCCAACAAATAGACCGCGAGCGCCGCGGCGGTCCCGACCAGCGGACCGGCGAGTGCCACATAGGCCTCCGTCTCGACGTCGACCGGCTGCTCCTTGAGCGCGATCCAGGCGCCGACGAACGGGATGAAGGCGGGAGCGCCGACGTCGAGACCGCGCTGGCGCGCGGCGACGTAGTGCCCCATCTCATGAGCAAACAGCAGCGCGATGAAGCCGGCCGCGTAGCGCCAGCCCCAGATGCCCGCATACACGACCAGCGACAGCAGCATCGTGCCGCCGCTCATGGCGAGCTTCCCCCATTTCAGGCCGGAGAACAGGATCAGCAGGAGAGCCTTCACGCGGGTCCGCCCGCGTTGTCGCCGCGCGGCTTGCGGCGCAGGAAGTTCATGACCGCGGCCCCGGCGCCGACGACGGCGAAGATGATGATCTTGGCGAACTTCAGGACGAACGCACCGGCCAGCGCCAGCAGCCCGAGCTTCTTCGCGGCAACGCCGCCGACCAGCGCCAGCAAGCCATATTCGGCGATCCGATCCGTGCCGGCGCTGAAATCCTCATAGCGCTTGCCGGCATTGTAGGAGAGATCGGACAGCAGCTCGTGCGCGACAGCCTTGTCGCCCGCGATCCGCTCCGAGCCGGACAGCAGGTTCAGGCTGAAATAGCCGTCACGCCCGAGCGCGTAGGTGTTGTAGTTGACGTTCTTCGGCGCGTCGTCGGGCTGACCCTTCTCCTTGGCGAGCAGCGACCAGACGAGACGATGCGTCGTGGCATCGTAGGCCGGCGGCTCGACCCAGCCGACCACGGCCATTTCCGGAAATCCGCGCGCCGCACGGTCCTTGTTCGCCTCTTCGGCGCCGGCGCGGAGGTTGCTCAGGAGATCGTCCGCGTTCCAGCTCTTGGCGTCGTCGTCTTTGATGTAGCCTTCCTTGATGTGCTTGATGACCACCATCCAGTCGTCGTTCTGGCGCCTGCCGACGACCAGCCCGACGAAGGTCGCGTCGTTGACGACGTTGCCGAGCGCGCGAAGGACCCGCAGGCCTTCGTTCTTCGGGACGTAGAAGTAGTCGGCCGGAAGCTTCAGCGTGCCCTGGTCGATCAGCACGATGTCGCTTGGTCCGTCGGTGCCCGCTTGGCTCGCTGCCTGCCAGGCGGCCATCAGTTCAGCCTTGCGCGTGGCCTCATCCAAGGGCACGGCCTGCGCGTGAGCAGACAGAACGACGAACGCTGCGCACAACACTGCGCGCGCAATGACAATCAAGCTTTGCACCGGCCCCAATCCCCCAAAAACATCGGTCGGATAGTACCTCGAAGGCTCGGCAGCGCGCAACCAAAGGCCGATTGAGGCCTCTCGAAGCGATCGACTGGCGCTGCAGCGAGGGAGAGATGGTCCGAAAAGGCCCCCTCCTCGTCACGACGCTGTCTTGCTTTCGGCCAAAGCGGCGGGTCGAGTCACGTTTGAAAATTCAAAGAGAACATCGGCGTCGGCGGCGGGCCAAGGGTTTGGGGATCAGCAATGCAGTCCACACAGAACGTGCAACAGATTGATCAGAGCGAGATCGGCCTCGCCCCTGAGAAGCCCGAGAAGGCAGGCTACGATCAACTGTACCGGCGGGTCCTGCGCGAGGTGCTGACCCGGATCGATACGCGGCTCGCGGCGATCGAGAAGCCCGGCATGGCGGCGGATGCCGCGGCGGCAGCGAGCACGAGCGGGGCGGCAGACGCCGGGGCCAGCCGCTGGGCGCGGGTGAAGGCCCCCCTCGGCAGGCTGCGCGGGCGCAACGCCGTGGGTCTCGCGCTGCTGGTCGTGCTGGTCGGCGGCTCGGTCGCCTGGTCGCAGCGCGACGTCGGCACGTCACTGATGGACCGCTGGATGCCGGGCGCCAGCGAAGCGACGCAGGACGAGGCGACGGCTCAGCAGGGCAGCGAGGATGCCATGATGTCGAATGCCTCGCTGAGGGGAGCGGAAGACACCACCGGCTCCCGCGAGCCCGCGACGTTGATGCAGAGGATGGCGCGCGACATCGCCGATCTGCAGCAGGGCATCGAACAGATCAAGTCCACACAGGATCAGGCCAGCCGCGATCACACCCGCGCCATCGAGCAGCTACAGGCCGGCCAGGATCAGCTGATGCGACTGGTGTCACGAATGTCCAACCAGGCGGTGCAGGCACGCGGCACGGTCCCCCCAGGCCCGCCCCAGCAGATCATCGTCACGCCGCAGCAGCGGACCACGACGGGAATGGCCCGGCCGCAGCCGGCGCAGCCGCAGGGTTCGACGTTCGGGACACTCTTTACCCGCAACACCTCGGGCATTCAGCCGCCGATGCCGCGTTGATGGTGTGATCGGCAGCGGCCATCGGTAGCGGCCTTTGCGCTGCCGATGCGCCCATTTGCCGACCGGTCCTTACGAGCAGGTGTGAACGCGCCCGTCGTAGCCGCGATAGGTGCCCTTCTCCGCATCGTAGGTACGGAAGCTCTTGCAATTGACACCACCCCTCTTCGCTTCGCTCTCGGGCTTGCTGCGGGCGCGGAGCTTGCGCTTGGCCGGCTTGGCGTCGTCCTCGGCGTGATGAGCATGCGCGTTCGCTTTGCCGTGCCGTTCGGGCTTGGCTGACGGGGCTGCGGTATCCTGCTTCACAGCCGCCTTCTGCGGTACCGCCGCTGAAGGCGCCGCGGCCGGCGGCTCGGATGTCTTGGGCTCGGCCGGCGCTACCGCAGGCTTCGCCTCGGCAGCGGTGGCCGGCTGTTCCGCCGGCGCAGCGGCCGCCGGCTTGCTCTCCGCCGCCTTCTCCTCGGCCTTCCCTTCGAGCTTCTCCGGTGCGGGCGCGTCCTTGGCGACGGCGGCGGGCTGAACGGCCGGAGCGGGCTCTGCCGGTTTCGACTCGGTCACGGCCGGCTTCTGGCCGACGTCGGTGGCGGAGTTCGGTTCGACCTTGGTCTCGGATTTGGCCTCGGCCGGCTTGCTCTCGGCCGCAACATCCGTCGCGGTTTTTTCGGTCGATACTTTGTCCGCCGGCTGCGGGCTGGCGCTGTCAGTGGACTGAACGGGCTTGGTGTCCACAGCGGCCGGCTCGGCGGGCTTCTCGGCCGTCTTCTCAGGCTCGGCCGCGGCCGCCGGCTTGCCGGCGTCCGAGGGCTGCTCTGCGGGCTTGTCGGCCGTCGGCGCGGCAGACTGCTCCGTGGCGGGCTTGGCCGCATCGTTCGCGGCTCCCTGGGCCCAGGCGCTGGAGCCAGCGATCACTCCGAGGACGCACAACAGAACGCCCGCGCGGACGGCTGGCGGACAGACAACGGAAACTTGCATGCTGGAAAACTCGCTTGAGGGGCCGGCAGATTGCCGGTTTAAGTCATCTGCAGCCAGCTTTCGCCACGAAAACTGCGTGCGCGCAAAAGAGTCGCACAAGGTGTGCTTTCCGCATCATGGATTTGCAATCGCGGCGTGAAGTCCGGCGCGCGGACACTCAATGCGTCGGGTGCCGAGGGCACATTGGCCGCCTGAATGGCGTGGACTGGGTCCGGCTGGACCCCCGGGTGACGTCGCGGCGCTTCACGCGCTCACGGCGTTGCGGCTGATCACGTGATGGTAGTACGACGCGCTGAGCTTGGGCGTGCGCACCTGGGTGTCGAAGTCGACGTAATAGATGCCGAAACGCTGCTTGTAGCCGAACACCCACTCGAAATTGTCCAGCAGGCTCCACAGGAAGTAGCCCTTCACGGGCACGCCCTCGGACGTTGCGCGCTGCAGCTGGGCGAGATAATTGCGCAGATACATCACGCGGTCGAGGTCGTGGACCTTGCCGTCGGCGGTCAGCTTGTCGTCCGATGAGGTGCCGTTCTCGGTGATGTAGATGGTCTGGAGATTCCAGATCTTGGCGGCGAGCTTCGGCACCCAATAGGCCGTCTCCGGACCGACCTGCAGCCAGGGGGAGCTCATATGCGGGAACGAGGACGGCATCGGCAGCACGTCGAACCCGGCCGCGCGGTCCGACGCGACCACATAGGCTTGCGGCGCGTAGATGTTGAGGCCGACGAAATCGACCGGCGCCGAAATGATCTTCAGTTCGTCGGCGGTGAATTTCGGGGCATCCTTGCCGGACCACGCCAGGAAACCGTCCGTGTAGCGCCCCTCGAGGATGACGTTGAGGAAGCCCGCATTCAATTCGCGCGTCGCGATCTCGGCGGCGCGGATGTTCTCCGGCGTGTCGATCGCCGGCAGGCAGGCCGTGATGTTCTCGGCCATGCCGACGCGCATGCCGGTTTGCCCGCCGGCGCGGATGGCCTGGACGGCGAGACCGTGCGCCAGAGCCACGTGATGGCGCGCCTGGTTGACCTGCTGCTGCGGCAGCTTCAGCCCGGGCGCGTCGACGCCGAGGCCATAGCCGAACGGGATGAAGCGGCCGCATTCGTTGATCGTGAAGATGGTCTTCACACGGTCGCCGAGATGCTGCGCGACGTAGCCCGCATAATGCGCAAAGGCCCTGGCCGTGTCGGCCGACAGCCAGCCGCCGACCCGGTCCTGCAGCGCCTGCGGCAGATCCCAATGATACAGCGTTGCGTACGGCGTGATGCCGTTGGCCAGGAGCTCGTCGACGAGGCGGTTGTAGAAGTCGAGGCCCTTCAGATTGGGCGTCAGCCCGCCGTCGGGAAACAGCCGGGGCCAGGCGATCGAGAACCGATAGGCCCGGCAGCCGAGCTCCTTGATCAGCCGCACGTCGCCCTTGTAGCGGTTGTAGTGATCACAGGCGACGTCGCCGGTGCTGCCGTCCTCGATGTTGCCCTGCAGATGCGTGAACACATCCCAGATCGACGGTCCGCGGCCATCGGCCGTGGCCCCGCCCTCGATCTGATACGACGACGTCGCCGTCCCCCACACGAAATCGGCGGGAAACCGCCGCCCGGCATCCTCCTTCACCGCGCTCTCCTCCGCCTGCGCCGGGCCATTGGCCGCCCCAAGGGCAGCCAGCCCGGCCAGCTTTGCAAGATCACGGCGGGAGACGTCGTTCGGCATTGATGAACCTCAAACCTCCGTCGCTTTCGCGCCCGATCGGGACAACGTAGGCCCTACGAACCATATCTGGGCCCCGATTTGAACAGCCCGGGATGGCGGCAATGGAGCGACCCCGATCACATCTGCGTCCCGCGCCGTCGCGTCAACGGCCGAGGACGCAGCGCTCGGCATTTTGACCGCCGCACGGCTGCGGCGGCCGTTGAACACAGCGGCACGCACCGAGGGAGCCACCTCGGCTCGACAGCGGTGCCCGATTACGCCTATGGTTGAGTCATGACGGATCACGATCACCATCACGACCATCCGCACGATCACTCGGACCTGTCCGAGACCGATCTGCGCGTTCGCGCGCTCGAAAGCATCCTGACCGAGAAGGGGTATATCGATCCTGCTGCGCTCGACGTGCTCATCGAGACCTATGAGAGCAAGGTCGGTCCCCGCAACGGCGCCCAGGTCGTGGCGCGGGCCTGGACCGATCCCGCCTATCGGGCGCGCCTTCTTGCCGAGGCCACGCCGGCGATCGGTGAGCTCGGCTATGCCGGCCGCCAGGGCGAGCACATCGTGGCGGTCGAGAACACGCCGGATCTGCACAACATGGTCGTGTGCACGCTGTGCTCCTGCTACCCGTGGCCCGTGCTCGGCCTGCCGCCGGTCTGGTACAAATCGGCGCCCTATCGCGCCAAGGCGGTGAAGGATCCGCGCGGCGTCCTGAAGGATTTCGGCTGCGAGCTGCCGCCGACGACGAAGATCCGGGTGTGGGATTCGACCGCCGAGGTCCGCTATTTCGTGCTGCCGATGCGTCCCGCGGGGACCGACGGCTGGAGCGCGGAGCAGCTCGCCGAACTCGTCACGCGCGACAGCATGATCGGCACCGGGCTGCCGAAGCAACCGCATGAGGTCGGTAGCTGATGGATGGCGCGCATGACATGGGCGGCGTCGCCGGCTTCGGTCCGGTCCGCCCCGAGCCGAACGAGCCGGTGTTTCACGCCGAATGGGAGCGTCGTGCGTTCGCCATGACGCTGGCCATGGCGACGCCCGGCGGCTGGAACATCGACATGTCGCGCTTCGCGCGCGAGAACCGTCCGCCGGACGATTACCTCGGCATGAGCTACTACCAGATCTGGCTCGCGGGCATCGAACGGCTGATGCAGGAGCGGCATCTGGTCGACGCCGATGAGATCGCCGCCGGCGAGGCGCTGCATCCGGCCAGGCCCGTCGCCAGGATCCTCACTGCAGATGCCGTCGCGGCGACCCTGCGTCGCGGCGGTCCGACCGAACGCGCGGAAACCAAGCCGGCGCGGTTCGCCGTCGGCGACCGCGTGCGCGCCAAGGACATCCATCCGGCGACGCATACGCGGCTGCCGCGCTATGTGCGCGGCCATCTCGGCCGCATCGAGGCGATCCGGGGCGTGCACGTGTTTCCCGACAGCAACGCCCATGGCGGCGGCGAAGACCCGCAATGGCTCTACACGGTGTCGTTCAGCGGCGCCGAGCTGTGGGCCGACGCGCCCGATCCGCTGCTGGAGGTGACGGTCGACGCCTTCGAGCCCTATCTGGAGCCAGCCCGATGACACCGGACCGTGAGGCGGCGGTCGCGGCGACGCGCGCCCTGCCCGGCATTCCCGTCGATGACAGTGGGCCCGTGTTTCGCGAGCCGTGGGAAGCGCACGCCTTCGCGATGGCCGTCACGCTGCACGCCCGCGGCCTCTTCACCTGGCCCGAATGGGCGGCTGCGCTCGCCGAGGAGATTTCGCGCGCGCAAGCGTCTGGTGATCCCGATTGCGGCGATACCTATTACCGGCACTGGCTGGCGACGCTCGAGCGGCTCGTCGCCGAGAAGGGCGTCACCTCCGCGGACGCGCTGACGCGTTACCGCGATGCCTGGGATCACGCTGCTGATCGCACCCCGCATGGCAGGCCGATCGAGCTCAAGCCCGAGGATTTCGTCGGTTGAGCCCTTCGTGCGCGTCGTAAGAATGCTTAATGCCCGGTGAGCGGGCGATCCTGCTTTTTGTGGGCCGGTCTTAACGGCCGGCTATTCATGCCGTGAACAGCCGTATTCGTTCGAAATTGAACATTCATCAGTGCGTCCGTAGCGTCCCGCATCTTCTTTGCTGAAGTTGAGGGGGACGTCGAAATGCCCGCGCCAGAGTTCGCCACCATCGTCGACACGCTCGCCGGCGTGCGCCAGGACTATCACGAGAAGCTCAAATCGATTCCGCAATACGAGGCCTTCCTGCTGATCGAAAGCTCGACCGAGAAGGCCGCGGGCGCCCTGCACGGCACCGAGGCGTCGGGCTCCTCCATCGCCACCGACGTGATCGACTCGCTGCAATATGCGCGCAACCGGTTCGAGCAGCACATGGCCTCGATCCCGGAATATCGCGTGCTGGTGGCGATCGACCGCGTGATCAAGGAGATCTCGCAGCATCTCGGCCTCACGCCGGCTGATGAGGCGCCTGCCGCAGAGAGCCCCGCCGCGGCCGCCGAGCAGCCCGCCGAAGCTGCTGAGGCAATGGCGAGCGCCGAAACCGACGCCTCCGCCGAAGAGACCGCGCCCGTCGAGCCGGCCCAGCCCGAAATGGCCGAAGACGAAACGGCTTCAGCCGAGGACGAGCCGGTCGAAGCCGGGGCCCCCACCCTGCGTGTCGTCGATACTCCGGCGAAGTCGCCATCGATCGTGCCCGCCGATCAGGATGATGCCGCGGAGGACGACGACATCGTGGTGCTGAACGCACCCGCCTGGGAGAAGAGCGGCAAGGACGCCAAGGACGAGATCACCGCGCGTCTCGTTGCGCAGGCGGCCTCCGCTGCCGCTAACCAGGCCGATGACGGCCACGACGTCGCCGATGCCGATCTCGTCATCGTCAGCCAGCGCGAGCCGTCGGACACCGAAGCCGCCTGAGCGCTCGTCTGTCGCGCAACTCTCCGCGGGGCTCGAGGGCCCCGCTTCCGATTCAGGATGGCCCGCCCGCCGCGATGTACTCGCGCCATCCCTTGGCGCGCAGCTCGCAGGCGGGACACTGCCCGCAGCCATGGCCCCAATCGTGCCGCGCCCCCCGCTCGCCGAGATAGCAGGTGTGCGACTGGTCGCGGATCAGGTCGACGAGGCCGGTGCCGCCGAGATCGTGCGCCAATTGCCAGGTCGCGGCCTTCGACAGCCACATCAGCGGCGTGTGCAGCTCGAACGCGCGCGCCATGCCCAGGCTCAGCGCGTTCTGCAGCGCCTTGATGGTTTCGTCGCGGCAGTCCGGATAGCCCGAATAGTCCGTCTCGCACATGCCGCCGACGATGTGGCGGATGCCGCGGCGATAGGCGAGCGCCGCCGCGAAGGTCAGGAACACCAGGTTGCGGCCCGGCACGAAGGTGTTGGGCAGGCCGTCGGCGCCCATCTCGATCGCGACGTCGCGCGTCAGCGCCGTCTCCGAGATCGCAGCCAGCGTCGGAATGTCCAGCGTGTGGCTGTCACCGAGCTTGACCGCCCAGTCGGGACGCAGGCGCACGATGCCCTCGACCAGCCGGTCGCGACAGGCGAGTTCGATCGCATGGCGCTGGCCGTAGGCGAATCCGATCGTCTCAACGCGCGCGAAGCGGTCGAGCGCCCAGGCCAGGCACGTCGTGGAATCCTGCCCGCCCGAGAACAGCACCAGGGCCGTCGTGTCCTGCTCATTCATGGCTCCCGCTTAGCATCATCGACGGGTCGGGCCAACCTGCGGAGCGATCCCGCGTCATGGCCTTTTTGCTGGGAGCCGCGCGCCGCTTGGGGCATACAGGACAGGATCGAACGATGCTGTCAGGACCTGCCCATGATCCCTTCCCGCGACATCTCCCGCCTGATCGAGATCATGGCGGCGCTGCGCACGCCGGTCACCGGCTGTCCGTGGGACGTCGAGCAGACCTTCCAGACGATCGCGCCCTACACCATCGAGGAAGCCTATGAGGTGGCCGACGCGATCACGCGCGACGACATCGACGATCTGCGCGAGGAGCTCGGCGATCTCCTGCTGCAGGTGGTCTATCACGCCCGCATCGCCGAGGAGCAAGGCGCGTTCGCGTTCGGCGACGTCGTCGAGGGCATCACGAAGAAGATGATCCGCCGCCATCCGCATGTGTTCCCGGACAAGGACGGCAACGTCACCCAGCCCACCAAGGGCACCTGGGACCGCATCAAGGCCGAGGAGAAGGCCGAGCGCGCCGCGCGCCGCCCGCCCGAGGAGCGGACGAGCAAGTCCTCGCTGCTGGCAGGGATCAAGGCCGGACAGCCGGCGCTGGTGCGCGCGATGGAGCTGCAGCGCAAGGCCGCGACCGTCGGCTTCGACTGGAACGATCCGCGTGCCGTGTTGCAGAAGATCCGCGAGGAGGCCGACGAGATCGAGGCCGCCCTCGACAACAGAGATGCGACCGAGCTGACCGAAGAGACCGGCGATCTCCTGTTCGCGCTGGTCAATCTCGCCCGCCATGCCGATGTCGATCCGGAGACCGCGTTGCGCGGCACCAACGCCAAGTTCGAGCGCCGCTTCGCGCACATCGAACAGGCGCTGACGGCCAAGGGCCGCAGCCTCGAAGAAGCCTCGCTCGACGAGATGGACGAATTGTGGAACGAGGCGAAGCGACTGGAGAAGGAGCGTCCCCCGTCTCCGAAGCCGTGATCAGCCGCCCTTGCGCGACAGCACGGCCTTCGCGATCTCGACGAAGCGCTGCGCGGCGGGCGACAATCCGAAATCGGCGCGGCTCAAGAGCGAGACGTGCCGATGGATCGTCGGCTGCGACAGGGGGATGGCAACGAGCGTCGGAAATTGTGCCTTCGGCAGCATGTGCGCGGGCAGGATGCTCAGGCCTGCGCCCTCCGCCGTGAGCGCCAGCGCGGTGGTGATCAGCGACACCTCCCAGGCCGGCTTCAGCGCCCGCCCCGTCTGCGCCAGCGCCTCGTCGATCTGACTGCGGATCCGCGTGCCGTGACGCATCGTGATCAGCTCGGAGCTCATGATGCCGTCCCACGTCAGGCGGCGGTGCTTCTCGAACCGGCCGTCCTTGATGCCGATGGCCGACAGCGGACTCTGCATCAGTGTGTCGATCCGGACCTCCGGCACGCCCTCGTCCTCGACGCTGCCGAGGCCGAACTCCGCCTGCCCGGCCATCACGATCGCGAGCAGCTCGTCAGGCGCGACATCACGCAGGTCGATCCTCACCTCGGGATGGCGCGACCGGAAGGTCGCGAACACGCGTGGCAGCAGCGCCGACGCCACGCCCGCTGAGACCGCGATGGAAATCCGGCCGGCCTTGATCTCGGCAAGGTCGCGCATCCGCTGCGACAGCCCCTGCGCTCCCGCCAGGATGCGCTCGGCGGCGGTGATCGCCTCGCGGCAGGCCGCCGTCGGATGCAGCGCCCGCGTCGTCCGATCGAACAGCTTGAGCTGAAAGTTCTCCTCGATCTGCCGGATCAAGAGGCTGATCGCCGACTGCGTGACGCGCAGTTCGGCGGCCGCCCGGGTGATGCTGCCGAGCCGATACACCAGGACCAGGGCCTCCAATTGCCGCAGGGTCGGGGGCATTAGCTTTCCTCATGAATGAATGAGAATTTTGTGGCTAATCGAAAGAGTTTGATCATGCAACATATTTGCAAACAGCCGGAGCGGCGAAGCGGCCCGGCAACAACAAGCACATGGGGAGGGACATTTGACGCAGGCGATCAATCTCACGCGCTACGTCGACGAGCGGCCGCTGTCGGGATTCCAGATCCGGGTGATCTGCCTGTGCGCGCTGGTCGTCGGGCTCGACGGCTTCGATGCCCAGGCGCTCGGCTTCGTCGCCCCTGCCCTCAGCAAGGATTTGCATCTGGCGCCGGGCGCGTTGGGGCCCGTGTTCGGTGCGTCCCTGTTCGGCGTGATGATCGGCTCGCTGGTGTTCGGCGCGCTGGCCGACTATCTCGGACGCAAATGGCTGGTGGTGGCCGGCGTTCTCGTATTCGCGCTCGGCTCGCTGGCGACGACGCAGGCCACCAGCATATCCGACCTCGTCGTCCTCCGCTTCGCAACCGGAATCGGGCTCGGCGGCGTCCTGCCCAACACCATCGCGCTGACCGGCGAATATTCCCCGCAGCGTCGCCGAACCTTGCTGATCATGCTGATGTTCATGACCGTGTCGCTGGGGTCGGCGATCGGCGGAGCGGTCGCGGCCAAGCTCATCACCGCCTATGGCTGGCAGATCATCTTTCTCATTGGCGGCGCTCTGCCGCTCATCCTCTGTCCGGTCCTGATCGTCTGGCTGCCGGAATCGCTCTCGCTGATGGCGCTCGATCCGCGCAGGAGCGAACGCGTGCGCACGTTGCTGGCGCGCATCGATCCCACGGCCCAGCTTCCGGCCGATGCGCGGTTCACCATCGTCGAGGAGAGCGGCAAGGGCTTCCTGCTGCCGCAGTTGTTCACCAAGCGGCGCCTGCTCCCGACCCTGCTGCTGTGGGTGATGTTCTTCATGAACATGATGGACATCTATTTCCTCAACAGCTGGCTGCCGACGCTGACGCATGGTGTCGGCCTCGACGTCCAGGCGGCGATCGCGGTCGGCGTCGCCTTTCAGCTCGGCGGCATGCTCGGCACCGTCGGGCTCGGCCTGCTGATCGAACGGTTCGGCTTCGATCGCGTCCTGTTCGTGACCTACGTCGCCGGCTTCCTCTCGATCGTCACCATCGGCATCGCCGGCGCCTCGTTGCCGATCCTGGTGCCCGCGGTCTTCATCGCCGGCGTCGCCGTGATCGGCGGACAGATCGGCTGCAACGCCTACGCGGCGCGTATCTATCCGACCTACATCCGTGGCACCGGCATCGGCTGGGCGCTCGGCATCGGCCGCTTCGGCTCGATCCTCGGCGTCACGCTCGGCGGGCTGATGCTCGCGGCGAAATGGGACGTGTCCTCGCTGTTTCAGGCGAGCGCGGTGCCGCAGCTGTTCTCGGCACTGGTGATCCTCGGCCTTGCCGTCCTTGGCATGCGCGGCAGTCTTCCGAGCGCCGGCGACGCGCAGCGGGACGCGCTTTCGACAGCCGAGCGTGCCTAGGTTCAAAGCAAAAAGAGAACTGAAATGAAGACGATTCAAACCCAGGTGCTCATCGTGGGTGCCGGCCCGGTCGGGCTGACCGCCGCCATGGACCTTGCCTCGCGCGGCATCGACGTCGTCGTCGCCGAGATCAGGCGCGCCGGAGAGCCGCCCAACGTGAAGTGCAACCACGTTTCCGCGCGGTCCATGGAGGTGTTCCGCCGCCTTGGCATCGTCCAACACGTGCGCGAAGGCGGCCTGCCGGCCGACTTTCCCAACGACTGCGCCTATCGCACCGCGGTCGTCGGCCGCGAGCTGACCCGCATTCCGATTCCGTCCCGCCAGGATCGCTATACGGCGACCGGTGGACCCGACACCGATTGGCCGACGCCCGAGCCGCCCCATCGCATCAACCAGATCTATCTCGAGCCCATC
Source organism: Bradyrhizobium sp. SZCCHNRI1009 (assembly GCF_032487575.1). Taxonomy (NCBI): domain Bacteria; kingdom Pseudomonadati; phylum Pseudomonadota; class Alphaproteobacteria; order Hyphomicrobiales; family Nitrobacteraceae; genus Bradyrhizobium; species Bradyrhizobium sp. SZCCHNRI1009. The sequence continues at coordinate 245,604 of NZ_JAUEUL010000003.1, read as the reverse complement.
CTGTTCGCTTGCGCCGAGGCGCAACGCGGCATCACGATTCTCAACCAGGTCGAGGTCGATCGGTTCGACCAGGATGAAGACGGCGTGGTCGCGCGGGCGCACGATCTCGACACCGGCCAGGACATCACCATTTCGGCCGATTATCTGATCGGCTGCGATGGCGGCCGCTCGGCGGTGCGCAAGCTGATCGGCGCACGGCTCGGCGGCACCGATGTCGTACAGCGGGTGCAGTCGACCTACATCCGTGCCCCCGCGCTGAAGGACCTGATCACCCAGAAGCCGGCCTGGATGACGATGTCGCTCAACCCGCGGCGCTGCGGCACCACTGTCTCCATCGACGGCCGCGACAACTGGCTGATCCACAACCACCTCGCGGCCGAGGAAGTCGAATTCGACAGTGTCGATCGCGACTGGGCGCTGCGCACCATTCTCGGCGTCGACGACCGTTTCCAGTATGAGATCATCAGCAAGGAGGACTGGATCGGACGCCGCCTGGTGGCGGACCGCTTCCGCGATCGCCGCGCCTTCATCTGTGGCGATGCCGCGCATCTGTGGATTCCCTATGCCGGCTACGGCATGAATGCGGGGATCGCCGATGCGGTCGACCTGTGCTGGATGCTCGCCGGCGTGCTGCACGGCTGGGCTGCCCCTGCCCTGCTGGACGCCTATGAGGCGGAGCGTCAGCCGATTACCGAGCAGGTGTCGCACTTCGCGATGAACCATGCGCTCGCAGTGATGAGCCAGCGACGCGCCGTGCCTGCCGAGGTCGAAATGGACGGCCCCGTCGGCGACGCGGCGCGTAGCAAGGTCGGCAAGGCCGCCTATGATCTCAACGTGCAGCAATATTGCTGCGCCGGCTTGAATTTCGGCTACTACTATGACCGGTCACCGGCCATTTCGTACGATGGCGAGACGCCGCCGCCCTACGGCATGGGCCATTTCACTGCGTCCACGGTGCCGGGCGCACGCGCCCCTCATGTGTGGCTCGCCGATGGCCGATCGCTGCTGGATGCGCTCGGCCCGGCCTACACGCTGGTCCGGTTCGATCCGGCCGTCGATGTCACGGCGCTCGTCGAGGCCGCAGCTCGGCATGGCGTTCCCCTGACTGTGGTCGACGTCGACCGGGCCGCGGCCGGCTATGGCTTTGCCGAAAGCCTGCTGCTGGTGCGGCCGGATTCCCACATCGCCTGGCGTGGCATGGCCGCACCGAAAGAGCCCGACGACCTGTTGGACCGCCTGCGCGGCCTCACAACCCAGCCTGAGGCCGTGCGCCGTGACAATGCCGTCGTCGCCTGATCCGCGTCATCGCGCCATGACCCGCCACACCACCGCGCACTACTTCCTCGAGGCGCTCGTCGAGATCGGCGTCGACTACATCTTTGCCAATCTCGGCACCGATCATGTCTCGCTGATCGAGGAACTTGCGCGCTGGGACAGCGAAGGCCGACGGCACCCCGAGGTGATCCTGTGCCCCCACGAGGTGGTCGCGGTGCACATGGCGATGGGCTATGCGAGCGCGACCGGCCGCGGCCAGGCCGTGTTCGTCCACGTCGATGCCGGCACGGCAAACGCGTGCATGGCCATTCAGAATGCCTTTCGCTACCGGCTGCCGGTGCTGCTGTTCGCGGGGCGGGCTCCGTTCGCGCTGCATGGCGAGCTGCCGGGAGGACGTGACACCTACGTCCACTTCGTGCAGGAGAGTTTCGATCAGGGCAGCGTCATCAGGCCCTATGTCAAATGGGAATACACGCTGCCGTCGGGCGTCGTCGTCAAGGAGGCGGTGGCCCGCGCCGCCGCATTCATGCACAGTGATCCGCCCGGCCCGGTCTACATGATGCTGCCGCGGGAAACCCTGGCCGAGAGCTGGGACGAGCAGGCGATGCCGGCCTACCCGGCCGCGCGCTATGGCAGCGTCAAAGCGGGAGGCATCGAGCCGGAACGGGCGCAGGCGATCGCGGACGCGCTGATGAAGGCGGACAATCCGATCGCGCTGACCGCCTATCTCGGCCGCAGCGCCGAGGCGGTTTCCGTCATGGAGCGGCTGGCGCTGGTGTGCGGCATCCGCGTCGCCGAGTTCAATCCGGTCACGATGAACATCTGCCAGGACTCCCCCTGCTTTGCGGGCGCCGACCCCGCCGCGCTCATCGCAGGCGCCGACCTCGGACTGCTCATCGACATCGACGTGCCCTTCATTCCACAGATGCTGAAGGCGGCCGATCGGCTGCGCTGGATCCAGATCGACATCGACGCCCTGAAGGCGGACATCCCGATGTGGGGATTTGCCACCGACCTTCGCATTCAGGGCGATTCGGCCGTCATTCTCCGCCAGGTCCTGGAGATCGTCGTCGCCCGTGCCGACGATGCGTATCTGAGAAAAGTGCGCGATCGGATCGCGAGCTGGCAGCTGGCCCGCGAGGCGGCACAGGCGAAACGCACGTCCGCGGCGGGCCAGAAGGGCCGGACCGGCGCGATCAACCCGGCCTATCTGTTCGCCCGGCTGCAGGCGCATCTGTCGGAGGACGACATCGTCGTCAACGAGGCGGTCCGCAATGCGCCGCTCCTGCAGCAGCAGCTTCGCCGCACCAGGCCGATGACCTATGTGGGCCTCGCTGGCGGCGGCCTCGGCTTCAGCGGCGGCATGGCGCTCGGGCTCAAGCTCGCCAATCCCTCGACACGCGTGGTGCAGATCGTCGGCGACGGCGCCTACCATTTCGCCGCACCGGATTCCGTCTACGCCGTAGCGCAGCAATACCAGCTCCCGATCCTGACCGTGATCCTCGACAACAACGGATGGCAGGCGGTGAAGGCGTCGGTTCAGCGCGTCTATCCCGATGGCACGGCCCAGCGGACGGACTCGTTTCTGTCCCGGCTCTGCACCGGCCGTCAGGACGAGCAGCGCCGTCTCGCCGACATCGCCAGCGCATTTGGGGCCCATGGCGAGCGGGTCGACGATCCCGATGCCCTCGATGCGGCGATCGAGCGCTGCGTCGCAGCTGTCGATGGCGGTCGCGCCGCGGTGCTGCATGTGGACATCACGCCGCTTTAGTTCGATCGGGCGCGACCAAACGGCGCGGTCTGCCCCGGCGCGGCGGTCAGTTCTCTTTGCCTACATCGAGCTCGTCCCTGCTGACGGGGCCACTCTGGAAGTGGTCCTTGCCTGAAGATGTCGACAGCTATGGAACAACACGGAGAAGGCCAGTCGAACATGAGGTATCAAATGAATCATGCCGAGCTTCGGGACAGACCCGGTAAATCTTCCAATCTGGCGAGGGACGCTTCCAGATCGGCGATCGCGCTCCCATATCGCGCGCCTGCCACGCTCCGTGCCCTAACTAGGTGCGCCCGTGCTTCCTCCAGACGCTTTACATGCAAGCAGGCCCGCACACGTGCAGCATGTATCGGAAACTTATGCCCTCCATAGCGATTGGCGCGTTCGAAAAACCGCATTGCGAGATCCAGATCAGATCTACAACGAGCAGTTAAGGTACCTAGCATCGTCCAGAACTCCGCTTCATCAACACCGAAGAGCACGTCGTGGCCGAATGCGTCTTGCCCGAAAAAACGCCGTCGCGCATCAGTCAAGATGTTTGCGAGTTGGTTTGGAGCTTCGAGGTCAGTCTCAAACTTGGATAACAGGTTAACATCGAACCACTCTTCATCCACGATGGACCTGCAAGCAATCCAAGCCTTGAAATTGTGGGCATGGTCGAAGCCCTGACGCAATGACTCCGAAAGAAACGAGAGCGCGTCATTCACAATGGTCAATCCCCTGCTTCGATCTTGCGAATATGCAGCAGTCGACGCCTCGCCTATGATGTACGCCACTCGGCTCAACGCAGGACGAAATCCGAAATCGATGCCCTTCCAAAATGCGTCTATCGACTTGGTATATTGAAATGTCTGCCGATAGAAGATTGGACGATATTTTGCAGACGCGCCGTATTCTAGAAGTTCGGGGCCCTCCAAACTCTGGCCTATAGCGGCTATCCGTTCATCATACTCCGCAACCGACCTCAGCGGGAGCAATCTTGCCTTCGAGTATTCCACGAGCAAAGACTGCAGCAACGCCGACGAGGATCTGACGAGAGACAGGCTACGTTTCGCGCAGCGTTCAGCTTCGCTGAACGAACTCTCTTGGTGTGATTGAAGTCGCTGCAAGCGGCCTCGCCACCTGACGACGGCTGACTTCACTATTAAGATATAGGCCAAGGCGTCCTGATCTTCAGCTGAAGCACTAACTGAATCGAGCTTGTCGTTCAGAGCCTTTGCCAATGTGAGCTTCTTTTGCGTATCGAATACGCTGTACTCATCCCTTAAGAAAAGCAGCATAAGCGAAACCGCGACGGGCACCTTTCGCGCGTCTGCTATCTTTCTCAGTAGAGCGGTGCTCGCCTGCAGACCCTTCTCCCATCGAGACGAAGAATAGTCGTTCTCCAACGACGTCGTCTTGAGTTCAAGTCGCGCCAACTCCACCCATTGCACGGCAGTTTCGACCAACGGGTTGAGCGCAATATCGCCTAGAACACGCTCTGCCTCCCGGAGAAGACTGCGCCCCTCTTTTGGTCCGCTCAGGGTCGCCTCATTCATCAGGTCATAGATTCGACCGACCCTGACATCTTGCGCCAACTCGTGGTGGTCGAACCTGAATGGACTGCTCTGAAACAAGTCATCTACGAATCTAGCGACGTGACGAGCTTTGTTCATGACCATCTGGAAGAGGATCGCCGGCGGGTATTCGCTCGGTTTTTCCTGATCGATCAGGTGATGGTGCTTTCGGCAAAGCAGCATCAAGTTGTTTTCAGAATCGAGATCGACGTGCGGAAACGATGCTTTGAATTCGGATCGACTGCCATCATTCACCGGCAGGATGTGGCAGAGTTCGCCGATCATCTCGATGTGCCCATTGGACCATCTTGCAGCGATTTCCCCACAAGCACCGTACTCACAGTGACCAATCGATCTCAGAAAGATCGAGGTTCGGACACTCTGTCGGATTTTTTCTCTTGAGGCCATACGCGCAACCCGCATGTCGCTCGACAAAATAATCTCATTTGAACGAAAGGCACTTCTGAACGGCGTGGCCGTCGGCCGCTATTGATACAAATCAATATTATGATTGACACGTTTTAGTTGTAAGTTTTTTGTCTGTAAAGTCATCCGCATCTGTGAGCCGAGATGGCTGTTAGAGCCGTTGAATCGGCTGCATCTGCTTGATTTTGCTGCGCGATGAAGCTGATGGTGGCCCACTAAGCGGCCGCCGGAGACGCTCAAAGAATATAGCGAATAAGCGCTCAAATCAGTTGATTTGGATGGTTGCGCACTCGATCGAGTGGCAATCGATAGTGGTTGGATACCTTTACTATTCTACGCAACCCGGGGCACGCCGTGATAGCGCTCCACCACGATGTCGCGCTTGGTGGCGTCGACGCGCACGGTCATGTCGTAATGGCCCTCGTGCAGCTCCTTGGCCAGCACCTCGGCATTGCGGTGCAGCCAGGAGATGCCGGCGCCGTCGGCGGCGTCGATGGTGAGGTCCAACGTGGTGCGCGCCGCCGCGAGCCGGTCCTCGATGGTCTGCAGCAGCGCGTCGACGCCCTCCCCGGTTTCGGCCGAGACCAGCAGGCAGGGCCGCTCCGGCGGACGCCGCGCGGCGATGTTGGCGAGGTTCTCGCGCGCAGCCGCGTCGAGCCGGTCGATCTTGTTCCAGACCTCGATGATGGTGTCGGTGGCTTCGGGATCGATGCCGAGCTGGCTCAGCACCAGTTCGACGTCGTGCTGCTGCGCCTCGGCATCCTCGTGCGACATGTCGCGGACGTGCAGGATCACGTCGGCCTCCAGCACCTCCTCGAGCGTGGCGCGGAAGGCGGCGACGAGCTGCGTCGGCAGGTTGGAGATGAAGCCCACGGTATCCGACAGCATTGCCTTGCCGCCATGCGGCAGCGTGATCGCGCGCAGGGTCGGATCGAGCGTCGCGAACAGCATGTCGGCGGCCTGGACGTCGGCGCGCGTCAGGCGATTGAACAGCGTCGACTTGCCGGCATTGGTGTAGCCGACCAGCGCCACGACGCGATACGGCACGCGCTGGCGTCCGGCGCGATGCAGCCGCCGCGTCGCCTGGACCTTCTTCAGCTCGTTCTCGAGCCGCGTGATGCGGTCGCCGATCAGCCGGCGGTCGGCCTCGATCTGGGTCTCACCGGGACCGCCCATGAAGCCGAAGCCGCCGCGCTGGCGTTCGAGATGGGTCCAGGACCGCACCAGACGGCTGCGCTGATAGTTGAGATGCGCGAGCTCGACCTGCAGCGCGCCCTCCTTCGTCTTGGCGCGGCGGCCGAAGATCTCGAGGATCAGGCCGGTGCGATCGAGCACCTTGGTGTTCCAGGCCTTCTCCAGGTTGCGCTGCTGGATCGGCGAGAGCGCGCAATCCATCACCACCAGCTCGACGCCATGGCCGGCGATCACGCCGGCAATCTCTTCGACCTTGCCCTTGCCGAGATAGGTCGCGGGGCGGATCTGCCCGATCGGCGCGAGAATGGCCTCGGCCACGGTCAGCTCGATGGCCCGCGCGAGGCCGGCGGCCTCGTCGATCCGCGCCTCGAAATCACGCATGTCGGATTGGCCTGCTTGCGCGCCATCGTCGCCGCGGCGCGCTCGCAAGTAGGGGCCGACCACGATGACGAGCCCGGTCCCCTTGTTGTCATCCGGCCTCGACAGGCCGATGGTCCCTTCGCGATCGCGGGGTTCCAATCAGGTCACTCTCACGTCAGGTCAGACTCACGCAGACGCGTCCTCGCCACCCTCGAACAGCTGGATCGGCGCTCCCGGCATGATGGTGGAGATCGCATGCTTGTAGACGAGCTGCGAGTGACCGTCGCGCCGGAGCAGCAGGCAGAAATTGTCGAACCATGTGACAATCCCCTGCAGTTTCACGCCATTGACCAGGAAGATCGTGAGCGGCGTCTTGGTTTTGCGGACATGGTTGAGAAAGGTGTCTTGTAGGTTTTGTGCGCGGTCGGCCGCCATTGTTGTTATCTCGCAGTCTTGTGCTTTTTCTTATTGAACCTTCGATGACCCGATCGCAGGCCCCGGATTCATCGAGGTGACCCATGGTCCATTGAGATCCCCCTCGAGGGACCACGGGATGCCGGATTAGAAGACAGGCGAGCATATTAGGCAAGCCGCTTGCAGGGAAGCCGGTTCCAAAAGACCCGGATTCATCCGTAAAATTCCGGAACTCGCCGAATTTTCCAATGTAAATTCGTCCAGTCGGCAAGTTTGGCCGAGCCGAAGGCCTCAGCCGACGCCGAGCGCCTTCAGCTTGCGATGCAGGGCGGACCGCTCCATGCCCACGAACTCGGCGGTGCGCGAGATGTTGCCGGAGAAGCGGCTGATCTGGGCGATCAGATAGTCCCGCTCGAACACCTCGCGTGCCTCGCGCAACGGCAGTCCCATGATGTGCTCGCCATTGTTGCTGGTCGGCATCGCCGGCACCATCGATCCCACATCCGGCGGCAGCATGTCCGCGGTGATGATCACCTCCGGTCCACCGGCGGCCAGAATCATCACGCGCTCGACATTGTTGCGGAGCTGACGGACGTTGCCGGGCCACACATGCGACTGCAGCACGGCCATGGCGTCCTGGCCGATCTGCCGCTTCGGCAGGCCGGTCGTGACCGAGATCTGGTCCATGAAATAGTCGATCAGCTCGGGAATGTCCTCGCGGCGCTCCGACAGCGGCGGAACCCGGATCGGCACCACCGACAGACGGTGATACAGATCCTCGCGGAAACGGCCGGCGGCAATCTCCTCCTCGAGATTCCGAGCGGTCGAGGAGATGATGCGCACGTCGACGTGCACCTTGGTGGTGCCGCCGGCGCGCTGAAACGTCTGGTCGACCAGCACGCGCAGGATCTTGTTCTGCGTTTCGCGTGGCATGTCGGCGATCTCGTCGACGAACAGCGTGCCGCCGTGGGCCTCTTCGAGCGCGCCGGTCTTGCGCGCCTGCTCGCCATTGGACTGCTCGATGCCGAACAGCTCCTCCTCCATCCGCTCCGGCGTGATCGCGGCGGCGTTGATGACGACGAACGGGCCTTCGGAGCGCGGCGACTGCGCGTGCAGCGACCGCGCGGCGAGCTCCTTGCCCGAGCCGGGAGGGCCGACGATCAGGATCCGGCTGTTGGCCTTGGCGGCGCGCTCGATGGTCTGGCGCAGCTGGTTCATCGATGGCGAGCGACCGGTCATGGTGCTCGCGGTCGGCGCCAGCTGCTTCAGCTCGCGCACCTCGCGCTTGAGCCGCGAATTCTCCAACGCACGCGTCGCGACCAGAATCAGGCGGTCGGACTTGAACGGCTTCTCGATGAAGTCATAGGCGCCGCGCTTGATCGCGGCGACCGCCGTTTCGATGTTGCCGTGGCCGGAGATCATCACCACCGGCAGGTCGGGATGGTCCTTCTTGATCTGCTCGAGCAGCTGCAGACCGTCCAACTTGGAGCCTTGCAGCCAGATGTCCAGGAACACCAGGTTGGGACGGCGGCTCGTGATCTCCGCGAGCGCCGAATCGCTGTCGCGCGCGGTTCGCGTCGTGAAGCCTTCGTCGTCCAGGATGCCGGCGACCAGCTCCCGGATATCGGCTTCATCGTCGACAATCAGAATATCACTCGCCATGGGTCACGCCTGTCTCGTCAGCTGCCGGTTGCGGCTTGGATTTTTGGTTCATCATTGGTCGTTTGAACCGTGTCGGCGGTTTCGCCGCCGGCCTCGGTCTTCTGCGCATTGTCAGACGCCGCCGCCTGCTCCTTCGCGCCCGTCTTGGCGGCCTGGCCGGAGACGGCAAAGCGCAGCCGCATCCAGGCGCCACGCTGGCCGGGACGAAAATCGGATGCGTCCTTCAGCTCGAGCTTGCCGCCATGGTCTTCCAGCACGCGGCCGACGATCGCGAGCCCGAGGCCGGTGCCCTTGGCGCGCGTCGTGACGTAGGGCTCGAGCAGCCGCTGCCGCGCCACCTTCGGCAGGCCGATGCCGTTGTCGATGACGTCGATCAGCACGTCCTCACCCTCGCGCGAGGCGACGACATCGATTCGGCCCTTGCCGAGCTCCGCCTCGGGCACCACCTCGATCGCCTCGGTGGCGTTCTTGATGATGTTGGTCAGCGCCTGCGAGATCAGGCGGCGATCGAACTGCGCGCGCAAGGGGTCCTGCTTGATCTCGGTCTCGATGTCGATCTCGGGATGCGCGACCTTCATCAGGAACACGGCCTGCCGCACGGTGTCGGCGACGTCCTCGCCTTCCATCACCGGCTTCGGCATCCGCGCGAACCGCGAGAACTCGTCGACCATTCGCCTGATGTCGTCGACCTGCCGCACGATCGTCTCGGTACATTGCTCAAATACCGCCTTGTCCTCGGTGATGACCTTGCCGAATTTGCGGCGGATGCGTTCAGCCGAGAGTTGAATCGGCGTCAGCGGATTCTTGATCTCGTGTGCGATGCGGCGCGCGACGTCGCCCCACGCCGAGGTGCGCTGCGCCGACACCAGCTCGGTGATGTCGTCGAGCGTGATGATGTAGCTGTCGCGCGCCTGGTTGGTCTGCTCGGCGGTGACGCGCACCGACAGATTGCGCTCATGGCCGTCGCGCTGGATCGTGATCTGGCCCTGCACCAGCCGCTGCTTGCCCTCGCGCGCGGTCTTCATCATGTCGTCGAGCTCGGGCAGCACGTCGGAGAGCGGATGATCGAGCACCTCCTGCTCGGCATGTCCGATCAGCTTCTCGGCCGAGCGGTTGAGGATGCCGACGCTGCCGGAGGCATCGACACCGATGATGCCGGCGGAGGCCGACGACAGCACCGCCTCGATGAAGCGGCGCCGGCTGTCGATCAAATCGCTGGCGCTGACCAGCTCGTCGCGCTGCGTGCGCAGCTCCTGCGTCATCTTGTTGAAGGTCTGGCCGAGCTGGGCGAGATCGCCCTCCGAGCGATGCACCGGCACCTGGACGTTGAGATCGCCGGTCGACACGGTGTTGGCCGCATTCATCAATTGCCGGATCGGTGCCACCAGCCAGTTGGCGAAGTTCAGCCCGATCAGCACCGAGGCCATCAGGATGGTCAGCGCGATCACCGCGAACATCAGCGCGAACGCGATCTGGATGCCAAAGCGGCGCGCCTCGACCTGGGCGTATTCGGCGACCGACAGCTCGGTCTGCTTGAGCTGCTCGACGACCTGCGGATCGAGCGGACGCGCGACGTAGAGGAAGGTGTCGTTAAACGCGCGCAGCCGGATCACCGCAGCGACGTAGTTCGACTCCGGCAGCACCGCGATCTCGGGTTCCTCCTCCCGGACATTGTTCAGGAAGTCGGGTGCCGGCGGCGAATAGGCCAGTTGCACCCCGCCGGACTCGGCCCAGACGATCGGATTGGTGTTCTTGTCGATGATCATCGCGCCCGGCAGATTGCGCGAGGCGGCGCTGGTGGTCAGCAGATCGCGGAAGCTGGCGCGATCCTGATCGAACAGCGGCCGCGCACGGGCGATGTCATTGGCCATGCCGATGATGTCGCCGCGGATGAACTGCGCGTGCTCCTGCATGTAGGCGCGCGCGATGGTCAGCGAGTTCTGGATCGCGACCTTGGCCGGTCCGGAGAACAGCCGGTCGAGGCCGCGATCGATGGTGACGTTGGCGGCCACCGCGACCAGCACCGCCGGCAGGACCGCGATCACCGAGAACAGGCTGACGATCTGCACGTGCAGCCGTGCCGCCGCCCGGCCGCGGCGGCGGGCCTGCACCACCTGCCAGACCTCGCGGATGATGATCCCGACCAGGACCAGGATCGTTCCGGCATCGATCAAGTAGAAGGTCTTGACGACGTCCGTCGTCGGCTCAACCGGGGTCAGCCCGACCAGCACAATGAAGGTGAGGAAGGCCGACAGCAGCGCCAGCGCAACCGCGACCGGCGCGAGCCAGGTGCGCCAGGTCCAGCGCCGGCCGTCGGCGGACGAGGAATCGAAGGGGGTGGCCGAGGTCTCTGCGCTGGTCATTCCGGCAAGGTGGGTGATGCTGAACGCGGCACGTCCGGGAATCGGACTGATGCATTCCTACCACGCTGTTGCCAAATTGCGACAAATCCGCGGCGCGGAAGCGCGACGCGGATTTGTCTACAATAATTCTCACCTGAGGCGGGCTTGAGCCAGCCGCGAAGGTATCAAAGCACCGTCAGCCGCCGCTGCGGTACACCTGGATGTCGAGGTCGCGAATCTTCTTCCGCAGCGTGTTGCGGTTGAGACCGAGCAGATCGGCGGCGCGGATCTGGTTGCCGCGCGTCGCTGCGAGCGCTGCCGTCAGCAGCGGAATCTCGATCTCCTTGAGAATGCGGTGATAGAGGCCCGGCGGCGGCACGCCGTTTGGAAAGCCCTGGAAGTGCGAGGACAGATAGGCCTCCACGGCACCACCCAGATTGTCGATCGAGGTCGGCGCGTTGGAGCCGGTGGTCACCGCGGGCGGGGCCAGCTCGCCGTCGATGACCGAGGCGGTGATGACGTCCTGCGGATACAGCGCCGCCAGGCGCCGCGCGAGGTTCTCCAGCTCGCGGACGTTGCCCGGCCAGCGGTGCTGCTTGAGCCGCTCCAACGCGGCGGCATCGAGCTTCTTCGGCGGCAGCCCGTCCTTCTCAGCCAGCGCGAAGAAGTGCCGGACCAGATCCGGCAGGTCCTCAATGCGCTCGCGCAATGGCGGCAGCCGCAGCGGCACGACGTTGAGGCGGAAGAACAGGTCTTCCCGGAACAGCCCCTGCTGGATCAGGATGCGCAGATCCTTGTTGGAGGCCGCGACGATGCGCACGTCGGTCTTGATCGGGGTACGGCCGCCGACGGTGGTGTACTCGCCCTGCTGCAGCACGCGCAAAAGCCGCGTCTGCGCCTCCATCGGCATGTCGCCGATTTCGTCGAGGAACAAGGTGCCGCCCTCGGCCTGCTCGAAGCGGCCCGAGGCGCGGGTGTTGGCGCCGGTGAAGGCGCCGCGCTCATGGCCGAACAACTCGGACTCGATGAGGTCGCGCGGGATCGCCGCCATGTTGACCGCGACGAACGGGCCGTTGCGGCGCTTGCCGTAGTCGTGCAGCGCGCGCGCCACCAGCTCCTTGCCGGTGCCGCTCTCGCCAGAGATCATCACGGTCAGATCGGTCTGCATCAGCCGCGCCAGCACGCGGTAGATGTCCTGCATTGCCGGCGAGCGGCCGACCAGCGGGATCGATTCGAACTCGCCGTCGTCGGGCTGGCTCGCCGCCCGCTCCTTCGGCTCGGCCAGGGCGCGGCCGACGATCGCGATCAGCTCCTTCAGGTCGAACGGCTTCGGCAGATACTCATAGGCGCCGCGCTCCGAGGCCTTGATCGCGGTCATGAAGGTGTTCTGCGCGCTCATCACGATGACCGGCAGGTTCGGCCGCATCTTCTTGATGCGCGGCAAGAGGTCGAACGCGTTCTCGTCCGGCATCACCACGTCGGTGATGACGAGATCGCCCTCGCCCTGGCTCACCCAGCGCCACAAGGTGGCGGCATTGCCGGTCAGCCGCACCTCATAGCCGGCGCGTGACAGCGCCTGGTTCAGGACCGTGCGGATGGCCGTATCGTCATCGGCAACGAGAATGCTACCTGCAGGCATAGGTGGTCCTCAATTTGATCCCTGTGAGGCATGCAACGGCGTCCCCGAAACGTCATCGCGATTGCTTTGGTCTGGTTGTTTGGTTGCGCTGTACATCGGCATCAGCACCCGGAAGGTCGTCTTGCGCGGCTGCGACTCGCACTCGATGATCCCGCCATGGTCGCCGACGATCTTCGCGACCAATGCAAGTCCGAGGCCGCTTCCGGTCGGCTTGGTGGTCACGAACGGATCGAACAGGTTGGGCATCAGGTCTTCCGGCACGCCGGGGCCGTTGTCCCTGACGCAGAACTCCAGCGGCAGCGACACCCGCGACTTCTTGCCGGGCACCGACAGTCGCACGCCCGGGCGGAACGCGGTGGTGAGCTGGATCTCCGCATCCGAGCCGAGGTCGACGACCGCTTCGGCGGCATTCTTGACCAGGTTGAGAAACACCTGGATCAACTGGTCCTGGTTGGCGAGCACCGGCGGCAGCGATGGATCGTAATCCTCGACGAAGCGGATGTTGCGGGCAAAGCCGGATTGCGCCAGCCGCTTCACGTGGTCGAGCACGGAGTGGATGTTCACCGGCCCGCGCGCCACCGGGCGGTCGTCGCCGAACACCTCCATGCGGTCGACCAAAGTGACGATGCGGTCGGCCTCGTCGCAGATCAGCCGGGTCAGCATGCGGTCCTCCGAGGAGGCCTGCTGCTCCAGGAGCTGCGCGGCGCCGCGGATGCCCGACAGCGGATTCTTGATCTCGTGCGCCAGCATCGCGGCCAGCGCGATCACCGAGCGCGCGGCGCTGCGATGGGTAAGCTGGCGGTCCATCTTGTCGGCGATGGTGCGCTCCTGCAGCATCACCACGATGTGGCCGGGCCGCTCCGGCAGCGGCGCGACGTGGAGGTCGACGAGGCGATCGGCGCCGGTGCGCGGCGTGCCCAGATCGACCTTGTACTCGTTGACCGGCGCGCTCGTGGTTCGGACCTGGTCGATCAGCGCCAGCAAGGGGCTGCCGAACGGCACCAGCTTCTTCAGCGATTGCCGCTGCAAAAACTGCGTCGAGGAATCGAAGAACGATTCCGCCGCCATGTTGGCGTCCATGATCATGCCGTCCGGGCCGATGACGAGAACCGGATTGGGCAAGGCGTTGAGGATGGCGTCGCCATCCGACGGAAGTCGCTTGCGCTGTTCTGCGGCTGAGCTCATGCGGCTGCACTCCAGGCAAAATCGTCGAAAGCGTCACGCAGCGCCCGATGCACCAAAGACGGCTGCTCGGACGTCAGGATACGGTCGCGCCAGGCCTTCAGTTTTTCGGCCGGCGCGCGGGCATGCTCGGCGGCGACGTCGAGCCCCCAACTGAGATGCTTGCGGGCGTGGCGCAGGCCGACACGCGCGCCATAGTGGCGGCAGATCTCGTCATAGAGCGCCGTGAGCAGTGCGAGCTGCTGCGCCAGCTCGGGCGCACCCTCTTCGGCACCGCCGTCGAGCCGGCGGCCGATCTGGCCCGGCAGCCAGGGCTGCCCCTGCGCGCCGCGGCCGATCATCACGGCATCCGCGCCGGAGGCGTCGAGCGCCTTGCGCGCGTCTTCGTAGGTGGTGATGTCGCCGTTGACGACGACCGGCAGATCGACGGCGTCCTTCACCGCGCGCACCGCGCTCCAGTCGGCCTCGCCCTTGTAGAACTGCTGCCGGGTGCGGCCATGCACCGTGATCAGCTGCACGCCCGCGGCCTGCGCGCGGCGCGCCAGCTCCGGCGCGTTCAGGCTGCGCTCGTCCCAGCCGAGCCGCATCTTCAGGGTCACGGGCACATCGACGGCCTCGACCGTCGCCTCGATCAAGGTCAGCGCATGATCGAGATCGCGCATCAGGGCCGAGCCGGACTGGCCGCCGGTGACATGCCGCGCCGGGCAACCCATGTTGATGTCGATGATATCGGCGCCGCCGTCCTCGGCGACCCTGGCGCCCTCCGCCATCCAATGCGCCTGGCAGCCGGCGAGCTGCACGACATGTGGCCCGATGCCGCTGGCCTCGCAGCGCAACCGGGATATCCACCGCCCGCGCACGAGATCGTCGCTCGCGGTCATCTCGGACACCACCAGACCGGCGCCGAGCTCGGCCGCGAGTCGGCGGAACGGCGCGTCGGTGATGCCCGACATCGGCGCCAGAATGGCCCGGTTGGCGAGCGAAACGTCGCCTATCTTCAAGGCTTTGGCTGGTGGTTTGGCCGGACCGGTCACGAACGACTCTTAAAGCTCTTTGGACGCATCATCGCGTCTGCGCTGCACTCTCAAGCACAAATCTTGGGCAGTCAAGCGTCATGCCTACACTTTAGCCAAAACGATCAGTATTTCAAGTGCAGTGCAGCAAAATATGCTTGTTCGGCAGTCATGGTAAACCCTTGAGCCGCCGGATTTTTGCATGGCTCCACGGCGGTTCGCAGCAGCGGATCGGCCTTCAAGTGCCTCACGGCGCCTTACGAACGCGTCGCGGTCGCAGTCGCCGCTCGAGTCATGTGTGATCCCGCTCGCTTAACATCCTCTGCAGATGTAAGAAGCCGGCAAATCTCCTCACCCTGGTCATTCATCAGCATCGATATCCTGTTCCCATGACGACTTCTCAGCGGACTGCAGCCATCCTCGTCGCGGCCGGACGCGGCCTGCGCGCCGGCGCCGGTGGTCCGAAGCAGTACCGCACGATTGGCGGCCGTACCGTCATCCATCGCGCGCTCGCCGCCTTCGCCGATCATCCCGAGGTGGCGGTGGTCCAGCCGGTGGTGAATCCCGATGACATCGACATCTTCAATGCTGCCGTATCAGGCCTGCGCCACGAGGTCCCCGCACATGGTGGCGCAACGCGCCAGGCCTCGGTGCTGGCAGGCCTGGAAGCGCTGGCGCCGCACAAGCCCGACATCGTGCTGATCCACGATGCCGCGCGTCCGTTCGTCACGCCGGCCGTGATCTCGCGCGCGATTGTCGCGGCCGGCAAGACCGGTGCGGCGATTCCCGTCGTGCCGGTGACCGACACCATCAAGGAGGTCGGAACGGGCGGCGACATCACCGCGACGCCGGAGCGCGCGAAGCTGCGCATCGCGCAGACGCCACAGACCTTCAAGTTCGAGACGATCCTCGAGGCGCATCGCCGCGCCGCGCGCGAGGGCCTCACCGAGTTCACAGATGATGCGGCGATTGCGGAATGGGCGGGATTGACCGTCGCGACCTTTGAGGGCGATGTTGCCAACATGAAGCTCACCACACCGGAAGATTTCGTGCGCGAGGAAGCGCGCCTTGCCGCGCAGCTCGGCGACATCCGGACCGGCACCGGCTACGACGTGCACGCCTTCGGCGAAGGCGACCATGTCTGGCTGTGCGGCCTGCGTGTGCCGCATAGCAAGGGCTTCCTGGCCCACTCCGACGGCGACGTCGGTTTGCACGCTCTGGTTGATGCAATTTTGGGCGCCCTGGCCGATGGCGACATCGGCTCGCACTTCCCGCCCTCGGAAATGAAGTGGAAGGGCGCGGCCTCCGACCAGTTCCTCAAATACGCCATCGAGCGCGTCACCGCGCGCGGCGGCCGCATCGCCAATCTCGAAGTGACGATGATCTGCGAGCGGCCGAAGATCGGCCCGCTGCGCGACCAGATGCGCGCCCGCATCGCCGAGATCACCGGCGTCGACATCTCGCGCATCGCCGTGAAGGCCACCACCAGCGAGCGGCTCGGCTTCACCGGCCGCGAGGAAGGCATCGCGGCCACCGCAAGCGCGACGATCCGGCTGCCGTGGAACGCCTAGAGGCGCACCACCCTGTCACCGCTCATGGAGCTTTCGATCTGACGGTCGGATGAGGACAACGCAGCCATGGCGAGCGAACGTCAAATCGGCTCTACCAGCGCGCTGGCCCGCTCGCTGCTCGACCTCTGCCGGTCGCGCAAGCTGATGATCGCGACTGCGGAGTCCTGCACCGGCGGCCTGGTCGCCGCGGCCCTGACCGACATCCCCGGCTCCTCCGATGTCATCGACCGCGGCTTCGTCACCTACTCCAACGAGGCCAAGCGCGCGATGCTCGGCGTCGAGGCCTCGACGCTTCAGACCTTCGGCGCCGTCTCCAAGGAGACCGCGATCCAGATGGCGGTCGGCGCACTCGAACGCGCCGACGTCGATCTCGCGGTGGCCATCACCGGCATCGCCGGCCCCGGCGGCGCCACCCCCGGCAAGCCGGTCGGCCTGGTCCATTTCGCCGTCGCCGCTCGCGACGGCCGCATCACCCATCGCGAACACCGCTTCGGCGCCATCGGCCGCAGCACGGTGCGGACACGTTCGGTGCTGGAGGCGTTGCGAATGCTGATGGAGCTGGCAAGGCCGCAAGTGCCGGCCAAGCCGAAGCGCGCGGCGGCGACGCGATTGCGCCGGCGCGCGGTACGGGCGCCAAGGCTGCATCCGGTGAAAAGGCCGCCACGCCGGCCGCCGACTTAATTGATCTCGATGCTTCTGCTCTCACCACACCGCGAGCGAATGGATCCAGTCTGAGATAAAGTGGTAGATCTCATTCAAATGAACGTCCCGGCCTAATCGTAGTGAAAGAGCGCAGGACATCTGTCTCCGACCTGGTGGTCAACGATTTATTCCACGCAGCGTTTCCGAACGACGCTGTCCGCATTTGCATCGTGACATCGCTGGATGACAGCAGCCTGACAGCACGAGCGCTGACGACCCAGGAAGTATTCCGCTTCGACCGGAGCAGCGGTGTGAGCATCCCTCCTGAAGCCGATGGCGCCGTCTGCACGATCGACTCGGTCGCACCGCTTCCGGAGAGCATTTGCGACACGTTGCTCAGCTACGATCGACGCTGCCGCACGTCCGCGGATTCTGAGGCGGGTCGGATGACGGCTGATGAGCGGCGGGCACTGCTCAACGCCAGACAATACTACGCGGCAAATCCAAGAACGGATCTGATCCGAACGTCACCCCGCCGAGCGCCACTTGGAGACTGAGCGGCGATATAGTCGAGAGCATTTTCAAGCTCCCTCGCCGCCTCACCCTCAGTCGTCATCCCCGCGAAAGCGGGGATCCATAGCCACAGCACGTCGTGTAGCGGCACGTCGGTGGCTCGGATCTCATTCCACCACACCTGCTGCGGAGTATGGATCCCGGGTCGGCGCCTCCACGGCGCCTTGCGCCGTTCCGGCTTGCCCGGGATGACAGTTGTGGGTGGGCCGACGCCTCGGTCCCAATAGTCTTCATGCCCGCCAGAACGGCCGCCGGCACGACCGTCGCGCTTCGTCGCGCGTGAGGCCGTAGTCCTCCAGCACTTCGTCGGCGAGCCAGGGCAGCTCCCTGGCGAAGCTGCGCCGCTCGCGCCAGCGCGCCCACCAGAGCCGAAGCAGCGATTTTGATTCGGGCGCAACGCCGCCGCGCTCGGTAATTGACTGCGGCAAGTAGTAGACGTTTGCCCCAGGCTTCGGCGGAGCAGGACGTCGCGCCGAGTGATCGCGACCGCGCTCGAAGATCCGCGGCGCATGCGCGACACCACGCAATCCACGCGCCCCGATGGCGCTGACACTCTGCTCGTCGGTCGTGCTCGGCATGGCGGGCTCCCTTGAAAAGAAAGAACCTGCCGGCAATAAAAAAGCCGCCAGGTTCCTGGCGGCTGTTCGGATCAAAGACTGCACATCATCAGATTGCGCGTGATCCTCCCGCCGCCCGCAAGCTACGGTGCGTCCAACGACCAAAACGATGGGTGGCGACGGTGATCATGGCTGGTCTATAGCTGCTAGATCTGAAGTTGTCATCTGCCAACCCGGTGAAAGATCAGCGCCCGCCCTGTCCAACGTGTCAGGACGGAAAAGCGCCCACCGTCTGCGCAAGCTGGCGCGCCAACGGTCCCGGCAGGGCCTGGTCAAAGATGCTGCTCAGTGTGCGGTAGTACCAGATCGTCCCGTCTTTCTTGCCGGTGAAGCGCTGCCACACCATCTCGCCGACCTCATCGAGATCGCGCGCGATCGCCTCAGCATTGTCGACCTTGTCCGCGAGCGAGACCAGCAGCGACGACGCCGGCTTGTACGGCAGCTGCGTGAGATAGGCTTCCTTGCGTGGACGCCATTCCGGCTTCTGTTCCGCCCAGCTATCGGTGCAGTCTGCGACGATCTCGGCGACGCCATCGCCGAACAGCCGCCGGATCTCATCCAGCGTGGCCTGTCCGCCCTGGTCCTCGGCGGCGTCGTGCAGCAGGCCGGCGATGGCCTGCACCTCGCTGCCGCCCGCCGACAGCACGCGGCTGGAGACGCTCAGCAGATGCGCGATGTAGGGCACGTTGCTGCCCTTGCGGACTTGGGTGCGGTGCAGCTGCGCCGCATAGACCAGCGCGCCGTCGTAGCGTTGAGAGAGTGACATCAGCCTGCTTTCTTCTTCAGATTGTCCCTTGAGCATCATGATAGCTGACCCGTCGGGCAAATCAGCCCTCTTGCGGGTTTGCGCCCGGCGGGTTGCCTAGTCCCTTCCAACCGCCGAAGGCGCATCCAAGCCATGCGCCACGCGACGAATTTCTTGAGGGCTTTCAACGTCCGACTCACTGTCCAGTCCTCACCGTGAAAATAATCTTCTTTCGCTTTTCCGGAATCCGTGTTTCCCTCCGCTCATCCCGCCTCGACACGAGGGGCGTTTCGCGATCGTCACGACACGCGAGGTGGGGAGGCGATGGCCGCTGATTGCCGCAGCGCGTCTTGGACGTGCGGACGAACGGCTCCTGGCGGACGTGAAGTCGCAGCGTCCTGACACCCCGAAGCTGGTGTCACGCCGGTGGAGATGATGATCCGCCGGTCACGGGGGCAAGACAGCCGGTCCCCGGGGAGACTGCGTATAAGCGTGAAGACCGTCGCGCGGGGAATGCCGGGATGTCTCGGCTGCACCTGTGGTACCTGCCGCCTGCATTTTTTTCCGCAGGCGGGCCATGGGGGCGGCGAGCTCCCGGCATTCCCTGCGCCCTCGTGATTTCAGAGGGGCCATCGACAGGCACAGCCCGGGCGCGATTGCGCCGCGGAGGATGCGGCTGCTCGTCCGCTCGATGCCGTCCCTCACCGTCCGGATCGCGATCGCCGACGATTATCGCACGCGCCGCCACGGCCTAAAGGTTTTGGTTAATTTTGTCCTGCTACGTCTCGCGCATTCTTCTCTGACAGTGGATTCGGGACCCCATGGCTTTCTTCTCCGGCAAGTCGGCTGATCGCACGCATAACCTCCTGATGACGGAGCTGTTCGAACGCCATCGCGACGCCATCCTGGTGATGTCCGACGGCAAGATCATCGCCTGCAACGAGACCGCGGTCCGCTTCGGCGGCTTCCGCAGCAAGCAGGACCTGCTGTCGCGTTCGCCGGCGACCATGGCGCCGGAGTTCCAGCCCAGCGGCAAGCGTTCCGCCGATGTCGTGAAGGAGATGGATGCCAAGGCGAGGCGCGAGGGCCACGCGACGTTCGAGTGGACCACCAAGCGCGCCGACGGCAGCCCGGCGCTGGTGCAGATCACGCTGGTGCCGACCCAGGTCGAGGGCCAGACCTATGTCATCAGCTTCCGCCGCGATCTCTCCGACCTCATTGCCGCGCGCGAGGAGAAGAAGCGCGCGCTCGACCGGATCGCCAAGGATTTCGAGACCTCGGTCGGCGCCATCGCCAATGCGATCTCCGGCGCCTCGCGCGAGGTCGAGACCACGGCGGCCTCGCTGACCACGACCGCGGATCAGGCCGCGCAGCGCGTGGCGCTGGTGGCGTCGGCGTCCAACTCCGCCTCCTCCAACGTGCAGTCGGTGGCCGGCGCCACCGAGGAGCTCTCGACCTCGGTCAGCGAGATCAACCGCCAGGTTGCGACCTCCTCGACCATCGCCGCCGAGGCCGTCGAGGCGTCCTCGCGCACCAACGACCTCGTCAACAGCCTCGCGGACGCTGCGGCCAAGATCGGCGCCGTCACCGACATGATCAACGCGATCGCGAGCCAGACCAACCTGCTGGCGCTGAACGCCACCATCGAGGCCGCCCGCGCCGGCGATGCCGGCCGCGGCTTCGCCGTGGTCGCCTCGGAGGTGAAGAGCCTGTCGAGCCAGACCGCAAAGGCGACCGACGAGATCAGCGCCCACATCAGCGCGATGCAGCGCGCCACCAGCGATACGGTCGCGGCGATCCAGGGCATCGGCGGCACCATCGGCCAGATCAGCGAGATCGCCAAGACGATCGCCACCGCGGTCGACCAGCAGGGCCATGCGACGCAGGAGATCGCCCGCTCGGTCAGCCAGGCCGCCAGCGGCACCCGCGAGGTCGCCACCAACATCGGCTCGGTCAGCCAGACGGTGGAATCGGCCGGCGGCGCCGCGCGGCAGATGCTGGGTGCAGCCGGCCAGCTCGCCAAGCATGCCGACGAGCTGCGCGGCAAGGTGAAGGACTTTTTGACCGCCGTGCAGGCGGCGTAGGTTCGATCGCAGCAGTTGACGCCGGCGATCAGGACGGCTCCGCGACCATGTCGCGGAGCAGCTGTTTGAAGACGTGGATAGGAAGGAACTTGCACGCTGCCGTCTCTGCGGTGAGAGGCACGCGGCCAACCGCGCCCTCCGCTGTCGTCCCGGGCAAGCCGGAGCGGCGCGGAGCGCCGTGGAGGCGCCGACCCGGGACCCATACCCCGCAGCAGATGTGGTGAAACGAGATCGGAGTGGCGCGCGTGCGGCCACACGGCCCTCTGTGGCTATGGGTCCCCGCGTTCGCGGGGACGACAGCGGAGAGTGGAGCGCCGTCAGTGGTTGATCATTGGCGTGATCAAAAAAGCGCTATGTCGACGACACCGCGGGCTTGCGGCCGTAGATCGCGTCGGCGCGCTTCTCGAACGCCGCCGACATGCGCGCGAAGATCGTGTCGAACATCGAGCCCATCAGCATCGCCAGCATGCGGCTCTTGAACTCGTAGGCGATGAAGAACGTCACCTCGCAGGCGCCCTGCTCGCGTGACTCGAAGCTCCAGCGGTTCTCCAGGCTTGAGAACGGCCCGCTCACATATTCGACCAGGATCTTGCGGTTGGCGCGATCGAGCGTGACGCGGCTGGTGAAGGTCTCCTTGACCAGCTTGAACGACACCGTCATGTCGGCGACGACGACCTCAGTGCCGTCAGGCTTCGGGTTGCGCTGGCGCACCACCAGCTTCTCGCACAGCGGCACGAACTCCGGATAGCGCTCGACATCGGCGACGAGGTCGAACATCTGGTCAGCCGTGTGCGCGACGCGGCGCTTGTTGGAAAATCTCGGCATCTGGTCTCGATCAGCGCGCGAGCGCGTCGCGCGCGGCCTTCAGTCTGGCAAAATCCTCGCCGGCATGGTGCGAGGAGCGCGTGAGCGGGCTCGCCGACACCATCAGGAAGCCCTTGGTGTAGGCGACGGTCTCATAGCCGGAGAATTCCTCCGGCGTGACGAAGCGCATCACGGCGTGATGCTTCCTGGTCGGCTGCAGATACTGGCCGATGGTGAGGAAATCGACCTCGGCCGAACGCAGGTCGTCCATCACCTGCAGCACCTCGTGGCGCTCCTCGCCGAGGCCGACCATGATGCCGGACTTGGTGAAGATGGTGGGATCGATCTCCTTGACCCGCTGCAGCAGCCGGATCGAGTGGAAGTAGCGCGCGCCGGGGCGGACCGAGAGGTAGCGCGACGGCACGGTCTCGAGATTGTGGTTGAAGACGTCGGGCTTGGCCGCGACGACCTGCTCCAGCGCGCCGTCCTTGCGCAGGAAGTCGGGCGTCAGCACCTCGATCGTGGTGGTCGGGCATTTCGCGCGGATGGCGCGGATGGTCGCGGCGATATGGGCGGCGCCGCCGTCGGCGAGATCGTCGCGATCGACCGAGGTGACCACGACATGGGTCAGGCCGAGCTTGAAGGTCGCCTCCGCCACGTGCTCGGGCTCGCCGGCGTCGAGCGCGGCGGGAAGGCCGGTCTTGACGTTGCAGAAGGCGCAGGCCCGCGTGCAGGTGTCGCCCATGATCATGAAGGTGGCGTGCTTCTTATCCCAGCACTCGCCGATGTTCGGGCAGCCGGCCTCCTCGCATACGGTGACGAGGCCGTTCTCGCGCACGATGTTGCGGGTGTCGGCATAGCCGCGGGTGGTCGGCGCCTTGACCCGGATCCAAGCCGGCTTGGCCGGCGAGATGGAATCCGGCCGGTTCGCCTTTTCGGGGTGGCGGGGGCGCAGCGGCGTGTTCGCGTTGATGTCGACGATGGTGACCATGGGATTCGCACAAACCTCTGTTGCGCCCTAGCTATTCCGTGCCGCGGCGCACCGCAACCGGCTGGCCGAGGATACCAGGGCATGGCAGATATGGGCAGCGCGGAACAGCGCGCACCACGGCGGATTTCCTTGAGAATGGCGCAAAAACCGGCAAAAATCCCCGGGGTTTCACGGCTCCGGCGCAATGCTGCGGCCAAGCGGCTGACGCGGGCGTTCTTTGCCCGCGAGGTGCTTGCCGTGGCGCCGGAGCTGATCGGGGCGACGTTTCTGGTCGACGGCGTCGGCGGGATCATCGTCGAGGTCGAGGCGTATCACCACACCGATCCGGCGGCACATTCCTTCCGGGGACCGACACCGCGCAACCAGGTGATGTTCGGCCCGCCCGGCTTCGCCTATGTCTACCGCTCCTACGGCATTCATTGGTGCGTGAACTTCGTCTGCGAGGCCCAGGGCTCGGCCAGCGCTGTGCTGATCCGGGCGATCGAGCCGACGATGGGGATGGAGGAGATGCAGCGGCGGCGTGGGCTCGAGGACGTCCGTGCACTGTGCTCGGGGCCAGGCAAGCTGACGGAGGCGATGGGCATCACGATCGCGCATAACGCGCTGCCGCTCGATGCTCCGCCGATCGAGCTGTTCGCGCGAACAGGCGATGTCGAGGTCGTCACCGGCATCCGCATCGGGATCACCAAGGCCGTCGAGCTGCCCTGGCGCTTCGGCCTGAAAGGCTCGCGGTTCCTGAGCAAGCCATTTCCGCCGTCATCGCGAGGAACGTAAGCGGCGAAGCGATCCAGGGCTGCGCGTGGGACTCGGGATTGCTTCGCTTCGCTTGCAATGACGGAGGAGAGAGCGTCGTGTCAGACGCCCTGCAGCCGCGACAGCGCCTCTTGGAACTTGGCCTTGCGCGCCAGCGCCGCCTCGCGCTTCTCCTTCTCCTCCTCGACCAGCTCCTCGGGTGCGTTGGC
Organism: Bradyrhizobium sp. SZCCHNRI1009; assembly: GCF_032487575.1. Lineage (NCBI taxonomy): Bacteria > Pseudomonadati > Pseudomonadota > Alphaproteobacteria > Hyphomicrobiales > Nitrobacteraceae > Bradyrhizobium > Bradyrhizobium sp. SZCCHNRI1009. The sequence continues at coordinate 221,778 of NZ_JAUEUL010000003.1, read as the reverse complement.
GACGAACTTCTCGTTGCCGAGCTTCTTGTCGACGCGCTCGATGTCGGCCTCGGCCTTGGCGATCTCCTTGCCAAGGCGGGTGCGCTCGGCGGCGAGATCGACGACGCCCTTGAGCGGCAGCGCGGCGACCTCGCCGCGCACGACGAGCTGGGCGGAGCCGTCAGGCGCGGCGTCGGCGAAGCTGATGTCGGAGAGCCGCGCGAGGCGCTTGATGACCTCGGCCCAGCGCGGTGCGCGCTCCCTCGTCTCGGCGGAGGCCCCGACGAGCGCGAGCGGCATCAGAGTCGCCGGCGGAATGTTCATCTCGGCGCGGACCGAGCGGATCGCGGTAACGAGATCGACCACCCAGCCAATCTCGGCCTCGGCCGCCTCGTCCTTGAAGCTGGCGGCGTCGAACGAGATCAGCAGCGGCGGCACCAGGGGATCGCCGAAGCTGGCCGCGGACAGCGCGGCGATCTCGGCCACCGTCGGCCTGTCGGAGCGGTGCGGCCAGGGTGACAGGGTCAGCAGACTGTCGCGCTTGGCGGTGGACTCCCACAGCGCCTCGGTGATGAAGGGCATGAAGGGATGCAGGAGCTTGAGGATCTCGTCGCGCGCCCAGGCCACCATCGCGCGGGTCTCGGCCTTGGCGGGCCCGTCCTCGCCGAGCAGGGTCGGCTTGGAGAGCTCGACATACCAGTCGCAATAGACGTCCCAGACGAAACGGTAGATCGCGTTGGCCGCGTCGTTGAAGCGATAGGCCTCGAGCGCCTCGGTGACCTCGCGCGTCGCCGCGGCCGCCTCATGCGCGATCCAGCGGTTCAGGGTCTCCTTCGCGGAGCCCGGGTCGAAGCCCTCGGGCACCGTGCAGCCGTTCATCTCGGCGAAGCGGCTGGCGTTCCAGAGCTTGTTGGCGAACTTGCGGTAGCCGTCGACGCGCTGCGTCGACAGCTTGATGTCGCGGCCTTGGGCTGCCATCGCCGCCAGGGTGAAACGCAGCGCGTCGGCGCCGTGCTCGTCGATCAGCGCCAGCGGATCGATGACGTTGCCCTTCGACTTCGACATCTTGGCGCCCTTCTCGTCGCGGACGAGCGCATGGATGTAGACGGTCGAGAACGGCACCTCCTTCATGAAGTGGATGCCCATCATCATCATGCGGGCGACCCAGAAGAAGATGATGTCGAAGCCGGTGACCAGCACGTTGGTCGGGTAGTAGCGCTTCACCTCGGGCGTGTCGTCGGGCCAGCCGAGCGTCGAGAACGGCCACAGCGCGGAGGAGAACCAGGTGTCGAGCACGTCCTCGTCGCGCGTGATGAAGCCCTCGCGCTTGTTGCGGTCGAGCGCCATCTCGCGCCCCTGCTCCGCCGTGATGACCTCCTGCTCGACGTAGTAGCCGATGGCGTGGCCGACGGCCTCCTCCTCGGTCTCGGCGACGAACACCTTGCCGTCGGGGCCGTACCAAGCCGGGATCTGATGGCCCCACCACAGCTGGCGCGAGATGCACCAGGGCTGGATGTTCTCCATCCAGTCGAAATAGGTCTTCTCCCAATTGCGCGGCACGAACGTCGTCGCGCCCGACCTGACCGCCGCGATCGCCGGCTGCGCCAGGGTCTTGGCGTCGACATACCACTGGTCGGTCAGGTAAGGCTCGATCACGACGCCGGAGCGGTCGCCATGCGGCACCATGTGCGTGTTCGGCTCGACCCGCTCGAGGAAGCCGAAGGATTCCAGCCGCTCCAGGATCTTCTTGCGCGCCGCAAAGCGCTCGACGCCGTGGAACTCACGGGCGAACTCTTCGGAGCCTTCGGGAAGCCCGCGCAGATAGTCCTCGTTGTCGACGAGGGTCACGCAGCCCTCGCGGTCGAGGATGCTGATCTGCGGCAGGCTGTGGCGGCGGCCGACCTCGAAGTCGTTGAAGTCGTGCGCCGGTGTGATCTTGACCGCGCCGGTGCCCTTCTCCGGATCGGAATAAGTGTCCGCGACGATCGGGATCTCCCGGCCGACCAGCGGCAGGATCACGCGCTTGCCGACCAGGTGCTGATAACGCTCATCATCCGGATGCACGGCGACCGCGCTGTCGCCCAGCATGGTCTCGGGACGCGTCGTCGCGACGACGATGAAGCTGGCGGGATCCTCCGGGCTGAACGTCTTGCCCTCGATCGGATAGCGCAGGTACCAGAGGTTGCCCTTGACCTCGATCTGCTGGACCTCGAGGTCCGAGATCGCCGTCAACAGCTTCGGGTCCCAGTTGACCAGGCGCTTGTCCTTGTAGATCAGGCCGGCACGGTGCAACTCGACGAACACCTTGACGACGGCCTTGGACAGGCCCTCGTCCATCGTGAAGCGCTCGCGGCCCCAGTCGCAGGAGGCGCCGAGACGCTTCAACTGGTTGATGATGGTGCCGCCGCTCTCGTCCTTCCACTGCCAGACGCGCGCGAGGAACTTCTCGCGGCCCATCTCGCGGCGACCGGGCTGCTGGCGCTCCATCAGCTGGCGCTCGACCACCATCTGGGTCGCGATGCCCGCGTGATCCGTGCCTGGCTGCCACAGCACGTCGCGGCCGCGCATGCGCTCGAAACGGCACAGGATGTCCTGCAGCGTGTTGTTGAGCGCGTGCCCCATGTGCAGCGAGCCGGTGACGTTCGGCGGCGGAATCACGATGGTGAAGGGATCGGCATCGCGGCGATCGGGGCGACCGGCGGAGAACGCCCGGGCATCCTCCCAGACCAGGGACATGCGACCTTCGAGATCGGTGGGCTGATAATTCTTATCGATCATGGCATTTCCAGCGGCGTGGGGCCGGCTGTCCAATTCGGGATGTCGCGGAACTCGTCCGGGCCTTTTGTGACATGACCTGAAAAAGCTCACGCAAGCTGTTGGTGCTTGGGCTGTTTTCGGACTGATGTCCGACCGCGGACCGTGCTCCCGGAGGAGCCCTCTCGATCCGTCCGGCAGGGATCAGCTTGACAGGGCTAGAAAGCCGCCGCGGCGCGCCAAGTCAACAGCAGCGGCGAACATTGACGGAAAGGGCCTACCGCCCGCCGCGGCTCGCTCCAGAACGGAATGCGAGTTCGTGCCCCCTCTCGGCGTCAGCGGCCGCGCGAGACGCGCTCGATCTCGGCCTTGACGATGCGCTCCACCAGGGCCGGAAGATTGTCATCCAACCACGATTTCAGCATCGGACGCAGCATCTCCTTGACGAGGTCCTCAAGCGTCCGGGCGTTGTTGCTCAGCACCGTGTTGGCCAGCGCATTGAATGCCGATTCGACGGCGTTGACCGTGGACGGCGCCAGGATCGGCTGCTTCGGCGTGGCCTGCTCGAAAGACGACTCGAAGCTCGCGGCCTTCTGGTTGAGCCGCCCGGACTCGATGAACTCGATATCGTTCTGCGGATCCACCTTTCGGAAGGATGCCGCGGCGGGGGCTGGCGCTGGAGCGGGAGTCGGTGGGGCCACTGCCATGTCGTCCGTCAACTCGAGTACTTCAGGTTCTGGATCCGGCTCGGGTTCGGCCGGCCTGACCTCTGCCGCCGGAGTCGTTTCATCCAAACCCGCCAGCAATGCGTCAATGTCATCCTGACTGTTGGGCGCCGCAGCCGCCGCGGGCGGCGGCGCAGGTGGTGGTGGCGCGGGCTTGGCGGGGGCCGCAGCAGCGATCTTCGAAGGCGGGATGTCGTTCATCACCGGCTTCGCGGCCGGGGCCGCCGGCTTCTCGGCCTTCACCGGCTCCGGCGCGGCAGCCTTGTCCGCCGCCGGCGGCTTGCCCTCGTCGTCGGCAATGATACGCCGGATCGACGCCAGAATCTCCTCCATGGAGGGTTCTTGGACCTTCGCAGGCTGCGTCATTTCCGACTCCAAATCAGCAACGCCGCCCTACGTATCGGCGCGGCGCAAAAGTCCCGGGCGCCGGATCCAAGAGGCTTGGACTTCTCAACGGACATGCCAACTTGTCTCCGGACAAGGCCTGATCGATGCAAAACAACAGAACGATACTGCCCATGTCGGAGACTATTCTTGGAAGAACTTCCGACGCAGTCCGAATCGTTCGGCGGCCATTTTGAGGCTATGTCATGGCAACAAATGAATGCAAGCAACGCCGGCCGCGAACCCGGTGGAGCACGGAGGTCGCCTGTCAAGCGTCGCCCATTCGTCACAACCACAGCATGTGCCACAAAAAAATCCCCCGGCCAAGGACCGAGGGATCAGGGTCGATATTAAGAATATACTAACGACCATCCGGCGTCCGTACACCCGCCCAGTTATCCCGGACCTGCTGGTAGTGAACGCTGGGATCGTAGGTGGTCGTCGGCAGGTTCAGCACCTGCGGCGACAGCCGCCCGACGGTCTGAAGTACCGAGTAGGATGCGACCACACGATCGTGCTGTGCGTTCACCAGCGAGTTCCGCGCATTGACCAGCGCCTGCTGAGCGTTGAGGACATCCAGCGTGGTCCGCTGGCCCGCCTTGGCTTCCTCGCGCACGCCGTTCAAGGCGATCTCGGAGGCCGCCACCTGGGCCTGCGCCGACTGCACCTGAGCCTTGCCCGCGAGCAGCTTGCCCCAGGCAGATACCACGTCGGAGCGAGCCTGATCACGCGTCTGCTCCAGGACCAGACGCTGCTGTGCCAGCGACTCCTTGGACTGCCGGATCAGCGAATATTCCGCCCCTCCGTTGTAGATCGGAACGTTCAGCGAGGCGACAGCCGACGCGCTGAACCCACGATAGGATTGCAGGCTCGACTCATAGCCCTGCTGAGCCTGAGCCTGGACGTTTACGGACGGCAGCAGCGCACCTTCCTTGATCTTCGTGTCAAGATACTGGACGTCGATGCCGTACATCGCCGCGGTCACGCTCGGGTTTTCCGTCAGGGCCGTTTCGACCGACTGCTGGAGGCTCGGCGGCAAGTAACGATCAACAGGAGAGCCCGGCGCCAGATTCTGGGGATCGTTGCCGATGATTCGGCGGAAGTTCGAGCGGGTCGCCGTCAGCTGGGCCTCTGCTGTGAGCTGCTGCGTGCGGCCGGCGGCGAGCTGAGCCTCGGATTGCGCGACGTCGGTGCGGGTGACCTCGCCGACGTTGAACCGATCCCGAGTCTGCTTGAGCGTCTGCTCCAGCACTCGCGTGTTGCTGCGCTGGACCTCGACGATCGCCGCATCGCGCAGATAGTCCATATAGATCGTGGCCGCGGCTAGCAGCACCTGCTGCTCGAGAATGCGGAGAGCCTCTCGTTGCGCCGAGACGTTCGCCTCGGCCTTGCGCACGCCGTTTGCCGTCTGCTGACCGTTATACAGATTCTGGTTGACCGTCAGGCCGACGCTTCGCGGCCTCTGCACGCCGCTGACGGCCGGCGTCGCGGGTGCCGCTTGCAAATCCGTATACTGAATGCCCGCCGTCGCAGTCAGATTGACCTTCGGCCGATACCCCGAGAGTGCCTGCGGAACGCCTTCGTCGACCGCACGAGCCTGGGCCCGCGACGCGTTCAGTTGCGGGTTGTTCTGATAGGCGCGCACCAGCGCAGCCTCGATCGTGTCGGCCAGCGCAGGCGTCGGGCCTGCACAAGCCATCACGAGGACCACAGCCGCCGCTGCGGTGACGAGCTTCACCCCAAACATCCCTGTTCCATTCATTTGTTACCGGCTCGAACGCCAGAGCCGGGCCGTAACCTGTTGAAGAGACTCCCGCGCACCTCGCACCTTATTCCCCATGCAAGCGCAACGGAACCACCCAAGCCTGGAACCCGTATCGAAAACTGTCAACGTGCAGCATCCAGGCCACACTTCTGATTTAAAACAGAATTTTGCCCGCCCGCAGCCGCGAAGACAACGCACCAAGCCGTACTGCGCGACGGGATGCCGGCAGTTCAGAGGGGTCGCCAAGAACTTCGTCTGACGACTTAAAAAACGAACTCGGGGACCCGTTCGAGGCCGGAAATGACCGGCGCCGCGGCATCGAACAGAACCCTGCTGCCGATATCACCATGCGATCGCGTAAAGATCATGGCGCGGGCGGGTCGCGAGGTGGCGAAGACGCCGACCAGGCGGCCGCCCTCTTTCAATTGACGGCAAAGACCGTCAACAGCGACCTCGGTCGCTCCATTGAGGAGAATCACGTCGAAGCGGCCGTCCGCCGGATCACCCTCCGCAGCCGGCGCGACTCGAATCGTAACCGGGCAGCCATCGACGGCGGCAAGCAGATGCTTGGCGCGACCTTCGACCGCCGAATCGACCTCGGTCGCCGTCACGTTGCCCGCAAGCCGGGCGGCCAACGCAGCGAGATAGCCCGTCGCACATCCGACCACCAGCACGCTGTCGGTCGGCTTGATCTCGGCAGCCTGCAGCAGTTTTCCCGTCAGCATCGGTTTGATCAGATACCGCTTGGTCGAAGCGGATTCGGAGACGTCGAGATCCAGGTCGAGATAGGCCAGCGCCTGCCGATCTGTGGGAACGTAGGCTTCCCGCGGCACGGTCAACAACGCATCCAGCACGCGGTGATCGGTGACGTCGTTGGTCCGGACCTGACCATCGACCATTTTCTGGCGCGCCGTCGCGAATGAAGACATGAGCAGACCTGCAAGCAAAGCGGATGGACCGCGGACGATCTGCGCAATCTTTTGGTACAAGGCCCTCGAAAAGGCAACATGCGGGTTTCAACGGAGCCGCTGGGACACCGCCTGTGAGGACGCCGACCGCCGGCTACTCGATCACCACGGCCAGTCGCCCGAGCAACTGCACGATCTCGTCAATATGTTCGGAATCACCGCGCGTCATCATGTCGGCCAACCGCGTGAGACATTCGTCGTCGCTGAGACGCTCGACCTGGTCGGGAATCAACGAGGGCGCGGAGACTTCTTCAGCGAATGGGATGACGGTGTTTGGCATCTACGACACTCCATGACCGCGGGGGACTGGCCGGTTCCAGCAAACTATCGGGGCCGGTTTGCTCCCCTCCAAGTGAATTTCCTGTCATCGAACTGTGGGCGGCCGCTGCCCAGCAAGCGTTCAAAATCAATCTAACCATATGAAATTTCGGTATTTTATTCCTGAGCCCGCAATCGTCGCAAAGATGCGATTTCGTTCTATGCAAGGCGAAACGGCTTTGTTATACGCAGCCGCATTCGCGAACATTGCTTCGCCTGTTCCTCGGTAGCTCAGCGGTAGAGCATTCGACTGTTAATCGAATGGTCGCTGGTTCGAATCCAGCCCGGGGAGCCATTCTGGCCATGCCGAATGGTTCTTTATCCTCCCAATCCTTCTTTCTTGTGACGCGGGACATCCGCCGATTGGCGGCGAACGTTCGCCGATCTTCACTGTCTTCCCTTGACCGCGCATGGGGCGTCGGGCAAGCGGGGGCACTCCTTCTGCAGTGACGACCAGCGATGCCGATTTCCGATCATCTGAGAGCCGTCCGCAGCAAGATCGGCCATGATCTGTTGGCGACCACGGCGGTTTCCATCTCCGTGTTCGACGACCAGGGCCGCATTCTGCTCGGGCGCGACGCGGAGACGGGCCTCTGGACGTTGCCCGGCGGCGCCATCGATCCGAATGAGCATCCGGCCGACGCCGCCACCCGCGAATGCTTTGAGGAGACCGGCCTCGTGGTCCGCCCGAAACGTCTGCTCGGGGTGTTCGGCGGCCCGGAGTTCCTCATCCGCTATCCCAACGGTGATCTGACCTACTATACGGTCATCGCCTTCGAAGCCGTCATCGAAGGCGGCGCGCTTGCGCCTGACGGCGAGGAGATCGCGAGCCTCCGATTCGTCGATCGTGGGGAATGGGACCAGCTCCCGGTGTCGCCATCGAGCCGGATCATCTCGCGTCAGGCGCTCCAGCACGACCCGGTCCCCTACTTCGCTGCCGCGAGCTGGCGGCCCGAGAGCTGAACCGGACTCGAGTCCTTGGATCCTGTCGCCGCAATTCTCATGCTGATGGCCGGTCTGCTTCATGCGAGCTGGCATGCCATCGTCAAGACCGGCAGCAGCCTCTCCCTTCTGGCTGGCATGGGTCTGGTGAGCAGCGCCCTGATCCTGCCCTTCATGTTTCTCGTTCCCGTTCCGGCGCTCTCGACCTGGCCGCTCATCGTGGCCTCGCTGGTCTTGCACGCGGGCTACAAGGCGAGCCTCGCAATGGCCTACCGTTCGGCCGAGCTTGGACGTTCCTACCCGATCGCGCGTGGCACCGTTCCGCTGTTCGCAACGCTATTTGCCTCGCTGGGTCTGCAGCAACTGCCACGGAGCGGGCAGTTGATCGGAATTGCCGTCATCGTCCTCGGAATCACCGGCCTGGCGCGCGACCGCATCCACGGTCCGATCGACCGCCGCGCGTTCTGGGCTGCGGTCTGCGCCGCCGCACTGGTCGCCGGCTATTCGGTCGTCGATGCGGCAGGCACTCGGCAGACCGAAGGCTGGGCTTCGTTCACGGTCTGGATGATCGTGCTCGACAGTGTCGTGTTCTTTCTCGTCGCAATGATGTTGCGAGGACCTGCGCTGGTGTTGGAGATCCGAGACGCCCGGACTCCGGTGCTGATCGCAGGCACCCTAGGGCTGACGTCATTCGTGGTATTCCTTTGGGCCTTGAGCCGCAATCCGATCGCCAATGTGGTCGCGTTTCGCGAATGCAGCGTCCTGTTTGCGACGCTGATCGGCGTGCTGTTCCTGAAAGAGCGTGCAACGCCGCAACGGCTTTGCTGCGCGGCGCTGATCGCAGTCGGGCTGGTCATCGTCGCCTTGCTCAAGCCGGATTGAGATTCGTCAAACAGCCGGAGCCATCGACCCGGACATCATAGTTCCATCTTCATCGCATGATGCACAACAGAAGATCTGCCTGCGGTCCGGACAGGGAAGTTCCGTAAAACTCCTGGTTGCAGAATCGCAGCAACTAATTCAGTGTTAACTACTTTGCCATTTTTGAGCCTCAGCCTATTGTCCTTGTAGCGTGAGAGTCCTTCAGTCCCGCTGATACTGAGGTGGCCCATGCCTACTGTCCTCATTATTGACGATGATTGTGCCACGCGCGCTGCGCTGGAAACATTATTGAAGAAGAAGCGGTTCTGCGTGTTTCTCGCGCCGGATGGTCCGACCGGCATTCGATTGATCGGCAGCGTGTCCTTCGATGCCGTCGTGGTCGACATGTTCATGCCGGGCATGGACGGCATCGCAACCATTCGCGAGCTCATCAAGCTCGATCCCACGGTCCCGTTCATCGCAATCTCCGGCTACGCGTTCACCGACAAGAAACTGGGAGCTCCAGACTTCCTCGGTATGGCAATCAAGCTCGGAGCAACGGCAGCGTTGCAGAAGCCGTTCGACATCCTCGATCTGCTCGAAGCGGTCGATCGTGCGATCGAGGTGCGGCAACGACTTCTGACCGAGGCGCGGCGCGTGGCTCCTCATCCACGTCTGTCAGGAAGGGCTCATGATGAACATCCTGGTCGTTGATGACGAAGTCGGCGTTTGCTGTGTCATCCAGCATCTTCTGGTTCGCGAGGGCTACGCGGTCACGGCCGTCACCGACGGTCGGCTGGCCATGGATGCCGTGTCCCGCGACGATTTCGCTGCGGCCCTGATCGATCTCAACCTGGCCGACATGGACGGCAACGACGTCATCCGGGCTGCGCGCGCGGCCCGGCCCACGATGCCGATCGTGATGATGTCGGGCATGGTGCTCGAGTCAGGACAGGGGGCGCCTGACTTGCTCTCCCCCTCGCCCAAAGTGGTCGGCCTTCATCGTTTGGCGAAGCCGTTCAAGCCGAAAGACCTGTCGCAGCTGATGCGTGACATTCTGGCGCAGGACACCGAGCTTCTCGCCGTGGCGGTCTGACCGCCAGCGATTCTGCTGCTTGCGTCGAGCCGGGCGTTTGGAGCGGGTCGCCTCTCTCCGGCAAGGCAGCTTGCGACGCGCGGCAGACGTTCTGGATCTCTTGCTCGCGGTCGGCTACGGGCGGACTCGTGATCGCTGCAGGGCATCACCTGCCGCACGGGCAGACGGGTCGACGGACGACGAGAAGCCTTGGGATGTGAGCCCGTTCACACTGGAACGGCGCGGACCGCGGTATCTTTTGGAACGAAGGGCACCGGTAACCAATTAGGTCCTTCGTGCCCGATCGTTAGAATTTGAGCGATCCGCTCAATTTGAACAAAGTGGAATTTTGCCATCGTGGCTCGCAGTTTGTGCGAGGGCGAGATGAGCGAAGCCGAATACGAGTTGTTGATGGATGTTGTGAGAACCGCTATTGCGCCCGAGACCGAGACCGATTCCATGGCCCGTTTGTTCGCGATTCTGCATTTCCCCGCGGCAGCCAACGACAACCAGGGCGCCTGGCCGCTGATCCCGTTTCCGGACGGCTGGTTCGCGGCCTGTTGACGCGCGATCTTCTGTCGTCATGCAAGCCAGTGGATCGGCACGTCTTTGCCGGAACACTGCTGCGGTCTTCATTTTCTGAGATGGCGACGGCGGAGGCCGCCGCCCCTCAGATCGCCGGCGCTACTTCTTGACTGCGAACACCCAGACGACGCCGCCTTGCGGGACGTTGTCCTCCAGACCGATGTTGCCTTTCGAGAGCGCATCCTGGATGCGTTGCGCATCGACGCCCCAGCCGGACTGCACGGCGATGTACTGCGTGCCATCGACCTCATAGGCGACGGGCATGCCCATGATCCCCGAGTTCGTCTTCTGCTCCCACAGCAGCTCGCCGGTCTTGGCATGGAAGGCCCGGAACATCCGGTCGTTGGTGCCGCCGACCAGAACGAGATCGCCCGCCGTCGCGGTCACCGACCCGAACAGCTGGGATTTCGGGAAATTGTGCGACCACACCTTCTTGCCTGTCGCGGGATCCCAGGCCTGCAGCTCCCCGAAATGATCGGCACCGGGCCGCACCGTGAGCCCGATGTCCTCGGCCTTGGTGCCGAGCCAGAGCTGGCCGGGAACGAGCGGCAGCTTTTCCCCGGTGAAGCCGCCGCAGAAATTCTCGTTCGCCGGCACGTAGACGAAGCGCGTCTTCTGGCTGTAGGCCGCGGACGGCCAGTCCTTGCCGCCCCACAACGAGGGACAGAAGTCGACACGCTTGCCGAGCGTCGGCTTGTGCGCGGGATCGACGATCGGCCGTCCCGTCTCGGGCTCGATGCCCTTCCAGACATCGGTGTGGACGAAGTTCCAGCCATTGACGTAGTTGATGCGCTCCGGCGTGCGCTCGAGCACCCAGAAGATGGCGTCGCGTCCGGGATGGATCAGGCTCTTGAAGCTGCGGCCGTCGCGCTGCAGGTCGACCAGCATCGGCGCATCGACCTCGTCCCAGTCCCACGAGTCGTTCTGGTGATACTGGAAATGCGTCTTGATCTTTCCGGTCGCAGGATCCAGCGCGATCACCGAGCTGGTGTAGAGATTGTCGCCGGGGTGCAGGCCCCCTGGCCAGGGCGCGGCGTTGCCGACGCCCCAATACACCGTCTTGGTGTCCTTGTCGTAGGTGCCGGTCATCCAGGCCGAGCCGCCGCCGTTCTTCCAGTCGTCGCCGCTCCAGGTGTCATGCCCGGGCTCGCCTTCGGCCGGGATCGTGAAGGTGCGCCAAAGCTCCTTGCCGTCCTCGGCGTCATAAGCGGCAACGTAGCCGCGGACGCCGAACTCGCCGCCGGAGCCGCCGACCATCACCTTGCCGTCGACGATCAGCGGCATCAGCGTGAGATATTGTCCCTTCCTGTAGTCCTGGACCTTCTTGTCCCACAGCACCTTGCCGGTCTTGGCGTCGAGCGCGACCAGATGATCGTCCGTCGTGGCGAGGTAGAGCTTGTCCTGCCAGAGGCCGACGCCACGATTGGTCGGATGCAGCTGGAACAGATCCTCGGGGAGCTCGCGCTTGTAGCGCCAGTACTGATCGCCGGTCTTGGCATTCAGCGCGATGACCTGCCCCATCGGCGTCGTGATGAACATGACGCCGTTGTTGACCAGCGGCGGCGCTTCGTGCCCCTCGACCACGCCGGTGGCAAAGGTCCAGACCGGCACCATGTCCTTGACGTTCGTGGTGTTGATCTGGTCGAGCGGACTATACCCCTGGCCATCATAGGTCCGGCGGTAGAGCATCCAGTTGCCCGGTTCGGGATTTTCGAGCCGCGCGGGCGTAACGGGACTATAGTTGTCGATCGGGCCGGCCACGGCTGCCGGTGCGGCGAGACAGGTGAACGCCACGGTGCTCGATAGCAGCCATTGCTTGATCGCGGTGGACGTGATGGACATGGACAAACCTCCCCTGCTTCGTTTTTCGATTCACTTGTTGTCGTGACGGGTGTCGAGACGATGCGAGTTCCGATAGGGACATGGGATCTCATCAGCCCTGTTGGCCACCCACCTTCCCAATGAAGGGCCCGGCGATCAGGAGCGTGCCGTCCTTGATCGCGAGGGGAAGCGCGGCAAGCCGCCGCGGCGCGGGGCCGAACACGACCTGCGCCCCGCGCCTCGGGTCGTACTCGGAATTGTGGCACATGCATTTGAAGACATCGTCGTTGCCCTCGGTCGCCTTGATCCAGGCCGTGACCGGGCATCCCGCATGCGAGCAGATGGCCGAGTAGGCCACGATGCCTTCGGCCGCGCGCTGACGCGTGTCGTCGTCGAGTTCGTTTGGATCGAGCCTGACGAGCACCACTTCGTTCAATCGCGATCCGTCACGCACGATCGCATTCGCTGGATCCTTCGGCCATGCGTGAACCGGTGGCTCGCCGAGCTTCAAGTCGTCAGGCGTGATCGTCTGCCCTTCGCGCTCCCCTTCCGAGAACACGATCAGGTCGCCTTTCTGCGGCCGCTTCTCCTTGCGAGGATCATCGTCGTCGGCCGCTGCGCTGGCGACTGTTGCGCATGCGGCAAGCGTACCGAAAACCACCGAGCGGCGTGTCGGGTGATCATCCATGACAGATCTTTGCGTGTGAAGTTGTGTGCGTGAGTCGTGGGAATGCTGCTCTGAAGTCCGGCGTCCCGCAGCGCACCCTGACATAGAACAATTAGAACAACACAACCTGACGAAATCAAGGCGCGTTGCGCGATTTCGCCGCGATGTTTTCAACTATCGTCGCTGCTGCGCGTCATTGCCGATGCAACAGTTCGGCGAAAGCTGCTGGTGATCGGCAGCGGCCGCATCGCCAGCTCCGTCTGGAATTTTCGACCACGCGAGATGTGGACCTGGGTCGGGATGAGAACGGCGCGACAACACCCCTACGCGCTGCCGAGCTCGATGCCGACCAGTTCGAAACGCGGCTCGGCGGATCGAACGTCCGGCTGGCTGAGGGCCCGGATCGATGGCGTCGGCTTCGCGACGAGAGTGGTTGCCTAAGCGACCGATTGCCTATATTGCTCCGCCCACAGGGGCCACGTGGCGGAGTGGTTACGCAGCGGTCTGCAAAACCGTTTACACCAGTTCAATTCTGGTCGTGGCCTCCACTCAATCAAGATCAAGCGGGTTGGACCACCCATTGGCCGCGGCCGGCGCTAGATGGGCAGATCGTCGATGCCGCCGGGATAGCTGACCTGCGCGCGCGGCCAGGTCAGAATTGCCCCTCGTTCACCGGCCGAGACGCCGCCCCGATCCGAGCCGGACCTGCCGGCCAGCCGGGGCGCGTAATCCCGGAACTGCACCACATTGGATTTTTCTGCTTCCTGCATGGCTCTGATCCTCGTTCCATGCTGCAATGCAAGAAGCGTACCCCCGGTTCCTAAACCCGCCGTTTACGGTTGCGCCAATCCGGCTTGCGGGCCTTTGGGCGGGGCGTGAGCTCCGGTTGCTCTTTTTCGACCTCCCGATACCGCGCCAGCATGCGCTCGAAGCTGGCGTCGAGGGTCGTGGCGATCTCCGGCCGGCGTTCCAGCGCGGCCATCAGCATCCCCGCCGCCTCGATGGTCGACAGCCCGTCGCGGCGCGGCTCGCGGCGCAGCCGGCCGTAGCGCGACGGCTGCCGCGGCCCGAGGATCACGCGCTGGCACTTCAGCATCCACGGATTGCGCCACCACAGCGCCTTGGCCTGGCTCCAGGTGCCGTCGAGCAGGATCACGCCCTCGATCGACTTGAGGATGGCGCGCTGGTTGTCGGCCACCTCGCCCTTGCGGGTCAGCGCGACCACCTCGGTCTCAGGATCGAGCTCGGCCGCCTTGGCCGAGCCGAGATAGAGAATGGCCCAGCGCGCGGGATCGGCAACCGGCCGTCCCAGCGCCCTGGCGAGGCTCGGCCAGGACAGCCCGACCTTGACCACCGCGTTCTTGAAATGCTGGGCGGCGAGCCGCGCGGTGCCGAGCGCGCGGTCCTGCTCCTGCGGGTGCTGCAGGATCAGGAGCCCCAGCCGGCTTTCCAGCGGCGTGACGCTGTCGCAGATGCACAGCGGCAGCGGCTTCTGGCAGCGCGGGCAGTCGGGTGGCGCCTCGGTGGCAAGCGGCGGATGGTTGTGTGTCTCTGGCATGCCGCGCCTATACGCGCCGCTGAACGTCGCGACAACGGCTCATTCGGCAGGAGCTGCGAGCGGCTCCGGCGCCGAGCGGCGGCGCAGCCGGTCGATCAGCAGATAGATCACCGGCGTGGTGTAGAGGGTGAGGATCTGCGACACCAGCAGCCCACCGATGATGGTGATGCCGAGCGGGCGGCGCAGCTCAGTGCCGGGACCGGTCGCGATCACCAGCGGCAGGCCGGCGAACAGCGCGGCGAGGGTCGTCATCAGGATCGGGCGGAATCGCACCCGGCAGGCCTCGAAGATCGCATCGGCCGATGACATGCCGCGCTGCCGCTCGGCTTCCAGCGCGAAATCGACCAGCATGATGCCGTTCTTCTTGACGATCCCGATCAGCAGGATGATGCCGACGAAGGCGATCACCGTCAGCGGCGTGTTGGTAACCTGCAAGGCGAGCAGCGCGCCGAGCCCGGCCGACGGCAAGGTCGAGATGATCGTCAGCGGATGCGCCAGGCTCTCATAGAGCACGCCGAGCACGATATACATCGCGGCCAGGGCGAACAGGATCAAGAGAGGCTGGCGGCCGCTGCTCTTGTTGAAGTCCCCGGCATTGCCGTCGAAGCTGCCGCGGATGCCCTCCGGCATGTGCAGCTCGTCGACGGCGCGCTGGATGTTGGCGGTCGCGGTCTGCAAGGGCACGTCCGGCAGCAGGTTGAACGAGACGGTGGTCGAAGGGAACGATTGTGAATGATACACCGCCAGCGGTGACAGACCGCGCTCGGCCTTGACCAGCGCCGACAACGGCACCTGCGCGTCCCCTGCCCCGGCCACATAGATGCGGTCGAGATTGGAGGGATCGGTCTGGAACTTCGGGTCGATCTCCAGCACGACCATGTATTGGTTGCGCTGGCTGTAGACGATCGAGATCTGGCGTTGCGCGAAGGCGTTGTTGAGCGCGTTGTCGATATCCTGGACGCGGACGCCGAGGCTCGCCGCCGTTTGTCGGTCGATCCGCAGCGCAAGCTGCAGGCCACCGGGATCGCGGTCGCTTGAAATGTCGGTGATGCCGTCGACCGACTCCAGGCGCTTGGCGACAATCGGCGCCCATTTCTGCAGAAGGTCGAGATCGGGGCTGCTCAACGTGTACTGGTAGTCGGAATCGCTCTGGCGGCCGCCGGTGCGAACGTCCTGCGCGGCGAACATGAAGAGCCGAATGCCGGGGACCATCGCGAGGCTCCGCCTGAGGCGGTTGATCACGAGCTCAGTCGAGACGCCCTCGCGCTCCGCCGGGGGCTTGAGGTTGATGAACATGGTGCCGCGGTTGGACGTCGCGCCGCCCGGCCCGCCGCCACCCCCGACCGTCGAGCCGATGCCGGCCACGGCGGGATCGGCCATCACGATGTCGGCAAGCCGCTGCTGCAGGCCCAGCATGGACTGGAACGAAATGTCGGCCGAGGCGCGCGTCGCACCGATGACGAAGCCGGAATCGTCGGTCGGGAAGTAGCCCTTGGGCACCTTGATGTAGAGCGTCACCGTGAGCGCGATGGTGGCGAAGAACACGATCAGGGTGAGAAACGGATAAACCAGCACGCCGCGCAGCGTCCAGGCATAGAAGCGGACCATGCCGGACAGCGCGCCTTCGACGATACGGTCGAACCAGGTGGCACGATCGGACAGCGTCTCCTTGATGTAATGCGCGCAGATCATCGGCGTCACCGTCAGCGATACCAATGTCGACACGACGATCGCGAAGGTCAGCGTCAGCGAGAACTCACGCAGGAGACGGCCGACGACGCCGTCCATGAAGATCAAGGGCACGAAGGCTGCAATCAGAGAAAGGCTGATCGACAACACGGTAAAGCCGATCTGGCGGGCGCCATCGAGCGCGGCGCGCATCGGCGACAGGCCATGCTCGAGATTGCGGTACATGTTCTCGATCATGACGATAGCGTCGTCGACGACGAAGCCGACGGAGATCGCGAGCGCCATCAGTGACAGATTGTCGATCGAGAAGCCTGCGAGCCACATCGCCGCGCAGGTACCGGCAAGCGCCAGCGGCACCGAGACGCCGGCCGCGACCGTCGGCACCAGACGGCGAAGGAACAGGAACACGACGATCATCACCAGCACGGCGGTCGCGAGCAAGGTCCACTGCATGTCATCGACCGAGGCGCGAATGGTCCCGGTGCGGTCGACCAGCGTGGAGATATCGATCCCCGCCGGCAGCCATTGCTTGAGCTCCGGGATCAGCGCCTTCACCCGGTCGACCGTCTCGATCACGTTGGCATCGCCCTGCTTGGCGATCTGGATCAGCACCGCCGGCTGCTTGTTGAACCAGGCGATCGAACGCACGTTGCGCACGGAATCCTCGACGTCGGCGACATCCGACAACCGTACGAAGCTGCCATTGCTGCTCTTGATCAGGATGTCGCGGAATTCGGCCGCGCTGCGCATCTGCCGGTTGATGGCGATGGTCTCGCTCTGGCGGCCGCCCTCGAAGATGCCGACAGGCCCGATCGGATTGGCATTGATGATCGCCGTCCGGACATCGTCGGTCGAGATGCCGGCATTGGCGAGCGAGACCGGATTGAGCGCGATGCGCACGGCGGGTTGATCGGCGCCGCTGACCGTGACGTTACCGACGCCGGGTACCTGGAACAGCCGCTGCGCGAGCACGGTGTCGGCGACGTCATACATCGCGCTCGTCGTCATCGTCTTCGAGGTCAGCGCCAGAACGAATACGGGAGCCGCGGCCGTGTTCGCCTTGCGGAACCGCGGCAGCGCCGGAAGGTCGCTCGGAAGGTCCGACAGCGAGGCATTGATGGCCGCCTGCACGTCGCGCGCGGCCTTGTCGATGTCGCGGCCGATCGAGAATTGGATCTGGATGTTGGTGGTGCCGAGCGAGCTCGTCGAGGTGATCTGGTTGACGCCCGCGATCTCGCCGAGTCGCCGCTCCAGCGGCGCCGCGACCGTCCCCGCCATGACGGACGGGTCCGCGCCCGGGCGCGACGCGCTGACGAAGATCGCCGGGAAATCGACGTTCGGCACCGGCGCGACCGGAAGGAAGATGTAGGCGACGATCCCGACCAGGAACAGGCCGATCGAGAGCAGTGTGGTGCCGACCGGCCGGCGAATGAACGGCTCGGAGATCGAGGCCATCACTGGACGCCTTCGGTCGCACCTGCGAGCGGCGGCGACGGCAGGTTCGGCGCCGGCGGCAACGCGCGCTCGAAGCGACGATTGATGCGGTCGAGCGCGAGATAGATGACCGGCGTCGTGTACAGGGTCAGCAATTGGCTGAGCAGCAGGCCGCCGATGATGGAGATGCCGAGCGGAAAGCGCAGCTCCGAGCCGGTGCCGCTCTCGATCGCCAGCGGCAGCGCACCGAACAGCGCGGCCAGGGTCGTCATCATGATCGGGCGGAAGCGCAGGAGACACGCCTGCACGATGGCGTCGTAAGGCGTGCGGTTCTCGTGACGCTCCGCCTCGAGCGCGAAGTCGATCATCATGATCGCGTTCTTCTTGACGATGCCCATCAGGAGGATGATGCCGATCAAGCCGATGACCGAGAGATCCTGGCCGAACAGCATCAGGGCCAGGATGGCGCCGACGCCCGCCGACGGCAAGGTCGACAGGATCGTGATCGGATGGATGTAGCTCTCATAGAGCACGCCGAGCACGATGTAGATCGTGACCACGGCCGCCAGCAGCAGCCAGGGCTGGCCGGCCAGCGACTTGGCGAATTCGGCGGCATCACCCGAGTACACGCCGATGATGCTGCCGGGCATGCCGATGCGGTTCTCGGTCGCATGGAGCGCGTCGACGGCCTCGCTCAGCGCCACGCCGGGCGCGAGATTGAAGCTCAGCGACACCGCCGGAAACTGCGCCTGGTGCGAGATTGCCAGCGGCGCGGTGGTGCGCTTCAGGCTTGCCACCGCCGAGAGCGGCACTTGGCCGCCGGCGCCAGGCAGATAGAGCTTCGACAGGATCGAGGGATCGCGCTGATACATCGGCAGCGCCTCCAGCACGACGCGGTACTGGTTGGCCTGGCCATAGATCGTCGAGATCTGCCGCTGCGCAAAGGCGTCATTGAGCGTGTCGGTGACGCCCTGCAGGTTGACGCCGAGCTGGCCGGCGCGCTGACGGTCGATGGTCAACTCCGCGCGCAGGCCGCCCTCCTGGGCTTCGGAGGAGACGTCGCGGAACAGAGGGTCGCGACGCATTTCTCCGACAAGCTGCCTCGCCCATTTCGACACCTCGGCGGCATCGGAGCCGGTCAGCGTGTACTGGTACTGCGAGCGGCTCGCCTGAGTCGAGATCTGCACGTCCTGGACCGGCTGGAAGTACACGGTCATGCCGGGCACGCCCGAGGTCTTCTGCTTCAGGCGGTCGATCACCTCGGCGACGCCATCCTGCCGGTCGCCAAGCGGCTTCAAGGTCATGACGAGACGGCCGACATTGGTGGTCGGGTTGACCGATCCGGCGCCGATCACCGAGACGACGCCGACGACGTCGGGATCGGCCCGGATCGCGGCGGCGACATCCGCCTGGCGCTTCTTCATTTCGGCGAACGACACGTCAGGGCCGGCTTCGGTCACCGCCGTGATCGAGCCGGTATCCTGCAGCGGCAGGAAGCCCTTGGGCGCGACGACGTAGAGCGCCAAGGTCGCCGCCAAGGTCGCGAAGGTCACGACGAGCGTCTCGGTCTGGCGGTCCAGCACCCAGAGCAGGCTGCGGTGATAGACCGCCACCGTGCGGTCGATGAAGCGGCTGATGGCGTTCAGTCCCGGCAGCACCCATTCCTCACTGGCATGCTTCAACAGCCGCGAGCACATCATCGGCGTCAAGGTCAGCGAGACCACCGCCGACGTCACCACTGCGATCGTCAAGGTCAAAGCGAACTCGCGGAACATGCGGCCGACAAGCCCCGACATGAACAGCAGCGGAATGAACACCGCGATCAGCGACACGGTCAGCGAGATCACTGTGAAGCCGATCTCGCGCGCACCGCGCAACGAAGCATTCATCGCGCTCTCGCCATTCTCCATGTGGCGCACGATGTTCTCGATCATCACGATGGCGTCGTCGACGACGAAGCCGGTGCCGATGGTGAGTGCCATCAGCGAGAGATTGTCGAGACTGAAGCCGGCAAAGTACATCACGCCGAAGCTCGTGATCAGCGACAGCGGCAGCGCGACGCCGGCGATGATCGTGGCCCGCAGCGAGCGCAGAAACAGCAGCACGACCAGCGTCACCAGCACCACGCTGAGCACCAGCGTGAACTGCACGTCGTGCACCGAGGCGCGGATGGTCACGGTGCGATCGCTGACGATGGCGAGCTTCACGCCGGCGGGAAGCGTGCGCTGCAGCTTCGGGATCTCGGCACGGATCTGCTTGACGACCTCGATGACGTTGGCACCCGGCTGGCGCTGGATGTCGAGGATGACCGCAGGGACACCCTGGTACCAGCCGCCGGTCCGATCGTTCTCCAAACCATCGATAATCGTCGCGACATCGCCGATCGTGACCGGCGAGCCGTTGCGGTAGGCAATGATGATCGGCTTGTAGGCGTCGGCGGCCGCGATCTGGTCGTTGGCCGTGATCAGATAGGCCTGCTGCGCCCCGTCGAGCGATCCCTTGGGACCGGAGACGTTTGCGCCTGCGATGGCGGCGCGCAGGTCCTCCATCGAGATGCCATAGGCGGCGAGCCGCGCCAGGTCGGCCTGCACGCGCACCGCGGGCTTGAGCCCGCCGAGCACCGAGACACGGCCGACGCCCGAGACCTGGCTCAGCCGCTGGGCCATGATCGTGTCCGCCATGTCACTCATCGCGCGCAGGGAGATCGTGTCCGAGGTCAGCGCGAGCGTCATGACCGGTGCGTCGGCCGGATTGACCTTGGCGTAGGTCGGCGGATAGGGCAGCGACTTCGGCAAGACGCCGGCGGCGGCATTGATTGCCGCCTGGACGTCCTGCGTGGCGCCATCGATGTCGCGTCCGAGATCGAACTGCAACGAGATCTGGCTGACGCCGAACGAGCTCGTCGAGTTCATCGCCGAGAGCGACGGGATCTGCCCAAGCTGGCGCTCCAGCGGCGCCGTGATCAGCGAGGCGATCACATCGGGGCTGGCGCCCGGCAGTTGCGTCGTCACCTGGACGGTCGGGAAGTCGACCTGCGGCAGCGCCGAGACCGGCAGCGCGAGATAGCCGAGCAGGCCGCCGATCAGCAGCGCGACGCCGAGCAGCGAGGTCGCGATAGGACGGCGGATGAAGGGTTCGGAGACGCTCATCGCGACTGCTCGTCACTCTTGCGGTCGCGTCATGGCTGCGCCTTCGCGCCGCGACCTGCCTCACTCCCTCCCTGGGGCGCTGCACCGGCATCGGTCTGGCCCGCGGCCTGAGGCCTGCGACGCCGCTCGCCGTCCTTCGGCGCGCCGTCAGGCGGCGCTCCGCCCTCCTTCGCCTGGTCCTTGCCTTGATCCTTTGCTTGCGGATTGCGGCCGCGTTTGCGAGGCGCCAGATCGGCCTGCGGCGTCTGCTCGGCGCGCCCGACCACCACTTTGACGCCCTCGGCGAGGTTGGCAAAACCTGTCGTCACCACACGGTCCGAGGGGCTCAAGCCGCTCGCGATCACGGCCTCGCTCTCATTCTGCTGCACGACCGCCACCGGATGCGCGGAGACGATGTCGCCCTCGCCAATCACGTAGCTGAACGTACCTGCCGGCCCACGCTGTACGGCCGACGTCGGCACCGTGATCGCCTGCGACAGGGTCTCGACCTTGAGCCGGACATTGACGAACTGTCCTGGCCAGAGCTGGAATTTGCCGTTGGGGAATTCGGCTTTCAGCTTCAGCGTGCCCGTCGTCTGATCGACCTGGTTGTCGATGCCCCGCAACGTGCCGGTGTCGATGACGGTGACGCCGTCATTGCCGAACACGTCGACGGCGAGCGGTCCGTTGGCGGCGGCCGCATTGACGCGCATGATCTGCTGTTGGGGCAGGCTGAACTGAACCGCAATCGGCTGCAGCTGCGTGATGACGACGAGGCCGGTCGCGTCAGAGGCATGAACGACGTTGCCCTGGTCGACCTGGCGCAGACCGGCGCGGCCGGAGAGCGGCGCCACGATCTTGGTGTAGCTCAAGGTCGTCGCCGCGTTGTCGATCGCGGCCTGATCCGCCTTGATCAGCGCCTGCTGCTGCGCCACCACCGCGCGCTGCGTGTCGGCCTGCTGCTTGGTGCCGGCATTGCTGGCGGCGAGCTGCTCGTAGCGGGCGAGGTCGAGCTTCTGGTTGGCGAGCTGCGCCTCGTCCTGCGCCTTCTTGGCGACGGCCTGGTCGTACTGCGCCTGATAGATCGCCGGATCGATCTCGGCGAGCACGTCGCCCTTCTTGACGTCCTGCCCTTCGACGAAATTGACCGCGATCAGCTTGCCGTCGACCTGGGAGCGAACCGTGACGGTATTGAGCGCGCGGACCGAGCCGACGCCGTCGAGATAGACCGGCACGTCCTTGATGGCAGGCGAGGCGGCCAGGACCGGAACGGGAAGGTCGGGCCGCGCGAAGCGGTTATTGGCCTGCTGCTTCTGCTGCATCGCCGACCAGCCGATATAGCCGAGGCCGCCTAGGATCAGCAGCGTGATCGTGATCGACACCAGCCGCCGCGCCACGCTGGACCGCGCGCGCTTCACTGCTCCCTTCTCGTCCGGTTTAAAGAGCATCGGCCGACTTCTCCATGCGCGGCTCCCAGCCGCCGCCGAGCGCCTGATAGAGGCTCACGAACGCCTGCAGGCGCGCCAGTTGCGCCTGCCATAGCGCGTCCTCGGCCTGGAACAGCGTCAATTGCGTATTCAAGACTGTCACGATGTCGGCAGTTCCCGCGCGCAGTTGCTGCTCGGACAATTCGAACGCACGACGCGAGGCGGTAACGACCTGGCGCTGCAGTTGAAGCCTGATCGTGGTCTGCTTGATCGAGAACAGCGCATTGTCGACGTCGGTGAAGGCCTGGATCACGGTCTTGCGGTAGGTCTGCAGCAGCTCATCCTGGCGCGCTTTGGCATTCTCGAAATTGCCGAGAATCCGGCCGCCGTCGAAGATCGGCTGGGTCAGGCTGCCGGCCAGGCTGAAAAACGCCGCATGCGGCTGAAACAGCGAGGTCAGCGCTGCACTCTGATAGCCTCCGTTTCCGGTCAACTGGATGCTCGGAAAGAATTGCGCCCGCGCGCTGCCGACATTGGCGGTGGCTGACGCCAATTGGGCCTCCTGCCGGCGGATGTCCGGACGCTGCGTCAGGATCTCCGACGGCAGACCAGGCGTGACCCGCGGAGTCCTGATCTGGTCGAGCGAGCCGCCAATGACCCGAATGCCTTCGGGCGATCGCGCGACCAGCACAGCCAGGGCATTGACGTTCTGATCGAGCGTCTGGCGCAGCGGCGGCACCGCCGCCTTCTGATTGGCGAGCACGCTCTCCTGCTGCGCGACGTCGAGATCATTGCCGGTGCCCGCCTTCTGCCGTTCGCGGATGGCATCGAGCACACGCGTGGCGCTGGCGATGTTGCGCTCCGCCGTCCGAATCCGATCCTGCGCGGCCAGCACCTGGAAATAGGCATTTGCGACGGTGGCGAGCGTCGTTAACTGCGTGACGTCGCGGTCGAAGCGGTTGGCCAATGCGGTTTCCTCGGCCGCCTGCAGCGCGTCACGATTCTGGCCGAAGAAGTCGAGCTGGTAGCTCGCAGAGAGCGAGGCCTGGTAATTGACGACCTCACGGCCGCCATTGGTGAGCCCGCTGGAGCTCGACCCGGACGTGCGCGAATAGGTCTCCTGCCCCGTGCTCGACAGGCTCGGCAGCAGCGCCGCGCCGGCCTGCCGCGCCAGCGCATCGGCCTGCCTGAACCTGGCCACAGCAGCGGCAATATCGAGGTTGACGCTCTGCGCCTCCTCCATCAGCTGGGTCAGCTCGCGTGATCCGAAGCCGCGCCACCAATCGAGCGGCGGTGGCGCCGCCAATTCGGAACCGGACGCCGCCTTGTAGCGCCGGGGCATGTCGAGGGCCGGGTCGGGAATATCCTGCGTCAGCAGGCAGCCGGCCGAGCTTACCGCCAAGCCGATCGCCGCGATCCAGCGGACGAAATGCCGCAGGCCCGCCGGAGCGCGATTCTCCCGCGTCCCGGCAACGATCCGCGGGTCAGCGGACGCGCGGCAAGGCTCGTCGACGGCGATCGGCACGGTGGACACTGGCGTGATGCTTCCCTGTAGTCTTGGGGAATCATTCTAGCCGCAGCCCACGGCGCCGGACAGCCCTGCAGCCCACGTCCCCCCCAGCAGCGATGGTGCCGATAAAGTCCGCCGAATCGACAGATCTCCCGTAAATCAGCGGAGTTTCGTGCAGGCCTGGCCAGGGGCCACCGGCTGCCGCCTTACCAAGATTTCATCTGCCGAATGCCGTTTTGCGCGGGGTGTGACGCGGCGAGCGCGCCCGTGAAACCCTTTGGCGGGGACTCCGTAACTTGCACGTGAACTTCAGGGGGCATTCATGCGAGTTGCGGTGGTCGGAACGGGTATTGCGGGTAACGCCGCGGCCTGGTCCCTGGCGAAGCGTTATCCGATCACCGTCTACGAGCGCGATCTCCGTCCGGGCGGCCACAGCCACACCGTGACGATCGACTATGACGGCGCTCCGGTCTCCGTCGACATCGGCTTCATCGTCTACAACGAGCTGAACTATCCTGAGCTCACCGCCTTGTTCGATCATCTGGGGGTCGAGACGGTCGACAGCAGCATGAGCTTTGCCGTCACCGCGGATGCCGGTCGCTTCGAATGGAAAGGTGGCGGAAACACCTGGCTCGACACCGCCAAGGGGCTGTTCGCGCAGCCGAGCAACCTGCTGTCGACATCCTATCTCTGGATGCTCAGGGACATCCTGACCTTCAATGAAAAGAGTACAGCGGACTTCAAGGCCGGCCGCCTGCATGGCCTGACGCTCGGGGACTATTTCCGGCGCAACCATTTCGCGCCGCGACTGCTCACCGACTATCTGGCGCCGATGGGGGCCGCAATCTGGTCGGCCCCGGCATCCGAGATGCTGGACTTTCCGGCCGAGAACTTCGTCGCGTTCTTCAGCAATCACAGGTTGCTGCAATATGACCGCCCGGTCTGGCGCACCGTCAAGGGCGGCAGCCGCCGCTACGTGGAGAAGCTCACGTCAAGCTTCCGCAACCAGATCAGGCTCGGCAGCGCTGTGACCCGCATCGAACGCACCGCCCACGGCGTCATCGTTCAAGATAGCAGCGGGCGTCGGGACAGCTACGATCATGTGGTGATTGCCGCTCACAGCGACCAGGCTTTGTCGATGCTCGCCGACGCGGACGAGCGGGAGCGCGGCATCCTCGGTGCGATCAAATATTCGCCCAACACGATCTATCTGCACCGTGACAGCAGGCTGATGCCGAAGCGCCGCCGCGCCTGGGCTTCGTGGAATTTCCTGCGCTGGCAGCGTGAGGGCGTTCCCATGAACGATGTCGCCGTCACCTATTGGATGAACAACCTGCAGGACATCGACGACGCCAGGCCGCTGTTCGTCAGCCTCAACCCACCCTTCGCTCCGGCTCCGGAGCTAACCTTTGGCAAATATATCTGTGAGCACCCACAATATACGGCTGCCGCCTTTGCGGCGCAGAAGCGTCTGGCAGCGATTCAGGGGCAGCGCCATACTTGGTTCTGCGGGGCCTGGACCGGCTATGGCTTCCATGAGGACGGGCTGCGCTCGGGTCTCGCCGTGGCAGAGGCGCTCGGCGCGAGCGTGCCATGGCGCGGGTTTCCAACCGAGCTCGCCGAGGCTGCGGAATAGGCGCGATATGGGCATGGATCACTCGGGACCGGATGATCGAACGGAAGCGGCCGCGCTCTATGTCGGAGATGTCATGCATGCCCGCATGCGGCCGACCACGCATCGATTCCAGTATCGCGTGATGAGCCTGCTGATCGATCTCGGCCGGCTCGACCAGGCGGACCGGCAGACACCGCTGTTCGGGGTCAATCGGCGCGCGCTCTACAGCTTCCACGAGGCCGACCATGGTCCGCGCGACGGCTCGTCGCTGCTGGCCTATGCGCAGACCTGTGCGGCGGATCAGGGGATCGATCTCAGCGGCGGACGCGTGCTGCTGCTGTGCTATCCGCGGCTGCTCGGCTACGTGTTCAATCCGCTGTCGGTCTATTTCTGTTATCGCAGCAACGGCACCCTGGCGCTGATGATCTACGAGGTCCGCAACACCTTCGGCGAGATCAAGCCCTATGTGCTGCCGGTCAGGCCCAATGAGCTGTCCGCGGCAGGGCTGCGCCAGACGCAGGACAAGACCTTCTACGTCTCGCCGTTCATCGACATGGCGATGCGCTACCATTTCCGCATCATGCCGCCGGGCGACGAGGTCAAGTTGCGGATTCTGGAAACTGGCGCCGACGGTCCCCTGCTCGCTGCAACCTTCTCCGGCCGTCGTCGCGGGCTGACGTCCGGCTCCCTGCTCGCTGCCTTCGTCTCGCTCCCGCTGGTGACTGTCAAAATCTTCGCCGCGATCCATTGGGAGGCACTGCGGCTGTGGGCCAAAGGCGTCCGGCTCGTGCCGCGCGGCGAAATCATTGCAGGCCCTGGAACCAATACCGGCTTGGCGGGGAACGGCAGCCACGCTTATATATCACGACGCTGACCGGAAACGGCCGGCTCGCTCTGCGTCCGTGATTCCCTGCCCGCACAGGTGCCACACCGGCCAGCCGACGGGGACGTGGGCTGGAGCCGTTTGCGTGAGTGGACCTGCCATGCCGGACGTCATCCCAGTCACCCCTGATACCATCGACAAGGTGCTTGCCGATCTTCCCCGCCTGCCCCGCCTTGCCCTCGGCTTCGGATCGCGGTTGCGAAAAGGCACGCTCGACGTGACCCTGCCGGACGGACGGGTGATCCGGCTCGGCGGCGTTGAGCCCGGGCCGGCCGCCGCAATGATCCTGGCCAATTACGGCTTCGCATCGCGCCTTCTCAATGGCGGCGACATCGGCATCGCCGAAGCCTATCTGAACGGCGACTGGGATACGCCGGACCTGACGCAGTTTCTCTATCTGTTCTGCGTCAACCAGCACCTGCTGCAGTCGATGCTGGAAGACAAGCCGCTGATCCGGTTTGCCCAGCTGGTCCGGCACTGGTTCAACCGCAACACCAAACGTCAGGCGAAGCGCAACATCTACGCCCATTACGACATCGGGAATTCGTTCTACTCGGCCTGGCTCGATCCGAGCATGACCTATTCCTCGGCCTTGTTCGAGGAGCACACCACCGACCTCACCGCTGCGCAGACCAACAAGTACAAGCGGCTGGCCGAGGCGATCGATCTCAAGCCCGGGCAGAAGCTGCTCGAGATCGGCTGCGGCTGGGGCGGCTTTGCCGAATATGCCGCCAAGACGTTCGGCACCAAGGTCGTTGGGCTGACGATCAGCCAGCAGCAACGCGATTTTGCACAGCGCCGCATCCACGAGGCCGGGCTCGCCGAGAAAGTCGAGATCCGCCTGCAGGACTATCGCGACGAGCGCGACCGCTACGACCGTATCGCCTCGATCGAGATGATCGAGGCGGTCGGCGAGCAGTTCTGGCCGAAGTATTTCTCGCAACTGCGAGACCGTCTGCTGCCGGGCGGACTGGCCGGTGTCCAGGCCATTACCATCCAGGACAGCCTGTTCCAGCACTATCGCCGCGAGGTCGACTTCATCCAGCGCTACGTTTTCCCGGGGGGCATGTTGCCAACACCGCAGATCCTGAAGTCGCTCGGCGACCGCTTTGGCATACCCGTCATCCGCGAGCGCATCTTCGGGGAAGATTATGCCAGGACGCTGGCGATCTGGCGAAATAACTTCCGAGAGGCTTGGCCTGACCTCACGCCCGCCGGATTCGACGAGCGCTTCAGGCGGCTCTGGGAATATTATCTGTCCTACTGCGAAGCAGGTTTCCTCTCTGGGAACATCGATGTTCGCCAGGTGGTCTTTGCGAAATCAGGGGGCTGATCCAGCCGGCTTACGCTCCCCTGGATATCAGGCTAGGGTCCTCTTAAGTGTGCTCGAGGAAACTCCTACGGTATCTGCAAAATGACCATTCATAACGACGTCGTCGCGGCGATCGGCAATACGCCGCTGATCAAGCTCAAGCGCGCCTCGGAGGCGACGGGCTGCACCATTCTCGGCAAGGCCGAGTTCATGAACCCGGGCCAGTCGGTCAAGGACCGTGCCGGCAAGTGGATGATCCTGGAGGCCGAGAGACGTGGCGATCTCAAGCCGGGCGGCCTCGTGGTGGAGGCCACTGCCGGCAACACCGGCATCGGTCTGGCCGTGGTCGCCAGCGCGCGCGGTTATCGCACGCTGATCGTGATTCCGGAGACGCAGAGCCAGGAAAAGAAGGACATGCTACGGCTGTGCGGCGCGGAGCTGGTCGAGGTGCCGGCGTTGCCGTTCAGCAATCCCAACAACTATCAGCATGTCGGCCGCAGGCTCGCCGACGAACTGCGCAAGACCGAGCCGAACGGCGTGCTGTTCGCCGACCAGTGGAACAACCTCGACAACGCCAAGGCGCATTATGAGTCCACGGGACCCGAGATCTGGGAGCAGACCAACGGCAAGGTCGACGGCTTCATCTGCGCGGTCGGCACCGGCGGCACGATTGCCGGCACCAGCCGCTATTTGAAGGACAGGAACAAGGATATCGTCACCGCCTGCGCCGATCCGCACGGCTTCGCCATGTACGAATGGTTCAAGAACGGCGTCGTCAAGTCGACGCCCGGCGACTCCATCACCGAAGGCATCGGCATCGGTCGCGTGACGCCCGTGATCGAGACCGCCAAGGTCGACGACGCGTTCCTGGTGTCCGACGAGGATGCCGTCAACACGATCTACGACCTCGTGCAGCATGAAGGCCTGTGCCTGGGCGGCTCGACCGGCGTCAACGTCGCCGGCGCGGTGCAGCTCGCCCGGAAGCTCGGCCCCGGCCACACCATCGTGACCATCCTGTGCGACTCCGGCACGCGCTATCAGTCGAAGCTGTACAATCCAGAGTTCATGCGTTCGAAGAACCTGCCGGTGCCGGCTTGGCTCGAGAAGCGCAGCGGGATCAAGCCGCCGTTCATGTAGGACGCGAAAGGCGAGTAGCGAACGAGAAACGAACTCTATTCGCTATTCGCATCTCCCTATTCGCCGCCATCAATGCCGCAGGATCTGGCTCAGGAACAGCTTGCTGCGCGCATGCTGCGGATTGGCGAAGAACTCCTGCGGCGTGTTCGATTCGATGATCTGGCCGGCGTCCATGAACACGACGCGGTTGGCGACCTCGCGCGCGAAGCCCATCTCGTGGGTCACGACCAGCATGGTCATGCCCTCCTTCGCGAGATCGACCATGGTGTCGAGCACCTCCTTCACCATCTCCGGATCGAGCGCCGAGGTCGGCTCGTCGAACAGCATGACCTTGGGGTTCATCGTCAGCGCGCGCGCGATGGCGACACGCTGCTGCTGACCGCCCGACATCTGGCCCGGGTATTTCTGCGCCTGATGCGGGATCTTGACCCGCTCCAGGAACTTCATCGCGGTCGCCTCGGCTTCCTTCTGCGGGATGTTGCGCACCCAGATCGGCGCCAGGGTGCAGTTCTCCAGCACGGTCAGGTGCGGAAACAGGTTGAAGCTCTGGAACACCATGCCGACCTCGCGGCGAACCTCGTCCACGCGCTTGAGGTTCGGACCGAGGTCGATGCCGTCGACATTGATCTCGCCCTCCTGGAATTCCTCGAGCGCGTTGATGCAGCGGATCAAGGTCGACTTGCCTGAGCCCGAAGGCCCGCAGATCACGATGCGCTCACCCTTCCCGACCGAGAGATTGATGTCGCGCAAGACGTGGAATTCGCCGTACCACTTGTTGAGGGCGGAAATGCTGACGATCGAATTTGCAGTCATGGATCTCTCGATGATCTCTGGCTCAATGGCGCCGGTGCGCGTTGACGCGGCGCTCGACCAGCAGGGAGTAGCGTGACATGCCGAAGCAGAAGGCGAAGTAGATCAGCCCCGTGAAGGCAAAGCCGGTGAAGGCCGTGGTCGGCGTCGCCCAGACCGGATCGGCAAACGAGGCCTTGAGGCTGCCGAGCAGGTCGAACAGCGCCACGATGGACACCAGCGAGGTGTCCTTGAACAGCGAGATGAAGCTGTTGACGATGCCGGGGATCACGTGGCGCAGCGCCTGCGGCAGCACGATGAAGCTCGTCGTCTTCCACCAGGACAGGCCGAGCGCGCTCGACGCCTCCGCCTGGCCGCGCGGAATGGCCTGCAGACCGCCGCGGATCACCTCGGCCATGTAGGCGCCGGAGAACAGCGCAACGCCGATCAGCGCCCGTACCAGGCCATCGACCCTGGCATTGCCGGGCAGGAACAGCGGCAGCATGTAGGTGGCGAAGAACAGCACGGTGATCAGCGGCACGCCGCGCACCAGTTCGATGAAGGCGATCGAAAAGATGCGGATCAGTGGAATGGTCGAGCGGCGGCCGAGCGCCAGCGCAATGCCGATCGGCATCGACGCAACGATGCCGATCACCGAGACGACCAGCGTCACCAGCATTCCGCCCCACAGCCTTGTGTCGACGATGGGAAGGCCGCCGCGATCGAGGCCCATGATCGCAATGACGACGGCAATGCCAGCGAAGGTCGCGGCCGTGGCGATGACGCTGCGCAGCGCCCTGCTCCCGCCGCCGACGATGAACACCAGCGCGGTGACAATGATCGCCGAGAGCGCGAGATCATTCCACACGGGCTGGTGAGATTGCTGCAGTTCGTTGCGGATCCAGACCAGTGGCCAGATCACGAGCGATGCGAGCGTTCCGATCAGAACGACCAGCTTGCCGAGCAGCCACAGCAGCATGCCGACCACCGGCACGTTGTCGCCGGCGCGCATCAGCGCGTTGCCGGCCGTATCGATGCTCTCGACGAACACCTGGAGGGCGCCTGTGGTCCAGCTCACGCCGAAGCCCTCCAGCCCACCGCCATAGAGCAGGAAGAACGCGACCACCGGCAGCGCGAAGAAGAACAGGCCCGCGTTCAATCCTTTGGCAGGCAGGCGCGGAATCAGCAGCGGCACCAGCAGCACCACCGCCAGCACATAGGTCAGATTGACGCGCCAGCGGTCGGCCTCCGGGTAGAAGCCGTACATGAACTGGCCGAACTTCGCCGAAATGTAGGGCCAACAGGCGCCGACCGGATGGCCGGCGTTCTGCGCCAGGCATGCTTCGCGGTCCTTGCCGACCCACACCGCGTCGACCAGCAGGAACTTGACCGCCGGGATCACGGTGAACCAGATCAACAGCGCGCTCACCAGCGTGAGCAGGATATTGGTCGGCGAGTTCAACAGCCTCGTGCGGACGAAGCCGACGAAACCCGTCGTCTTGATGGGCGCCGGGCGTTCTCCGGCCATGTCCTGACGGATGAAGGTTGAGGCCGTGATGTCGGTCATGCGCCAAGTCTCTTCATGCGCCAAGTCTCTTCCCAAGCCGCCAGCTGTAGAAGCTCATCATCGCGCTCGTGATCAGCGACAGCGCCAGATAGACGCCCATCGTGATTCCGATGATCTCGATGGCCTGACCCGTCTGGCTCATCGTCGTGCCCGCGAACACCGACACGAGATCGGGATAACCGATAGCGACCGCGAGCGAGGAGTTCTTGGTCAGGTTCAAATACTGGTTCGTCAGCGGCGGCAGGATGACGCGAAGCGCCTGCGGCACGACGATCAAGCGCAGCACGGTGCCACGGCTCAGTCCAAGCGAGAGCCCCGCTTCCATCTGTCCTTTGTGGACCGAGAGAATGCCGGCGCGCACGACCTCGGCGATGAACGACGCCGTGTACATGGTCAGCGCCAGGGTCAGCGCGACGAGCTCTGGAATGATGCGCGAACCGCCGGCGAAGTTGAATCCCTTGAGCGCCGGTACCTCGAACGAAATCGGCACGCCGAACACGAGCGCTGCAATCAGCGGCAGGCCGATCAGCAGCCCCAGCACCCAGGGCCAGATCCGCATCACATGGCCGCGGAGGAACAGCTCGCGCCGCGCGTAATGGTGCAGACCGACCGAGACCACGATCGCCACACCGAGCGCGATCACGAACGGCATGAAGCCGGGCTCCTCAATCGGGCGCGGAACGATGAAGCCGCGGTTGTTGAGAAAGAAGGTCGAGAAAAGAGAGATGCTCTGTCGCGGTCCGGGCAGAGCCGCCAACACCGCAAGATACCAGAACAGGATCTGAAACAGCAGCGGCAGGTTGCGGATCAGCTCGACATAGGCGCCGGAGACTCGCGACAGCAATGCGTTCGGTGACAAGCGGCCAAGCGCAACCAGAAAGCCAAGGATGGTCGCCAGCACGATACCTATGACGGAGACCAGCAGCGTGTTCAGCACGCCGACGATCAGCACGCGACTGTAGCTGTCGGAGCCGGAGTAGCTGATCAGGGTCTGGTTGACGTCGAAGCCGGCCGTGTTGTTGAGGAAACCGAAGCCCGACGTGATGCGCTGGGCGGCGAGGTTGCTGCGTGCGTTGGCCACGATCTCGTAGCCAACCCACACCAGGACTGCGACGAACAGGATCTGCAGGATGATGCCGTTCCATCCTGCCTTGCCACCCAGCATGCGCTTCAGCCGAAGCCCATATTGCGCAGGCGGTAACCTCGCTTCGATACTCATTCGCCGCAGCCCCGCTATCGTGCAGTGATCAGCGGATCGGCGGCGCGTACTGCAGGCCGCCCTTGTTCCAGAGCTGGTTCAGACCGCGCGCGATCTGCAGCTTGGAGCCCGCGCCGACGTTGCGGTCATACATCTCGCCGTAGTTTCCGACCGCTTTCACGATCCGGGAGAACCAGTCCTTGGTGAGGCCGAGCTGCTCGCCGAGATTGCCATCGGTGCCGAAGGCGCGCTTGAAATCAGGCTTGTCCGACTTGGCCATCTCGTCCACGTTCGCCTGGGTGACGCCCATTTCCTCGGCCGTGATCAGCCCGAACAACGTCCACTTCACGATGTCGAACCACTGGTCGTCGCCGTGGCGCACCATTGGGCCGAGCGGTTCCTTCGAGATCACCTCGGGCAGCACAACATGGTCGGCCGGATTGGAGAGCTTCAGGCGCTCGGCATAGAGGCCGGAGACGTCGGTGGTGAACACGTCGCAGCGGCCGGATTCATAGGCTTTCACGGTCTCGTCGGCGCCGGCGAACGCGATCACCTCGTACTTCATCTTGTTGGCCTTGAAGTAGTCGGCGAGGTTTTGCTCGGTCGTGGTGCCAGTCTGCACGCAAACCGAAGCGCTGTTCAGCTCCAGCGCCGAGTTGACCTTGAGGGCCTTCTTCACCATGAAGCCCTGGCCGTCATAATAGGTAATTCCGGCGAAGTTCGCGCCGAGCGAGGTGTCACGCGACAGGGTCCAGGTGGTGTTGCGCGACAGCACGTCGACTTCGCCCGATTGCAGCGCGGTGAAGCGATCCTTGGCGGAGAGCGGCACGAACTTGACCTTGGTCGGATCGTTGAAGATCGCGGCGGCAATGGCGCGGCAGACGTCGACGTCGAGCCCGGTCCAGTTGCCCTTGTCGTCCGGGTTCGAGAAACCGGGCAGGCCCTGGCTGACGCCGCAGGCGAGCATGCCGCGATCCTTGACGGTCTTGAGCGTTTCGGCCTGGGCGCCGACGCTCGCCAGCATCGGGGCGAGAGCAAGAGTGAGAGCCAGAGTGACGCGTTTCATAAATACAGCCTTTCGCGGTCGTCCTTGGGGAGCGATGAAATCTCAGCGCGAAGATGGGGCCGACCTGAATCCGCCTTTGCAAACGCCATACCAAGAATATGGCGCACGCAATGCACAACGGAGCCGTGCATGCGAGATGAAGCGGGAATCGCGGCAAGCCCCTCAACGTGCAGCGATCGAATTGCGCCGGCATCACAGAACGACTGGCGGTCCGGGTCAAGGGGTTGACGGGCCTGTTCTGCATTCTGTTATTAACGACCGCAGTGCGGCCTGATTTTCAGCTTTCCCGGCAGGTTCAAAGAGAAAAGACACGCGAATGGCATTATCGAACGACCCCGCCGCGGCGGTGCGACAAAACGTCGAGACACGGCTGGTCACGGCGGGGCGGGACACGAAAGCGCAGCACGGATTCGTGAATCCTCCGGTCGTTCATGGGTCGACGGTCCTGTATCCAACGGCTGAAGATCTGCATGCACACCGCGGCGAATTCCAATATGGCCGCCACGGCACGCCGACCACGAAGGCGTTGCAGCAGGCGCTGATGGCGTTGGAGGGCCCGCAATGCGCCGGCGTCGGCATCGCGCCGTCAGGTCTCGGGGCGATCTCGACGACCCTGCTGTCGGTGCTCAAGGCCGGCGACCACGTGCTGGTCTGCGACAGCATCTATCGCCCGACCCGCAATTTCTGCAACGGCATGCTGGCGCGCTACGGCGTCGAGACGACCTATTTCGACCCATTGATCGGCACAGGAATTGAGCAACTGCTCAAACCAAATACACGCGCGGTAGTGGTCGAGGCGCCCGGCTCGCAGTCGTTCGAAATGCCGGACATCCCCGCCATTGCGGCGGTTGCGCATGCGCATGGCGCACTCGTCATCGACGACAACACCTGGGCGACGCCGCTCTACCACCGCTCCCTCGACCAGGGCGTCGACGTCAGCATGCAGGCGGCCACCAAATATATCGGCGGCCACTCCGACATCATGTTCGGGACGATTTCGGCCAATGCGAAGGCGTGGCCGCTGATCTCCGAAGGCATCCGCCTGCTCGGCGTCTGCGCCGGGCCGGACGACGTCTTCCTGGCGCTGCGCGGCGTGCGGACGCTCGGCGTGCGGCTGGCGCAGCATCATCGGTCCGGCCTGGAGATGGCACGCTGGCTCGCCGCCCGCCCCGAGGTGATCGAGGTCCTGCATCCTGCGCTGGAGAGCCATCCGGGGCATGCGATCTGGAAGCGGGACTTCACCGGCGCCTCCGGCCTGTTCAGCATCGTGCTGCAACCAAAGCCGCAAGCCGCGGTTGATGCGATGCTCGACACGCTGACGCTGTTCGGAATGGGCTATTCCTGGGGCGGCTTCGAGAGCCTGGCGATTCCGTTCGACTGCGCGAGCTATCGCACGGCCACCACCTGGGCGCCCGGCGGCCCCACGCTGCGTCTGCATATTGGCCTGGAGAATGTAGAGGATCTCAAGGAGGATCTCGACCGAGGCTTTGCGGCGTTCAACGCAGCTTAAGCACGCCCGCAGCAAGCGGAGCGTCGCGCGATCGGGCAGCCTGGGCTGACAAATTGGCGTTGATGTCCCGCCGATTGGGGGTAGCCTGCGCGGCAAGGAAAGCTGGAACGAACGGAAATCATGGTTCTGCTCGATCTGATGGGCGGCGTGGCGTTGCTGCTGTGGGGCCTTCACATGGTCCACAGCGGCATTCTTCGCGCCTTCGGCCCGGATCTCCGGCTGCTGCTATCGCGGGCGCTGCGTAACCGCTTCAGCGCGCTCGCCGCCGGACTCGGTCTGACCGCTCTGCTCCAGAGCAGCACGGCGACCGCGCTGATCACGACCTCCTTCGCGGCGGAAGGCCTGGTCGGCCTGATCCCGGCGCTGGCGATCATGCTCGGCGCCAATATCGGCACCACGCTGATCGTGCAGGTCCTGTCGTTCAACGTGGCGGCGGTCGCCCCCATCCTGTTCGTGCTCGGCCTGGTGGCGTTCCGCAGCGGGCCGCGATCGCGCATCAAGGACCTGGGGCGGGTGTCGATTGGCCTCGGCCTGATGCTGCTGTCGCTGCACATCCTGATCGACACCCTGGCGCCCGCTGAAGAAGCGCCGGCGATGCGCGTGTTCATGCAGGCGATCACGGCCGATGTCACGCTGTGCATCATCTTCGGCGCCGTCGTCACCTGGATCGTGCATTCCAGCGTCGCCAGCGTGCTGCTGGTGATGTCGCTGGCCTATGCGCACTTCATCACGGCCGATGCCGCGTTGGCGCTCGTGCTTGGCGCCAATCTCGGCAGCGCCGTCAATCCGGTGTTCGAGGGCGCGCGCCGTGACAACCCGGCGAGCTATCGCCTGCCCGTCGGCAATCTCCTCAACCGTGTCATCGGAGTCGCGCTGATCGCGCCGTTCCTGCATCCGCTCGCAGCGCAATTGCAGCAATTTCAGCCCGATCTGTCGAAGCTGACGGCCCAGTTCCACATGGCTTTCAATCTCGGCACGGCCGTGGTGTTCATCGGCCTGCTCGGCGTCATGGAGAAGCTGCTCGTCAGCCTGTTCCCCGACCGCCCGGCGGAGGTCGATCCGGCCAAACCGCGCTATCTCGACGAGACCGCGCTGGAGACACCGTCGCTGGCGCTTGCGGACGCCGCGCGCGAGGCGCTGCGAATGGGCGATCTGGTCGAGACCATGTTGCGCAATGTCATGACCGCGATGATGACCAACGACCGTGGCCTCGTGGATCAGGTGTCACGCGCGGACAATGTCGTCGACCGGCTCGACGAAGCCATCAAGCTCTACATCACCAAGCTGACGCGGGGCAGCCTGGACGACCGTGAGGGCAAGCGCGCGATGGAGATCATCTCCTTCGCGATCAACCTCGAACACATCGGCGACATCATCGACAAGAACCTGAGCGAGCTCGCGACCAAGAAGATCAAGCGCAGGTTCCAGTTCTCTGCGGAGGGCGCCGACGAGCTGCAGGCCTTTCACCGCCAGATCATGGAGGCGCTCCGCGTCGCGTTCGGCATCTTCATGTCCGGCGATGCGCAGCAAGCCCACCAACTGCTCGATCAGAAAGCCGAGCTCCGCAACGCAGAGCTCGGCGCGACCGAGCGGCACCTCGAACGTCTGCGCGAGGGCCGCTCGGAGACGCTCGAAACCACCTCACTGCATCTCGACGTGCTGCGTGACCTCAGGCGTATCCACTCCCACATCTGCTCGGTCGCCTATCCCGTCCTGGACGCGGCCGGCGAAGCGGCCAGCCGCCGCAGCGAGGCGGCAGACAGCGGGGCCACCGTCGCCCTGCCCGCATCCTCTGCAAAGCCGCTGCCGCGCTGAGCGTAGGACGGCGCTACGAACCGGTTGTTCCGCATGCCCGCGCCGGGGCCGAAGCGCCTTCGGCGCGGAGAGAGCTGGGCGCGAACTGCGATGGGAGAGGCAATACCTGTCCTGCGCCAGCGAACATCCGCCCTGTGAACCTGAAGACGGCCCCGATCAATTGCTCAGCGTCTGGGATTCCCGCTGGCGGTTCTTGAAGATCAACATCACGTTGCGGACGTAGATGATGTTCGACAGCAGCTGGCCGAAGATGATGACCGGCTCGCGCTTCACGAGACCGTAGATCAGCGTCATCAGCCCTCCCCCGATCGAGAAGAACCAGAAGGCGATCGGCACCACGCTCTTGCCCGCGCGCTCGCTGGCGATCCACTGCACAAGGAAGCGCGCGGCGAAGGCCAGCTGGGCGGCAAGGCCGAACACCAGCCAGAAATCGAATCTGGCGACGAAGATGTCATAGAGATAGTTGCTGAACGCCTGCCCGAATTGAATCAGCATGACTTCACCTCGATCGCAACCGGCGTCGGCTTCTTGCGGCGGATCAGCCACCACACGCCGGCGAGATCCATGATCCCGATCCACAGCCGGTCGAAGAACCCGTAGTTCGACACGCCCGAATGCCGGGGACGATCGATCACGTCGATATAGGCGATGTCGTAGCCCTCGCGCCGCACCAGGGCGGGAAGGAAGCGGTGCAGACCATCGAAATACGGCATCATCAGGAACACGTCGCGACGGACCGCCTTGAGGCCGCAGCCGGTATCGCGGGTGCCGTCATGCAGCACCGCATTGCGGATCTTGTTGGCCAGCCGCGACTGTAGCTTCTTGAAGCCGGTATCCTTGCGGCCGACGCGCTGCCCTGCGACGAGGCCGACGCCTGCACCGCCCTTTTCGAGCGCGGCAATGAGGTCGGGCAAGAACGCGGGATTGTTCTGGCCATCGCCATCCAGCGTGGCCACCATGGCGCCATGGGCCGCGCGGATGCCGCTACGAACCGCAGCCGATTGGCCGGTCGATTTCTCATGCTGCAGCACACGCAGGTTCGGCCGCCGTGCCATTTCCTCGGCGAGCCGCTGCGCGGTGTCATCGGTCGAGCCATCGTTGACGTAGATGATCTCGTAGGACCACAGACCATCGAGCGCCGCCGCGATCTCGGTGATCAGCGGAACGATATTGCCGGCCTCGTTGCGCACGGGAACGACGATGGAGACGGCAACGGGGGTTTCGGTCGACAAGATGAGAACTCGTAATGGCGTGACTGGACCGGTTGCTGCCCCGGGCGCTGCGGCGGAGGCTTCTTATGGGGCTTGGGGCCGCCTATCAACCCCTTTAGCGCGGTACGATTTGGCCGTCCTTGCCCAGGCGGAAACCCAGCCGCCGGGCTGCGAACCAGTAGCGGACCAGCATGGCGCAGGCCAATCCGACCACGGCGCCGGCGACCACATCGCTTGGATGATGGGCCAGCAGCACCAGCCGGCTCAGGGCGATCACGACGGCATAGATGAACGCGGGAACGCGCCATCGCGGCCAGACGGCGGCAACGGCGAAGGCCAGCGCGAAGGCCGTCACCGCATGCGCGGAGGGCATGCTGAAATAGGCAGGTGTGCCGTTGAACGGGTCGAAGTTGAAGGCATTCGCCTTGCCGCCGACGAAGGGGCGGCCGCGGCCGATGATGTATTTCAGCACCTGAGCCACGAGCACCGAGCCCAGCACCGCGAAGAAGGCGTACTGAACGTGGGTGGCGAAATTCAGCAGGCGGCTGCGCGTGGCCTCGGGCCATAGCGGCGCGATCAGGATCGTCACGATGACGCCGACTGCCAGCAGACCCAGCACGTATTCATCCTGGCCGAACTCGGTGACGATGCGCCATGGCCACATGCTGGGGGTGCCGCGGGCGGGCATCAACCCGATCTCATAGGCATCGAAGGCAACCATCAGGATCACGATCGCGCCCAAACCGATGCCAATCAGCAGGAGAAGTTCGCGCCACAGACGCTGCCGGCTTGCTGCATCGGGCGCCGTCTGAGGCCGGCGCACCAGCCGTCCCAGCGAGAATTTGCCGACCAGCGCGAGCTGCGAGACATAGCCTGAGGAAGACGGAGAGGTGTCGGGCGCCGACATCTATTCGGTGCCCTCCGAGCGATAGATCGCGATCGAGACCGGGCGGCCCTGCGAGATGTTGTAGCCGTCGATCCGCTTGGCGACGTTGTAGCGCAGCCCGATCGCCTCGGCGCGCTGCACGAACGCCCGCTCGGTGCGCTGCTCGACAAGCGCGAAGCGGCACGTGCCCTGGTTGAGGAAGTCGGCCGCCCCCGAGCCGTCGGTGAGCTGGGTCGAGGTTCCCGTCATGAACACCAGGCTCGGCTCGTGGAAACCTGCCGCTGCCGCCTTTGGCCCGACGCAGACCACGTTGCGCAGCGCGCGCGCAATCTCCGCGCTGGGAAAAAGCGGCGTCAGCGCCGGCAGCACGGCGCCATACACCACGAACGCCAGGAACATCGCCGCCACGCCGGCATTCAAGAGCGAGCGCTCGGCACGGCCGTCGTCATAGAGCCACCAGGCGAACAGGCCGAAGATCAGCGACGCCGCCACGAATGGCCAGGCCAGGAACACCGGCTGGTGCGTCACGATGATGGCGCCGATCACGGCCACCACCGAGGTGATGGCGGGAATCGCGAACCACCAGGCGGCGCCGCGGCGCAGCCACGAGCGCGACAGCACCCGCCGCTCCAGCGCGCCCACGGTCAGGATGGCGATCGCCGGATACAGCGGCAGCACGTAGTGCGGCAGCTTGGTCAGCACCGCCTCGAAAACGATCCAGGACGGCACCAGCCAGGCCAGGAGGAACTGCGCCCCGGGCTCGCGCCGCGCGCGCCACACCGCGGGGGCTGCCATTGCGGCCAGCGGCGCGCCCGGCCAGAAGGTGATGAACAGCAGCAGCAGATAAAGTCCCGGCGGTGCGCCATGCGACTCCTGGGCGCCGATCTTGCTCAGCATGTCGCCGCCGACGGAATCGGCAAAGAAGGTGTCGCCGGCGCGCAGGAAGATCAGCACGAACCAGGGCAGCACCAGCACCAGCATCCACATCAGCCCCCACAGAGGGCGCAGACGCGACAGCCAGCCGGCGCCGCGATCCATGATCGCCAAAGCCAAGATCGTCAGTCCTGCGAACATCAGGATCAGCGGGCCCTTGATCAGGATGCCGCCGGCGAGCGCCGTCCAGAAGATCGCAGGCGGTCCCCACGGCGGATGCACCGGATCCTCGCCGCGCTGCCACGACAGATAGACGCGCGCCAGCGCGCCCATCGCGGCCACCACGGTGAACAGCAGCATCGCGTCGGTCTTGGCGAGCCGGGCTTCCACCCCAAGCAGGACCGAGCAGCACATCAGCAGGGCGGAGAACACCGCGCCGCGCCGTGTCACGAAGGAGAGCGCGGTCCAATAGGTCAGCAGCACCGCGCCGATCGCGCCGATCAGCGAGGGAATGCGGTAGACCCAGATGCGGAGCTGCGCACGCGGCAGCCCGATCGCCGACGCCGTCTCGACCGCAGCCGATTGCAACCAGTAGATGCCGACTGGCTTCTTGTAGCGCACGTCGTCCTGGAAGCGGATGTCGACATAATCGCCGCTCTCGACCATCTGCTTGGTCGCCTGGGCGAAGCGCGCCTCGTCACGATCGATCGGCGGGATGGTGAAGAAGCCCGGCAGGAACAACAGCAGCCCGCAGACGAGCAGGAACGCCACCGCCCTGGTGTGGCTCACGGTGACGGCATCGATCATCCGCACCAGCCGATTGCCTGGATTGACCAGGTTCTTCGGCTCGCGCGGCTCTCCAAAACGGGGGCGGGCATAGGTCTCGACCATGGGGTTCCGAATACGCTGAAACCGCCATGCCGACAACCGCTTAGCGAACCCTCACTGGATTCTGACCACAACTGTGTCCGCAGCGCCCGTGGCATCGATCACGGTGAGGCGGGCAAAGCCCGGCCCGGGCGGATCGATCAGGCGCTGGCGCCGGCCGTCGATCTCGCCGACGGCCAGTCCATTGACCAGCATGGTCAGCGGCAGCACGCCCCCGGACACTTTCACCGGCATCACCGACGCCTCGCGTCCCGCGGATCGGTCGACATCGATCCGGGAGCCGTTCAGCGGGAACTGAATGTGCGGCGCCTGCTCTGCGCCGGTCCGCACCAATTCCCCGACCGGCCGGAACCGGCGAAGGGGCATTGGCAACTTTGAATTGCTGGCGACAAGCGCCCCTTTGGGCGCCTTTGGCAGTGTCGCCGGCAGCTTGCCGCTGCGGGCAAAAGCGTCGAACAGGATCGGCGCCGCGGCGACGCGGCCGATCAGGCCGGGCACCGGCGCACCATCGGGCCGGCCGACCCAAACGCCGATCGTGATGCGGCCGTCGAAGCCGACCGACCAGGCGTCACGATAGCCGTAGCTGGTGCCGGTCTTGAAGGCGATCCGGTTCCGGGCTGCGTTTTCCGGCGGCGGCGTCCCCAGCAGCACGTTGCCGACCTGCCAGGCGGCCGCCGAGTCCATCAGCCGCATCGGCTCGCGGGCGTTATCCTGCGCACCGTCAGCCGTCATGATCTCGCGCAGCGGCCTGGTGGTGCCGAGCCGCGGAAAGCCGGTATAGAGCTGGGCGAGGTCCTGCAGGGTCACACCGACGCCGCCAAGGCCCATGGCGAGGCCCGGGGCCTCGTCCTTCGGCAGCACCAGATTGCCGCCCGCCTGCTTCAGCCGCGACGACAGCCGGCTGGCGCCGACGCGGTCCAGCAGCACGATCGCCGGTACGTTCAGCGACAGTTGCAGCGCCTTGCGCACCGGCACCGTGCCCTGGAACGTCATGTCGAAATTCTCCGGCGCATAGGAGCCGAAGCGCACCGGGCGGTCCTCGATCAGGCTCTCCGGGTGCACGAAGCCGTCCTCGAAGGCGAGCCCGTAGATGAACGGCTTCAAGGTCGAGCCGGGCGAGCGCACCGCGCGAGTCATGTCGACCTGCCCTGCCCGCTTCTCGTCGAAATAGTCGGCCGATCCGACATGGGCGAGCACGTCGCCGCTGTCATTGTCGACCACGATGATGCCGACCGAGACGTTTGGTCCCAATGCGATGGCGCGATCGCGCGCCAGCGGCTCCAGCACCTTCTGCAGCGAGGCATCCAGCGTAAGGCGGATCATCGGCTGACCCTTGACGGCCGCCGAGGCCTGGTCGGCGGCATGCGGCGCCAGGATCGGCATCGGCTTGCGGAAGGTAGGCACGGCTTGCGCCTTCGCCTGCGCCGCGTCCTCGGCGGAGATCACGTTCTCCGACACCATGCGGTCGAGCACGCGGTCCCGGCCGCGTCGAGCGGCCTCGGGATGGCGGTCGAGCCGGCGCGTCTCCGGTGACTGCGGCAGCGCCACCAAGAGGGCCGCTTCTGCCAGCGACAGCCGCTTCGGCTCCTTGCCGAAATATGCGATCGAGGCGGCGCGGATGCCTTCGAGATTGCCGCCATAGGGCGCGAGCGTCAGATAAAGATCAAGGATCTCGTCCTTGCTCTTCTGATGCTCGAGCTCGAGCGCGCGCACGATCTGCCTGAGCTTGGCGTGCAGCGAACGCTGCCGTCGCGGCTCCAGCAGCCGCGCCAGCTGCATCGTGATGGTCGAGCCGCCGGAGACGATATGGCCATGCGAGCCGAGTTGGATCGCGGCCCGCGCCAGCGCGCGTGGATCGACGCCGTGGTGGTCGTAGAAGCGCTGGTCCTCATAGGCGAACAGCAGCTTCAGATAGGTCGGATCGACGTCCTTCTTCGCGCTGACCGGCAGCCGCCAGCGCCCGTCCGCCATCGCATAGGCGCGCAAGAGCTTGCCGTGGCGGTCGACGACGGTGGTGGACAGCGCCTCGGCCTCGCGCAACGGCAGCGGGCCGAGGGAGATGGCGTAGGCGGTGAGTGCGAGAACGATTGCAACGATCGACAGGAGCGTACACACCAACAGCCGTTTGACGCCCCGCCCCCTCCTCCCGTCATGGCCGGGCTTGTCCCGGCCATCCACGTCGTGCGGAGGCAGCGTGGGTGCCCGGGACAAGCCCGGGCATGACGGAGTATGTGGCTCCGTCCTGCGCCCATCACCGCTCGTTCCAGCCTCGCTCATTTCGCCGCGCGGACCTCCACGGACCCCGTCCCGGTCCGACCATAGCGCGACGGATTGTACATGTCCTCGACATAGGCCTGCGGCAGCACGTATTTGCCGGGCGACACCGCGCGCACGACGTAAGCGACCGTGAACACGGACTTGGAATCCGCGGCGCGGTCGAGCGCGGCGGTGAAGCGGTCGTCGCGGAACTCGGTATTGACCGGTTCCTGGCCGTCCTCGATCCAGTCGAGCGTTCCGCTGTCTCCCGACGACACCAGATGCGGATTGTCGATCTCCAGCCCCGCCGGCAGATAGTCCGACACCATGATGTGCCCATATTCCGGCTTGGCCTCGGTGACCTTCAGCACGACAGCGAAACGGTCGTTCTGCTTCGCGGTTCTGATATCCGCCGGCTTGCCGTCGAGCGTGTAGTAGCCGCGCTCGATCTTGAAGCCGTTGGACGCCGCGGGCTCCGGCGTCAGCGGCGAGCCGGACACCGAGACCACCGCCTGCACCGGCGCATCGCCGGTATTGGTGATCTTCAGCGGCTGGCCTGAGAGCTCAGCCGCCTTGTAGCTACGGTACAGCGCCTGCTTCACCGCCTGGCCGTTCACGTCGAGCGTCAAGGTCTCCTTGGCGAGCGCCCGCGCCGCCAGCACCATCCACGCATTTTCCTGCGTCGAGGTGTAGGGCGTCAGCCCGCGCGCGGCCTCGACGCGGGCCACCGCCTGCGTCAGCGTCGCGCGCGGCGCATTGCCCTCGCCCGCCAGCGACACCAGCGCCGCGGCATCGCGCAGGTCGGAGCCGTAGTCGGTGCGGCCGAACACCAGCACCGGCTTCGGCGCGAGGCTGTCGGCTGCGGCACCATAGACCCGCTCGGCGCGGGCGCGATCGCCGACCAGCGCGAGCGCGGCGGCGAGTTGCGCCTTGGCAATTGGAGTTGCCAGATTGCCGAGCTTGGTGTCGGCGAGATAGCGCAGGTCGCCGATCGGCGCCGCGCCGTTGCGCGCCAGCACGTAGAGGCCATAGGCAAGATCGCGGCCTCCTGTCTTCTCCGGCTCCTCGGCATTGACCACCGAGTTCCTGACGCGATCCAGCGCGCTCTTGAACAGCACGTCGGGCACCGCAAAGCCCTTTTCGCGGGCGCGGGTCAGGAAGTCCGTCACGTAGGCGTCGAGCCAGGGATCATCGCCGCCGGCTGACCAGAGGCCGAACGAGCCGTTCGAGCCCTGCCGCGCCAGCAAGCGATCGATCGAGTCGCGGATGCGCTGATCGACCTCGGTGTCCATCGCCAGATGCGCGCCGGCCGCGAGCTCATTGACATAGAGCAGCGGCATCGCCCGGCTGGTGATCTGCTCCGAGCAGCCGTGCGGGTAGCGGTCGAGCGCCTTGAGGATCGTCGCCGCGTCGAGCGCGGTCGACAGTCCCGCCGACAGCGACACCGTGCCGGTGCCCGCCACGAGGTCGGAGAACATGTCCGACGTCAGCGTCAGGCTCTCGCCCTTGGCCAGCGTCCGGATCGAGCGCCGCGCCAGCACCTGCGTCGCCGGCTTGACGTCGAGCTGATAATGCCGCGCGAGGCTCAGCCCGTTCGGCCCCTTGATGTCGACGTCGAGCTGCGCCGTGCCGGTGCCCGAGGCGTCCAGCGGCAGGGTCGATGAGCCCCGCTGCTTGGCCGC
This sequence comes from Bradyrhizobium sp. SZCCHNRI1009, assembly GCF_032487575.1. Classification (NCBI taxonomy): domain Bacteria; kingdom Pseudomonadati; phylum Pseudomonadota; class Alphaproteobacteria; order Hyphomicrobiales; family Nitrobacteraceae; genus Bradyrhizobium; species Bradyrhizobium sp. SZCCHNRI1009. The sequence continues at coordinate 177,500 of NZ_JAUEUL010000003.1, read as the reverse complement.
GAGCTTCAACGTCACATTGGCATTTCCGGAGACCTTCACCGGACCGCTCGCCTTCACGGCCACGACATAGTCTCCGGGCGCGCCCTCGACATTGTCGACGTCGAATGACAGCGTGCCGCGGTCGCCCGACAGCAGGAAGCGCGGCAAGGTCGCGGTCAACACCACGGGATCGCGCACGGTGACATCGATGTTGGCACGGCCGACCTTGGTCGCGCTCCACGCCACCGCCATCACGCGCGCCGTGCCCGCGAACTCCGGAATGTCGAAGCTGACCTCAGCCGTGCCGTCCGGTCCGACGGTGACGATGCCCGAATACAGCGCCAGCGGTTTCTGCGTCGGCGGCGAGCCCTGCAGCTCGGCGCCGCCGGAGTCACCGCCGGACCGGATCTGGCCGCGCGTGCCCTGCATGCCGTCGATCAGCTGGCCATAGAGATCGCGGATCTCGGCCGAGAGCTGGCGCTGGCCGAGATAATACTCGTCCGGCGCGGGCGGCTTATAGTTGGTGAGGTTGAGAATGCCGACATCGACCGCCGCGATGACGATCTTGGCGTCCTCGCCGGGATTGAGGCCGCCGATCTTGACCGGGATCTTCAACGCCGAGCCCGGCCGCACCAGTGCCGGAGGTGTCAGCGCGACATTCAACGTGCGCGCCGACTTGTCGATGCCGAACCAGGCAACGCCGAGCGCGCGGCCCGGCATACGCTGCGCGGCCGCATCGAGCGGACGGCGCAAGGTCGTCACGACATAGGCGCCCGTGCCCCAGTCCCTGCCGACCGCGAGCTTGACCTGGTTGGTGCCTTCCTTGACCTCGGTGGTCTGCGTCGTCAGCAGCCGGTCGCCAAGCACGTTGACCGTGAGCTTGCCAGCGGTGCGCGCATTCACCGTCACCACCATGGTGTCGCCCGACTGGTACTGCGGCTTGTCGAGCGAGGTCTCCAGGAGGTCAGGCGTATCGGCGCTGCCCTCGGTGTACCAGCCGACGTCGAACTGCAGCGACGTCACCGGACCGTCGGCCTCGGCCGACTTGACGTCGAGCCGATAGCGTCCGGCCTCCGGCTGGAAGCTCAGCCGCGCCGGCTTGTTGGCGGCGATTGCGACGTCGCCGTCACCGACGCGTTTGGTCGACTTCACCGGCTCATACTCCCAATAGGAGTTCTGCCGGTACCATTGATAGCGCGACTCGATCTTCAGGAGCTCATAGCGCAGGCCATTGCGCGCTAGCGTCTTCCCCTCGGGCGAGACGAACACGATTTCGAACTCGGCCTTGTCGCCCTCGCCGACACTCTTGCCGGAAAACGACGGCTTGATGCCGATCTGCGCCGCCTTGGGCGCCACGGGGAGCACCAGCTTGCGCTCGACGGCGCGGCCGCCGGTCTCGGCCATGCGCACGAAGATCTGCGCCTCCTGCGGCCGGCTCGACGACGGCGGCTTCGGCAGGCTGACCGGGAAGGTCGCCGCGCCCTTGTCGTCGGTCTCGGGCAGCCCCTCGATCGGCGTGCGCTCGTTGGAGGCGCTCTCCTCGTCGGCGACGCCGAACTGATAGCCGAGGAAGCCCGGCCGCTCCGAGGCCGTGGTCACCAGCAGGTCGCCTTCAAGCTGCAGGCCGGAGGCCGGCGCACCATAGAGGAAATGGCCGTCGACCTTCACCTCCACCGGAGTCTCAGCCTTGATCTGCTTGTCCTTGGAGGACAAGTCGAATTCCAGCCGCTCGGGGACGTAGTCCTCGACCATGAACGTGGTCTCGCCGACCGCCGTCCCCTTCGGATCGGTGAAGGCGCGGACGCGATAGGTCCCGGTCGGCACTGCCGAGTTTAGCGCCACGCTGAACGAACGGCCGCCGGCGCCCTGATCCGGCAGCACGGCGCGGCGGAACTCGACGCCATCGGGACGCTCGACGACGAGCGTCAGCGGCGTGCCGGTCATGGCGTTGCCCTTGCCGTCGCGCAGCAGCGCGGTGAGGTAGACCGTCTCGTTGGAGCGGTAGACGCCGCGCTCGGAATAGACGAAAGCGTCGGGCCCCGTGGGCGCCTCGCGCCCGGCGACGCCGCGATCGGACAGGTCGAAGGCGGACGTCTTCAGGCTGAGGAAGGCATAGTCGGTCTTCTCGCCCGATACGGTCAGCATCGCCGGCGACAGCCCCCCCTCGCCACGCGCCAGGCCCGTCTCGAACAGCACGTGGCCGGCGTCGTCGGTCTTGCGCGTCGCCAGGATCTCGTTGTTGCGTGCCACCAGCCGCACCTCGGCGCGCGCGACCGGATCGGTCGAGGCCAGCGAATTGACGAACACGTGAATGCCGTCATTGCCGGAGAACGCGGCGACGCCGAGATCGGAGACGATGAACCATTGCGTCGCGAGCTGGCCGCCGCTGTCCTCGTCACTGTTGCCGCTGGTCGGGCCCTTCGGCGCGGCCGTCATCACATAGACGCCCGGCTGCATGTCGCTCAGCGCCTGGTCGACCGGGAAGGCAGTGGTGACGTCCTGGTTCAGGGTCATCGCGGTCGACAGCTCGCCGCTCCACACCTTCATGCCGCGCTCGTTGCCGAGATCGGTGAGCTGGTAGCTCGACAGCGGACGCTGGAAGTCGCTGTCGATGACGGTGTTGATCAGGTTGCGGTCGCCGATCCGGAACACGTTGATATTGACCGCGGGCGTGTTGACGCTGACCAGCGGAATGCCCTTCTGCCCGGTGCGCGGCAGCACATAGGCCTTGCCGGTGAAGCGCACGAACGGCTTGCGGTCGCGGACATAGATATTGAACTCGGCCGATTTCGGCAGGCTCTCCTTGACGCTAGAGGGCAGGCCGGCGCGCAGATTGATGTTGTAGCGCTCGCCATGCTTGAGTCCCTCGACGCAGAGCTGCTTGTCCTCCGAGGTCAGCGCCGGCTTGTCATTGCCGGCCTGTGCCACGAAGGGCGAAAAGTCGGTGCGCTTGGCCAGATCCTCGGAGAACTGGAAGCAGGCGCGCGGGCTCGCCGAGTCCGAATCCACGGTATAGTCGAGCAGCCTGAAGCCGTGCTCGTCGCGCATCCGCTCATACTGGCCGCGGACGTCGGCGACCTCACGGAGCTCGAGCGACATCCTGAGCGTATCCAGCGCCGGACGCCACAGCTTGCGCTCGGCCATGGTCTTTCCGAGCACCGCGAGCGCGTCGGCCTCCTCCCCGGCATTGCCGGCGCGCTGATAGGCGATGTAGGCCGCCGTCGAGGCGCGCTCGAGCAGGAAAGTCTGCTCCGACGAGTTGGCCGGCTTGATCTGGTTCAACACAGTGCGCGCCAGCCGCAGCCAGTTGCCGGAATCATCCGGCGCCGCGGTGGCGATCTGCCCGAGGATCTGCAGCCCGGTGCGCAGGTCGTTCCGGCGAAGCGCCGCGTCGGCGTCCGTGCGCAAGGTCGCCAGCGGCTTGTTCACCGCCCCCGCCTCGCTCTTGATCTGCGCCTCCAGCTTGATTGCGGCATCCGCCAGGTCGTCGCGCTTGAACGCCTTGTCGGCGGCGTGGGCAGAAGCAAGACCGAGCGCCATGATGGCGCAGAGGACGGCGGCGCGGACCAGACCGATCATGGGGCAGCTCCTTGGACGGCGATTTCGGCGGCTGTTCGGGACACGCGGAGGGATGTCCGTGTTTGGCCGATTCGTGGCGAGAATGGACGCGAAATGGTGACGGACTGATGGCAAAGGTTGCAGTGGACCGCTGAGCGGCCCGTCGCAGGCGCGATCATCGGCATGCAAATACGACAGGAAAATCTGTTCATCGACGTGCAATTCACGGGACATGGCATACAGACAAGCCGCGGCGGCCGCTGATCCGACGCCGCTGACGCGCAAATGGGGCGATAGACCCACCTCCGCCTCCGCTTGGTCTCCCCGGGCCTCCGTCGGGTTCGGCCGCTCTTGGCGAAACGGAAGATTTTTCATATGACCCGTGCTATGGAAAGCGCGCTGGCCGGACGTCGCCCTCCGGCACCCATCCCATGACGCTCATCCTCCGGACGTTCATCTTGGGATGGTCACCTGGCGATGCTCGTCTCGCGACGACGGTCCCATAGCTCAACTGGATAGAGTAGCGGATTTCTACTCCGCGGGTTGCAGGTTCGAGTCCTGCTGGGATCGCCAATCGCCACGCCAGCGCCATCGTGGCGCCCCGCCGCTCGTTCATTTCGAAGCATCGCCGTGAGCGACAGGGCGTGCGCCACTAGGCTTGCCTTCGTTTGCCGGGCGCGTGGCCATGGCGTTGGGAGGCTCGGTTGGCGAAGCATGAGGCATCCCGGTTTCTGGTCAGAATCCTGCGGTCCCGATTCCGCGACCACAAGACGGAGCTGTCCGAGTTGCGGCGTCACATCCGGCGCGGCGACATCGTTTGCGACATCGGCGCCAACAAGGGCAGTTTTCTCTACTGGCTGGCACGGTGGTCGGCGCCGGGGCGGGTCGTCGCCTTCGAGCCCCAGCCGGATCTTGCCGAGCGATTGGCGCGGCTCTGTTCCCGGTTCTCGCTCGACAATGTCGTGGTCGAACCGCGCGCCGTCTATTCGTGCTCCAGCAGGAAAACCCTGTTCGTTCCCGAGGGGCATCAGCCCGGGGCCTCGCTGCTCCGGCCCGCCGAGACCTCGAGGGCGATCCAGGTGCAGACGACGTCGCTGGACGACTATCTCCCTGACACCGGAAACGTCTCTGCGATCAAGATCGACGTCGAGGGCGCCGAACTCGACGTGCTGCGCGGCGCCGAGCGCACCTTGCGCCGATGCCGGCCGTTGATCGTGGTCGAGTGCGACCGCCGCCTGGCGACGCTCGACAGGGTGAAGGAGACATTCTTGTTCCTGCGGGGTCTCGGCTATCAGGGCCAATTCCTGAGCCGCGGGAGATTGCTTCCGTTGTCTGCCTTCGACCCGGAAATCCATCAGCGCGCCGATGGCGAATGGTTCTGGAAGCGGAAGGACTATTGCAACAACTTCATCTTCAGGAGCGTGCGCGCGCCCATGTCCTATGACCGCGAAGCTTTCCTGGCTCCGATCGAAACCACTTCGCTGGGCGCACGAAGTCGTCTTGAAACAGACCCCCGGCATGTTGCCGAGCATCACGTCGACTGATGGGGGTTACCGATGTCCACGTTGCTGAGCTTCATTTTCGAGTCCTATTGCCTGAGCTGCCGGGCATTGTTTCCGGAGCTCGATACCGATCAATCGACCGTCGCTGAGTAGTACGCGCCAAACGGCAGGACTCGCGATCCGCGATTCCGCCGCGCGGGCCCAGCGGTTCTGCTTTAGATGTTCGCCTGCAGCCTGCGACGCAGGATGATCCGCGCGCATTAAGCTTTCCTCTTCAGCTTAACGCCGGCTTCCATTTGACGCCGGCGCCCTTCATCCGCCACGTCTGGGGCGATGGAGTTGCATCATGTTTGAATTGGCCATTTTGACCGCAATCTGTTTCATTGCCGTTGTCGCCCTCACGATCATCTACCAGCGGCGCCAGGACGTTTTGTACGGCCCCTACATCTCGGACGTCTCGTGGCCGACGGCGCTGCCCGACGACCGCATGGAGGCGTCCTCGTCCTGACCTGGACAGGCTCTCAGAAGCCCACTCCGCAGGCGCCACGATCACGTCAGGGAAAATTGGTGGCCGCTGGACCGTCCGGCTTCACAAGCCGATGCGCCCACCGGCCTCGTTGAGCAACGCATCGAGCCGATCCGGGCTCATGCTTTGTCCGCCCGGCGTTTCAATGCTGACGCAGGCGGCGCCGAGACGCAGATAGGCGTTGGCCGTAAGCAGCGCGTCCTGCGCGCTGCGGCACCTGATGGTGGCGATCGCGCTGGCGCTTTGGGCCCGTACGGTGAAGGACGCTGCGGCCATGTAGGGCTGGCTCGTCTGTAAGCGGCGGCTGAAATGAAGCCGAAGCTTATTCAGAGGAGCCCGACGGCATCATTGAGGTGGATCAAAGCCGCCAGCCGAAGACTTCGTTAAAGGCGCCCCGCTCAGCTCCGGTTCAGCGACAGGCTGATACGGGTGACGATGCCGTCCCAATCGCGTTCCCAGGCCCGGGGATAGTTGATCAGCACGCAGTGCACATAGCCCCCAACGAAGTTGCAGCGATTGTACCAGACGTAGTCGCCCTTATAGCTCGACACCGCGAAGAAGCGCGAGGTGACGCGCTTGTATTGGATGTTCGGCGGCGGGTTCTTCCTGGCGAGGAACCGCGCAGGTGACTCCTGCGCGTTGTTGGATATCGACTGCACGGTCAGATTGGCGCGGCCGTCGGCAGTCTGGAAGCGTTGGCCGTAGCCCTCGGGTTGGCCCGCCGTGTCCCTGAAGATCGAGACCGGAATGTCGAGCGAGGTGCCGGTCTCCGGGATCCTGTAGGTGTTCCAGCGCACCGATTGGGCTGTCGCGGCGGTGCTCCAGCAGGCGGCGCACGCAAGCACTGCCATCGCCTTGATGATCGGATTCATGTGTGTCGTCCCGAACGGCTTGAGAAACCGATGACGTTGGACCACTTTCACGGCCGCGCGAAGGCAACGTCCGACATCAACGGCAGGGGAACGCACGACACTCGCCGAAGTTCATGGCTCCCGCAGGTCCCGTGCTCGGTCGCTTCCCATCATTGAATCCGGGACGGAGCGGGGTTCCGGGTTGCCGTCGGGCCGTCACCCGCCAGGATCTCGTTCGTCCCGGCCCCGGAGGGCTGCTCCAGTCTCTGCAAGAATGCATCCAGTTGCGGAGCGAGTTGCGAGACGACGAACCTCGAGCCTTCCGGGGTGAAATGGATGGTATCCCAAACGATCGGTGTTTCCGCGTCGATCGTCAGCGGACAACGCCTCTTGCTGCAAATCGTGCCGAGAATGGAAACGTATTGAACGAGCGGATACGCGCGGGCGATCTCTCGCAGACGATCGTCCGCCTCGAACGACGCATCTTTCGGCATCAGCGAATTGCCGATCGGGACGTGCGTCTGCTCATGGTTGAACAACGTCGACGCCAAGGGAGCTGGAAACTCGATCGAGGGACCGAGGAGCAGAACTGGAACTCCCGTTTCCTGAGCGACCGCCAGCAGCGCGTTCAAATAACCGTCGACGCGCCGTGCGGCGGGCTGGCCATAAGTTTCGAGATAGGCGCGCCAATTGCCGGAAAGAATGATGGCGTCAAAGCGGTGCGCCCTGATCTGATCGCGTAGCAGCTGATTGACGTCGTTACAGTTTCGCGAGTTGCGCAGCTTGAGCTCGACAAACGGCGGGCAGCCCCCTGACGTGAGCTGCAGAAGATGGTAGGCATCGGACGATAGGTAGCTGCGCAACGCCCAGGCATAATGCGCGGCAAGGCTGTCGCCGGCGAGCAGAATGTTGCGCTTGTTTGCAGCCGGCTTCAGGCACGCCTCGAAATCGTAGGCCGATGCCGGCTCATCGGGCTGCAAGAAGCAGCTATGCGCCCGATAGAACGGCTCCATCGTCCGGGAATCGTACCGGAGCATTCGCGCCTGTGATTGCGGGAAGCGATCGGCGTAGCCGTCATGCGCGACGCCGTGAACTCCGACCGCAACCAGGACGGCGGCAACGCCCGCGATCACCGGTGAGCCACGCACGCCGACCCACACGGTTCGCGCGCGCGCCGGCCGCTCGACGATGACATAGGAGAAATAGGCCAGCAGCAGCGAGCACAGTAGGAGTCCAGCCGTAGCGGCGGCTGAGGTCGCAACATCCAGCGGCAGCGCGGCCCTGCCGAGGACGAAAACCGGCCAGTGCCAAAGATAGAGCGAATAGGACAGACGACCGAGGAATGCTCCGATCTCGCTGAATGGCAGCCCGGGTCTGCCCTCCTCCTGATTGAACGCGACGATGTAGACCGAAGCACCGACACAGGGGATCAGCGCGTGCAATCCCGGGAAGCGGGTCTCTGCGCGGAAGGTGACCACGGCGAGCAGCATGGAGACCAAGCCCAAGGCCGCGAAGGCCAGGCGCGTCTCGCCTCTGACCGGTGACCATCGATGCAGGAAAAACGCAATGCTTCCGATCAAGAACTCCCAGGCCCGCAGCGGGGCGATGTAGAAGGCGGTCGAGGGCGATTGCTTGATCCAAAGCTCGTCGAGCACACACAGCGCGACCGTTCCGAGGATGACCAGCCCGAGTGACGGCTTCGACGTTGGGTCGGGAAACAGCCGGCTCCAGAGCCATGTCACGACCGGAAACAGGAAATAGAACTGCTCCTCCACCGACAATGACCAGGTGTGGATCAGAATCTTCCCGATCGTTGGCAGATCGAAATAGCCGGTCTGCGACCAGAAGAAGACGTTTGACGAAAACAGAACCGTGGAGATCGCGCTTCCGAAGAACATCCGGTAGTCGCCAGGAGGCGCCAAGAACCACGCGACCAGCCCGGTGACGACGATCATCAGATAGAGCGCCGGAAGCAGGCGCCGCGCCCTTCGTTCGTAGAAGGCGATGAACGAAAAGGAATTGGATTGAATGCCGGTCCAGATGAGACGGGAGATCACATAGCCGGAGATGACGAAGAAGATATCGACCCCGACAACCCCCCCGCCAAAGCCTGGCAACTCGTAATGAAATCCAATGACCGAAATCACGGCGACGGCGCGCAGCCAATCGATGTCCGAACGGTACTCTAAAACCTTTGCACGCGTCATGCTGGCAGCCCGGGCGGGCCGTTCGCCCTAACAAGTTACCTGCTGACATACCGCCAAATGAATTGCAACGTGCAGAAACACACGAAAATACCGTTGATGGTTGGTGTATCCGAATTGCCGCACCCACCTCAGGGGCCCATCACGCGGGATGCTGGAGGATCGCGGGCGCGGCCCGGCGCCCATTCGCCTGCGGCGTCATCCGATCCGCATCAGGAGGATTGGCGGCCGGTCGGGACATCCCGGTACTGAGATGGGACCGGTGATCGGAACGCGCAGCATCCGTCCAGGCCGTCACCGGAGGGCGGGCATGCCACGCGCGCTTCCTCCATCATCATCCACGAACTGCCCATCACGCTGGCGCCTCAACTGGGCTCGACACGAGACGCCCGTGCGATCCCTGCTCGATGATTATGCGGCTGTTGTTTGATGAGCACACCCACCTGCGAGATTTCAGCGAACGGCTTCCGTCGTCACCACTCACATGATACCAGTCATGCTAAAGAAGCCGGCGAGCGAGTGGCGACATTGCCATAGCCGTTAACGCCGCGTCACAAATTGGCCGAGGTCGAGGTGAGCCGCCTCTATACTTCGAGTTGCTTTTGCAACCGCATTGGCGTCGTGGCTCGGACACTGCTCATCGGCAGCGGGCCGCACAGGCTGAGAACACTCAAACCGCTTCCCCGATGGAATTAAGCTTAAAAACGTGCGGCGCCGCGTCGCCGCAACTTGGCAACTTCTTTCAGCAGCCAAGACGTGCAACAATACTGTACGCAACTAATATCAACCTCAGATTTAATTTACTGATCATTTACTTTCCGCAACTTTGCCCCAAAAACTGCACGATGCTGGGTTCCTCTTTCACAATTAGAACTCTTCTGGGACTCTACAAAAACCACCTCCCCAGAACGGGATCTAACAACCTCAGATATACTTTTCATAACTCACTCTCCGTCTTCGTTTCGCGTACAGAGGTCCCACAATGACAACACTCATCAAGGCTCTCCCGACCCATCTCGAAGAGACTCGTATCGACTCCGAGAAGCTGCGCACGATCCTGATGCTCTGCGGCGCCACGGCGTTTGGCTTCATTCTCCACGCCACCTACGGTCTCGATCTCAGCTACGCTTTCTTCTGATTTGATCAGTCCGCCGGTCGCGGGCTGGTACTCTTCATTGCCGGACGCAATCGGCGCCGGTCCCGGCTCGCGGGGTTATTGAACGGCCCCGCGCGTCGCCTTTTTCGCAGCGATACGCGTGTCATGCGAAGAATATGGAAGAGACCGTCCATCACAGGCTTGATCGTGCTTTTGCACAGCCTGGCCGCGTCGCTCCCACAATTCCGCCGCGACCACGCGACACGCTGAGGGTGTTGAGAATTGCGGTTGCTTGAGGACGAGTAGCGTCATGCGTTCACCAGTATATGATCTCTATCAGATGAAGCAGGATCGCTTGCCGAAAGGAGCCCGTTCGGCATGGCTGAGGACGAGGCCGAATGAGCCGCCACCTGCCGCCGACGACTGGGTCTTCGTCGGCAAGGAACGGCATCCGAGCCGGTGGACGGTCGCAGAGATGAATGAAAAAGGCACCTGCTACCGCGAGATTCCGATCTGGCTGTCGAGCCGCCGCAGCATGATGGCTGGATCGGCGGCCGAAAACAGCGCTCAGCCGCCGGCCGCCTGAGATTTCATCGGGGAGCGCTGACATGGCCGCGACGTGCGAGGTTCGTCAACGGCCTGGACAGCGCAATGAACGGGTTCGGCGGTCCTAAGCGAGTTGGACGCCGTAATAGTCGTCGACCTTGCGCCCCGCTCCGGCATCGCCCCAGTCCCACTCACGCTCGTCGGAATATTTCGGCGCACCTCGCAGCTGATTCTCGGTCACGCCGGTAACGTAGCCGCCGAGTCGCGTGTCGTACTTCAGGGATTGCCAGGGCAACGGGTAGTGGTCATTGCCAAGCCCGAGGAAACCGCCGAAGCCCAGGACGGCATACGAGACCCGCCCGCTCAGCTTGTCGATCATCACGCGTTCGATGGTGCCGATCTTGGTGTCGTCGGCGCCATAGACGGCCGAGCCTTCGACCTTGTCGCTTCCAATCAGGTTGCCATATTCGCGTTCATCGAGCATCGATGTCATGTGATCCTCCCATGCCAATGGATCGGCAACGTTCGACCGTCACCGGCTGTTCTCAAGTCCCGCCGGACGCTCAGTCCGAATCCAAGTCTCCGCTGTGTTGCTTGCGATCCTGAGAAGGATGCCGCGTCGCCTCGCGCGAGGGCGCATCCGGCGATGTAGTCTGATGCACCCGCTGCGCACGCTCCTTGTCGGCGGGCTGGTCCTCGCCGCGTTCAGTCCTGACAATGCCTTGGCTTGGCTGCGTCATCGGATAGCTCCTTCTGTCGGTGATCCAAGCGCGCCGAGCTGGGTAGCGCCGACGCGGCCGCGGTTCGCGCCGTAACGACGCCGGCTACGCCTGTTCGTTCCCTCCTTGAGCCAACACGTCGCAGAATCGACCGCGTCACCCGGCTCAGCGCAGTTCGGAGGCCCTCGCCGGCGCAAGGCGCTGATCACCGGGGAGCGACTGCTGCATGGGACGCACTGCCGCCGTCGCCGAAACGCGCCGACGTCGCCACGAGCGACGACCCAACCGAAGAGCCGGATGCGCAGGAGGTCATCGCCCTGATCCGGGCGGGGGGGGGGGCGGAAGGCCGTCGCCATCACTGGCGACCTGCGCGACGAGGAGTTCTGCCGGCGGCTGGTGCAACAGGCCATCGAAGCGCTCGGCGGACTCGACATCGTCCGCCGACAACGTCGAGCGGCAGCAGACGCGTCCGTCGATCCGGGACGTCTCGTCCGAAGATTTCGATGCAACCATGAAGGCCGACATTCATGCCCCGTTCTGGATCATCAAGGCCGCCTGCCCTCACCTCAAGCCGGGATCAGCCAATGAACTACGTAAAGTCGTTGGCCAAGCAGCCGGGCCGAAGGGTACTCGTAACGCCGTCGCTCCCGGCCGACCTGGACCCCGCTTCAGGTCTCCGGCGGAGCTGAAATGGAGACGCTGGACGCGCGGCGGCCAGACCCCGCTGGGCCGTACCGGCGGAGCTCGGATCGATCCATGTACAATTGGCGGCTGCAAATGCGAGCTACGCCGATGGACAGGTCTATGGATCCTCGGGCGGATCGGCAGCTTTGATGCTGCCGCTGGTTCAGATGCGGGTGATGGGCTGCGGCAGCGAATACGCTTCCGTATGCACCTGGCGGATCGTCGTGAACGCGGCGACGGCCGATGCCAGGCCGAAGGCCGTCAGCAGTGCAATGAGAACGGTGCGGGCTGTCATGTGACGCTCCTCCATTCGGATTTGTTACTTGGGCAGCGCAGTCCGGGGCTCTCCGAGCGGCGCAATCTCGCCATCGAGCCAATCCTGCTGGAGGGCGAGGGCGTTCCAGCCCTGGGCCATCCGTTGATAGCGCCGGAACGCCGGCTCTCCGTCGGCGCGCTCCGCGAGCTGAAGACAGTTGTCTGCGTTCTCTCTGAAAAGATCTGATTGTTTCATCCCAATGAGTTGGTAGACGCGGCGGAGCGGTGCAACTCTGTTACATGATATTAATATTCGCCCTGCGCTCGATGGAACATGGCGCGCATTGCAGCGCCATCCGACCTCCTCCTGTCTCCCGCACCATTCCCCGTCGTGCCTTCGGAGGCCATCGCGGCGACTGAGCTACCGATCTCGACCCGCGGTTCTCCGACGGCGTCTCTTCTCTTCGTTGTTCCATGGAAATGGCCGTCCTCGTTGGCAGTTAAATCCTTTGGAACCCTTTTGCTGGAGGGGAGTTGAGGTGCTTGTGCCAGCAGAAGCCGGTTCCATAAGCCTGAGAAATCGGCGTCCCGGCTTGATTTGGATAGTTGCGGCGGCTTGTATACCGCCGGCTATACGAATTTCGGATTCTTGCTGGCAGGCGGTCTGCCACGGGGGAACTTGATGAGCGATGTCGATTCTGCTGCCGGTCCGATGCCCCTGCGCCAAGGGTTTGGTCGCCAAGGCAACGGAGCCGAGGCGGCCGATGCCAGCCAGGATCTGCTCCGTGTCCTCCAGGCGATGCGTTCCGGAGATTTCTCCGTGCGCATGAGCGGCGACTATCTCGGCATTGACGGCAAGATCGCCGACACGTTCAACGAGATCATTGCAGCCAACGAGCGGATGGCGCAGCAGCTCGAACGCGTCGGCCAGGTCGTGGGACGGGAGGGAAAGACGCGCCAGCGCGTGCGATTCGGCATTGCCAGCGGCTCCTGGGCGGACATGGAGAGCTCGATCAACACGTTGATCGACGATCTTCTATGGCCCACCCGCGAGGTGACGCGCGCGGTCGCCGCCGTGGCCCAAGGCGACCTCCTGCAGACCGTGAAGCTGGACGTCGATGGGCGGCCTCTGGGCGGCGAGTTCCTGCAGTCGGCGACCATCGTCAACACGATGATCAAGCAGCTCAGCGTCTTCACCTCCGAGGTGACGCGCGTGGCGCGCGAGGTCGGCACCGAGGGCAAGCTCGGCGGCCAGGCCCAGGTTCCCGAGGTCACGGGCGTCTGGAAGGACCTGACCGAGAGCGTCAACTCGATGGCCAACAACCTCACCGGCCAGGTCCGCAACATCGCGGAGGTGACGATCGCGGTGGCCAATGGCGACCTGTCGAAGAAGATCACCGTCGACGTGCGCGGCGAGATCCTGCAGCTGAAGGAAGCCATCAACACGATGGTCGATCAGTTGCGCTCGTTCGCCTCTGAGGTGACGCGCGTGGCGCGCGAGGTCGGCACCGACGGCAAGCTCGGCGGCCAGGCGATCGTTCCCGGCGTTGCCGGCACCTGGAAGGACCTCACCGACTCCGTCAACGCGATGTGCGGCAACCTCACCGCTCAGGTCCGCAACATTGCCAACGTCACCACTGCGGTCGCCCGCGGCGACCTGTCACGCAAGATCACGGTCGACGTGCGTGGCGAGATCTTGGAGCTGAAGGACACCATCAACACGATGGTCGACCAGCTCAACGCCTTCGCCTCCGAGGTGACGCGCGTGGCGCGCGAGGTCGGCACCGAGGGCAAGCTCGGCGGCCAGGCGCAGGTGCCGGGCGTTGCCGGCACCTGGAAGGATCTCACCGACAACGTGAACTTCATGGCGTCGAACCTGACGGCCCAGGTCCGCAACATCGCCGACGTCGCGACCGCCATCGCCAGCGGCGATCTATCAAAGAAGATCACGGTCAACGTCTCCGGCGAGATCCTTCAGCTGAAGGAAACGCTGAACACGATGGTCGACCAGCTCAACGCGTTCGCCGGCGAGGTCACGCGCGTCGCCCGCGAGGTCGGCACCGACGGTCGGCTCGGCGGCCAGGCCAACGTGCTCGGCGTTGCCGGCACCTGGAAGGATCTCACCGAGAGCGTCAACTCGATGGCGTCGAACCTGACGGCGCAGGTCCGCAACATCGCGGAGGTGACGACCGCCGTCGCCAATGGCGACCTGTCCAAGAAGATCACCGTCGATGTGCGCGGCGAGATCCTGGAGCTGAAGGACACCATCAACACGATGGTCGACCAGCTCAACGCCTTCGCCGGCGAGGTGACGCGCGTGGCGCGCGAGGTCGGCACCGAGGGCAAGCTCGGCGGCCAGGCCATGGTGCGTGGAGTCGCCGGCACCTGGAAAGACCTCACCGACAGCGTCAACTCGATGGCCTCGAACCTGACCGGCCAGGTCCGCAACATCGCGGAGGTTGCCACCGCCGTCGCCAAGGGCGACCTGTCGAAGAAGATCACGGTCAACGTCTCCGGCGAGATCCTTCAACTGAAGGAGACGCTGAACACGATGGTCGACCAGCTCAACGCCTTTGCTGGCGAAGTCACCCGCGTGGCGCGCGAGGTCGGCACCGACGGCAAGCTCGGCGGCCAGGCCGAGGTGCCCGGCGTCGCCGGCACCTGGAAGGACCTCACCGACAGCGTCAACTCGATGGCCGGCAATCTGACCGCCCAAGTGCGCAACATCGCCGAGGTCGCAACCGCCATCGCCGGCGGCGACCTGTCGCGCAAGATCACGGTGGACGTCCGCGGCGAGATCCTGAGCCTCAAGGAGACGCTGAACACGATGGTGGATCAGCTCAACCGCTTCGCGGGCGAGGTGACGCGCGTGGCGCGCGAGGTCGGCACCGAGGGCCGGCTCGGCGGCCAGGCCAACGTCCCCGGCGTCGCCGGCACCTGGAAGGATCTCACCGACAGCGTCAACTCGATGGCCGGCAATCTGACGGCCCAGGTCCGCAACATCGCCGAGGTGACCACGGCCGTGGCGCGCGGTGACCTCTCCCGCAAGATCACCGTGGACGTGAAGGGCGAAATCCTCGAGCTGAAAAACACCATCAACACGATGGTGGACCAGCTCAACGCCTTCGCGTCCGAAGTGACGCGCGTCGCCCGTGAGGTCGGCACCGAAGGCAAGCTCGGCGGCCAGGCCGAGGTGCCCGAAGTCGCTGGTACCTGGAAGGACCTCACCGACAGCGTCAACTTCATGGCCTCGAACCTGACCGCGCAGGTCCGCAACATCGCCGAGGTCGCGACCGCCATCGCCGGCGGCGACCTATCGAAGAAGATCACGGTCGACGTGCGCGGCGAAATCCTGCTGCTCAAGGACACCCTGAACACGATGGTGGAGCAGTTGCGCTCGTTCGCGGCCGAAGTGACGCGCGTCGCGCGCGAGGTCGGCACCGAGGGCCGGCTCGGCGGCCAGGCCGTCGTGCCCGGCGTCGGCGGCACCTGGAAGGATCTGACCGACAACGTCAACCTGCTCGCGGCCAATCTGACCACGCAGGTCCGCAACATCGCAGAGGTCACCACCGCGGTGGCCCGTGGCGACCTGTCGCGCAAGATCACCGTCGACGTGAAGGGCGAAATCCTGGAGCTGAAGAACACCATCAACACCATGGTCGATCAGCTCAACGCCTTCGCCGGCGAGGTGACGCGCGTGGCGCGCGAGGTCGGCACCGAAGGCAAGCTCGGCGGACAGGCGCAGGTGCCGGGCGTTGCCGGCACCTGGAAAGACCTCACCGATACCGTGAACTTCATGGCCGCGAACCTGACCGAGCAGGTCCGCGGCATCGTCAAGGTCGTGACCGCCGTCGCCAACGGCGATCTCAAGCAGAATCTCACGGTCAAATCGAAGGGCGAGGTCGCAGCGCTCGCCGACACCATCAACAACATGACGGAGACGCTGGCGACCTTCGCCGACCAGGTGACGAGCGTGGCCCGCGAGGTCGGCGTCGAGGGCAGGCTCGGCGGTCAGGCCAACGTGCCCGGCGCGGCCGGCACGTGGAAGGACCTGACCGGCAACGTCAACCTGCTCGCGGCCAATCTGACGTCCCAGGTGCGCGCTATCGCCGAGGTCGCGACGGCCGTGACCAAGGGCGATCTCACCCGCTCCATCCAGGTCGATGCCCGCGGCGAGGTGGCCGAGCTCAAAGACAACATCAATACGATGATCACCAATCTGAGGCTCACCACCGACCTCAACACCGAGCAGGATTGGCTCAAGACGAACCTCGCCAAGTTCACCAACATGCTGCAGGGCCAGCGCGACCTGACCACCGTCGGCCGCCTGCTGCTGACCGAGCTGACGCCGCTGGTGAACGCCCATCGCGGTGTGATCTATCAGGTCGAGACTGAGTCCGCGCCACAGCTGCGCCTGCTCGCCTCATACGCCGATGACGGCATCTATCCTCACCGGACGCATGTCCAGTTCGGCGAGGGCCTCATCGGGCAATGCGCGATCGACAAACGCCAGCGGCTGGTCTCGGAGATCCCAGCCGACGTCATCCCCGTGGGCTCCGCCCTGCTCCGCGCCGTCCCGAAGAACCTCGTGGTGCTGCCGGTGTTGTTCGAGAACCAGGTCAAGGCGGTGATCGAGCTGGCGTCGCTCAGCCCATTCACGACGTCGCAGATGACGTTCCTCGAGCAGCTCACCGACTCCATCGGCATCGTGCTCAATTCGATCGAAGCCACGATGCAGACCGAGGGACTGTTGAAGCAGTCGCAGCAGCTCGCCGCGGAGCTTCAGACCCAGCAGCGCGAGCTGCAGCAGACCAACGAACAGCTCGAGCAGAAGGCGCAACAGCTCGCCGAGCGCAACGTCGAGGTCGAGCGCAAGAACCAGGAGATCGAGCAGGCCCGCCGCGCGCTCGAGGAAAAGGCGACCGAACTCGCGCTGACATCCAAGTACAAGTCCGAGTTCCTCGCCAACATGTCGCACGAGCTGCGCACGCCGCTCAACAGCATCCTGATCCTCGGCCAGCAGCTGACCGAGAATCCGGACGGCAATCTCACTCTCAAGCAGGTCGAGTTCGCCCGCACCATCCATGGCGCCGGCACCGATCTGCTCAATCTGATCAGCGACATCCTCGATCTCTCCAAGATCGAGTCCGGCACCGTGACGGTCGATGCCGAGGAGATCCTCACCACCAACCTCCTGGATACCGTGGGACGTCCGTTCCGCCACGAGGCAGAAAACCGCCTGCTCGCCTTCAACATCGACGTCGACCCGAACCTGGCCCGCAGCATCGTCACGGATTCCAAGCGCTTGCAGCAGGTGCTGAAGAACCTGCTTTCGAACGCCTTCAAGTTCACCGCCGAAGGAGGGGTGCGCTTGAAGGTGTCTGCGGCGCTCGGCGGATGGAGCGCAGAACATCCGGTGCTCAACACTGCGCCGGCCGTGATCGCGTTCGAGGTCTCGGACACCGGCATCGGCATTCCGCAAGACAAGCAGAAGCTGATCTTCGAGGCGTTCCAGCAGGCGGATGCCGGCACGAGCCGCAAATATGGCGGCACCGGTCTCGGGCTCGCGATCAGCCGCGAGCTCGCCAACCTCCTGGGCGGCGAGATCCATCTCAAGAGCGCCCCCGGCAAAGGCAGCACCTTCACGCTCTATCTGCCGCTCAAATATTCAGGTCCCGCAACGACGCCGCGCGTCAGTCCCGCATCGCCCGTTCCCTACGTTCAACCTCCAGCCCTGCAGCAAGCGGCCGCGCCGGAGCGCGGGATCGAGCCGCCGCCGGACGATCGTCTCGATCTCGAACCCGGCGATACGATCCTGCTCGTGGTCGAGGACGATCCACACTACGCGCGCGTCCTGATCGACCTCGCGCGCGATAAGGGCTTCAAGGTCCTGATCGCCGGCCGCGGCGCCGAAGCGCTGGATCTCGCCAAGCAGTATCAACCAGCCGCGATCTCTCTGGACGTCTTCCTGCCGGATATGCTCGGCTGGACCGTTCTGAGCCAGCTCAAGCATAATCCGCTGACGCGGCACATCCCGGTGCAGATCATCACGCTCGACGAAGATCGCCAGCACGCTTTGGCGCGTGGCGCCTTCTCCTTTGTCAGCAAGCCCACGACAACAGAAGGCGTCAGCGCGGCCCTGTCGCAGATCAAGGAATACGCCAAGCCGCGACGCAAGCGGCTGCTGATCGTCGAGGACAACGCGGCCGAGCAGCTCAGCATCCGCCAGCTGTTGGATCACGACGACATCGAGATCATCGCGGCGGATACGGGAGCTGCGGCGCTCGATACGCTGCGTAGCGCCCCGTGCGATTGCGTGGTTCTCGATCTGCGGCTGCCCGACATGAGCGGGTTCGACGTCCTCGATCAATTGCGCTCCGACGAATTCTTGTCGAGCGTTCCGGTGGTCGTCTTCACCGGGCGGGAATTGTCGGCCGAGGAGGATGCGGAACTGCATACGATGGCGCGGAGCATCGTCGTCAAGGGCGTCGAATCGCCGGAGCGGCTGCTCGACGAGACGTCGTTGTTCCTGCACCGCGTGATTACGGAACTGCCGCTCGAGAAGCAGCGCATGCTCGAGAAGCTGAACAGTTCCGACGAGGATCTGATCGGCAAGACGGTGCTGCTGGTCGACGACGACGCCCGCAACATCTTTGCTCTCTCCAGCGTGCTGGAACGCCGCGGCATGAAAGTGCTGACGGCGACCACCGGCAGCGAAGCGATCGACCTGGTGCAGAGCAATCCTGCAATCGCGATCGTCCTCATGGACATCATGATGCCGCAGATGGATGGTTATCAGACAATCGGCGTCATCAGGCAAAACCCCGCCTTCGTCCGGCTCCCCATCATCGCGTTGACCGCGAAAGCCATGAAGGGAGACCGCGAAAAGTGTCTCGAGGCTGGCGCCTCCGATTATCTGGCAAAACCCGTCAACACCGAGCAGCTGCTTCTTGCGATTCGCATGTGGCTGCACCGCTGAACGGCTCATCATGATGGAACATGCGAAGGTCAACATCCTCCTGGTCGACGATCAGCCCGCGAAGCTGCTGGCCTACGAGGTCATCCTGAAGGAACTCGGCGAAAACCTCGTAGTCGCCACCTCTGGTCGCGAGGCGCTCGAAATTCTGTTGAAGAACGAGATCGCCGTGATCCTCGTCGACGTCTGCATGCCTGAGCTCGACGGTTTCGAGCTGGCGCAAATGATCCGTGAGCATCCGAGGTTCCAGAAGATTGCGATCATCTTCATCTCCGCCATCCAGGTAAGCGACTTCGATCGCCTGCGTGGCTATGAGATGGGCGCCGTCGACTACGTGCCGGTTCCCGTCGTGCCGGAGGTGCTGCGCGCCAAAATCAAGGTCTTTGCCGAGCTCTATCGCAAGACACGCGAGCTCGAACATCTGAACCTTGAGCTGGAGGACCGGGTACGGGCTCGCACGGCCGAGCTTGAGCGATCAACAGCAAAGCTCGTCGAGAGCGAGCAGCGTCGGAGCATGGCGATCGCGGCCGGCCGGATGGGCTCATGGGACTGGGACGGTGTCAATGGCGACTGGATGTGGGACGAGGGCCAGTACCGCATCTTCGGCGTCACGCCGCAGAACTTCGAGCTGAACACCGTGAACATCATGGCGCTGCTGCACCGGGAGGATGCCGAGCGCGCCCGCCAGGTGGTCGCGGAATTCAGCCGTGGCACGGCTTCGTATGAGGCTGAGTTCCGGATCAACCGGCCCGATGGCGAAGAGCGGTGGTGCGTTGGAACGGCCGCGGCGACCACCGACAGGACTGGCCGCGTGATCCGCGTCAGCGGGGTCACGATCGACATCACCGAGCGCAAGCGCGCCGAGGAACGACAGAACCTGCTGACTCGCGAGGTCGATCATCGTGCCAAGAATGCGCTGACCTTGGCCCAGTCGATCGTGCGGCTCACCAAGGCGGACAGCGTGAAGACCTATGTCAACGCGGTAGAGGGGCGCATCAGCGCACTGGCCCGCGTTCACACCATCCTCTCGCTATCAAGCTGGGAAGGTGCGAAGATAAGCAGGTTGGTGGCCGAAGAACTTGCACCCTATGCACCGGGCGGCCAGGTCGCCTTTGACGGTGCCGAGCTGCAACTCGAGCCTGCGACCGCACAGACGCTGGCGTTGGCGCTGCACGAGCTGGTGACAAACTCGGCCAAATACGGCGCGCTGTCGGTCCGCTCCGGACATCTCTCGGTCAAATGGACCATCGAGGATGAGCGCCTGGATCTGATCTGGATTGAAACCGGCGGTCCCTTGGTGCGCGCACCGACCTCGCGCGGCTTCGGCACGCGCAGCCTGATGGCCAGTGTGGAAAGCCAGCTCGGTGGGCGCGCCTCCTTCGACTGGCGTCCAGAGGGATTGGTGTGCCGGCTGGTCGTCCCGCTCCGCCCCGGCGCGACCCCGCCGGAGATCACGAGCCCTTGCGCAACGGCGGCGCCGGGCGACGCACGACAACGGGCTGCGGGCTGACCGCCCCGGATAGCTCAGGCCATGTCGCGCGAGATCCGGACCGGGATCGACTTGGCGGCGGGCACCTTGCTGCCCTCCGCATAGTGCCATAGCGGAATCAATCCGTTGCATTCGGGGTAGTAGGCCGCAACGCTGTAGCGCGGAATGTCGAACGCCACTGCCTGGAGCCCGCCCAGCGAGCGCTCCACGCCGTCATCGGCCTCGGTCGAGAGCCGAACCGGCTCGCCCTGCTTGATGCCCAGATCAGCCATGTCGCTCGCGTTCATGAAGACGATCTGACGGCCTCCGGTGACGCCGCGAAACCGGTCGTCCTCGTTGTAAATGGTGGTGTTGAACTGGCCGTCGGCGCGCAAGGTCATCAGCTGATACACGCCATTGCCTTCCTCCGGAGGATTGAGCGCCGCCTTGGGCACGGTGAAGTTCGCCTTGCCGGTCGGCGTCTTCCATTTGCGTTCGCGGGCGCCAAGCGGCCGCGGAAAGCCGCCGGGCTCAAACAGGCGCTTGTTGAAGTCTTTGAACTGCTCGGGATAGGTCCGCTCGATCGCGTCTCTGACGCGCGCATAGTCGCCCACCCAGGCATCCCAGTCGACGTGCGGATTTGGCTTCAGGGTGGCCTTGGCGAGACCGGCGACAATGGCTGGTTCGGACAACAGGGTCTCGGCGACGGGTTGGCGCTGCCCGCGCGAGCCGTGAATGCAGGTGGTGGAGTCCTCCATCGAGACCGCCTGATCTCCGCTGGCCTGCCGGTCGATTTCGATGCGGCCGAGGCACGGCAGCAGATAGGTCACCTCGCCTGCGACGATGTGGCTGCGATTGAGCTTGGTTGCGATCTGCACAGACAGCCGCAGCTTCGACCACGCCGGCTCCATCAGCGAACGTTCCGGGACGGCGCGCAGGAAGTTGCCGCCGAGACTGATGAAGCCCTTCACGTCGCCCTTGATGATGCCCTGGCAGGCATCCACCGTGCTGAGACCGTCCCATCGCGGCGGCTCGAAGGAATAGAGATCGGCCAGTTTGTCGAGTGGCACCAGCTTGGTCTTCTCGGAGATTCCCACGGTGCGCTGACCCTGCACGTTGGAATGGCCGCGGACAGGCGAGATGCCAGCCCCGGGCTTGCCGATATTGCCGCGCAACAGCAGGAGATTCACGATCATCTTGGCCGTCTCGACGCCATGCCGATGCTGGGTAATTCCCATGCCGTAATTGGCGATCACGGCGTGCGAGTTCGCGTAGACCTTGGCAGCCTCCAGGATGGCGGCGCGCTCGAGGCCGGAGGACCGCTCGATGTCGCTCCACGACGCCTGCCGGCAGAAGGTCGCAAAGGCCTCGAAGCCGGACGTGTGCTGCTCGATGAAGGCGACATCCAGCACACGTGGGCTCTTCGTGGCGATCGCCGCGTCATCCGCCTCGATGACCGCCTTGCACAATCCGAGCAGCGCCGCCCCATCTCCGCCGACGCGCAATTGATGATATTGTGTGCTGATCCGCGTCCCGCCGGTCAGCACCATCTGAATCGGGTTCTGCGGATCAGTGAAGCGCTCCAGCCCCCGCTCACGCAGCGGGTTGAAGGTGATGATGGGTACGCCGCGTTGCGCCGCCCGCTGCAACGGATGCAGCATGCGCGGCGAGTTCGTCGTCGTGTTCTGGCCGAAGAAAAATATGCAATCCGCTCTATCGAAATCCTCCAGCAGCACCGTGCCGACGGGCACGCCGATCACCTCAGGCAGCGCTACCGACGTCGACTCGTGGCACATGTTGGAGCTGTCGGGAAAATTGTTGGTGCCGTACATCCGGCCGAACAGCTGATACATGTAGCTCGTCTCGAGCGAGGCCCGGCCCGACGTGTACATCACGACCGACCGTGGATCGAGCCTGTTCAACTCCGCCCCGATGTCGCGGAAGGCCTCGTCCCAGCTCACGGCAACATAGCGATCCGCCGCAGCGTCGTAGCGCATGGGATGAGCGAGACGCCCCTGCTCTTCGAGCTGATGATCCGACCAGCCTCGCAACTCTGTCAGACTGTGCCGAGCAAAGAACTCCGGTCCGACGGTCTTGCCGGTGATTTCCCACGCGGTCGCCTTGGCGCCATTCTCGCAAAATTCGAACGGGTGCGGCTTTGCCGGCTTGGCCCAGGAGCAGCTGACGCACATGAAGCCGCCCGGCTTGTTCTGTTTCAGCAGGATCTCGCTGCCAAGCAGCGTCACCTCCTCCTGCGTCAGGATGCTCGCGACCGCGTGCACCGACCCCCAACCGCCAGCCGGAGATTTGTAGTCCTGGATTTTTGCCTTCTCGCTCACGACGCATCTCCGCGGCCTGGTCAAAAGCGGCAAACCCGGGATGAGCAGCGAAGTTCCGATTCCTCACTGAACCTTGCGAGGCTATCATCGAAGTCACGCGGGCGAAGGGCCGAACATAGGAATTAGGAACGACCCAGCCCGCCGCGAGTCATGTCCGTGCCTCTGGCGGCGTTCCCCCATCTCGCTGGAGGCACTCCGTGTGGACT
Source organism: Bradyrhizobium sp. SZCCHNRI1009 (assembly GCF_032487575.1). Classification (NCBI taxonomy): domain Bacteria; kingdom Pseudomonadati; phylum Pseudomonadota; class Alphaproteobacteria; order Hyphomicrobiales; family Nitrobacteraceae; genus Bradyrhizobium; species Bradyrhizobium sp. SZCCHNRI1009. The sequence continues at coordinate 154,591 of NZ_JAUEUL010000003.1, read as the reverse complement.
GCGGCCCAGCGTTCGACCCCTCGGGCGCTGGGCCTGTCCCTCCTGAGGTAGCCGGGATTTCTCCCGGCTTCCGATCTCAGCTTCAAGCCGCGCTGCGCTTGAGATGGCGGCCTTCCCTGACCTCCTCGATGATCTTGGCGCTGAAGGCTTCCAGATCGCCGGGATTGCGCGAGGTGATCACGCCTTGATCGACGACGACCTCCGCGTCCTGCCACTGCGCGCCGGCATTGGCAACGTCCGTCTTGATCGATTTGTACGACGTCATTTTGCGCCCCTTGGCGATGCCGGTCTCGATCAGGAGCCACGGCGCATGACAGACCGCCGCGACGATCTTCTTGGCTTCGAAGATCTCCTTGATGAACCGCAGCGCCTTCGGCTCGAGCCGCAACAGATCCGGATTGATCTGGCCGCCCGGCAGCACGACGGCGTCGTAGTCCGCAGCAGAAGCCTGGTCCAACGTCTTGTCGACCTTGACGGGCCGTCCCCAATCCTTCTCATTCCATCCCTTGATCTCGCCCAGCGCGAGCGAGACGATCTCGACGGTCGCGCCCGCCTGCTTGAGGCGATCGCGGGGCACTTCGAGCTCGGATTGCTCGAACCCGTTGGTTGCGAGGATCGCGATCTTCTTTCCCTTGATATCCATTGAACTCTCCTGGCCATTCGCACCGCGGGCAACCTCCCGCTGGCGGGCATGTTCCACCTGGAAAGCGCGAGGACCGTCACAACTGGTCAATCGCTTGACGCTCTCCCGGGGGGTGGAACCAGCCCGCACGTGCCGCAGTTTGTTGGACGTCCCTGCCTTGAAATGGATGGGCGGCGTCGGGCGGCACGGCATCGCTGCGTCGGCGGATCGCAATCTGGAGGCGCTCGTGCCCTACGCATTGTTTGAGAATGACGAACAGATGACCCGCCCGTTTCGCACCGAGCGCGAGGTCTGGGAGGCCGCGGAACAGGCCGATCTCATCACGTTCGGCACGCATGGCGAGAAAATTCTGGACAACAATTTCGAGATCAAATCATGCGAGGCCACTCCGGAAGAGCTGACGGCCGTACCGCCGGACATCGTATTGCCCGAAGCTCACACGCCCCATGTTGGCGAGCGGCACGGGACCGCCGACCCACCTTTGCCCTCGCTGCCCAAGCCAAGGACGCGGACCTCGTCATAACCGGGCGCGGACCCGCCATGGCCGTCTCGGCGAGCTGAATACCGACGAGCAGCGGATCGCTCGACCTTGTCGCCGGAATGTCATGCGTGCCGGGCTCCTCTCTGCCTGGGAGGCAGCCTGCTCGCCTCTTCCAGCTTGAGCTGCTCGCGTTGTTGCCGCAGTCCCTCGAGCGTTCCCAACATCCGCTGCAACAGCGCTTCGGCCGCCGCCGCCGGCACGCCGGCCCGCCGCAGTTGCACGATTTCGCGACGCTGCCGCCCGACCTGAAGGCGCAGACGGTCGATTTCGGCTCGAACCAGATCGAGATCGCGCATGGAGCCCCCCTCAGACGATGATCATTACACCATAGAACAAAATGGGAACATTCTGCAAGCTGGCGCATTGAGCCCGCCAAGAACGGCAGAGCCCCATGGCTGAACGGCTGCAGAAAGAACCCGAGGACTGGGGTTCCGGAGCCGATCCGATGACCGATGCCCACGCGTCCTGCTTGAAGACGCTCAGCGAGCAGGCCGGTCGCCCTGCCCCCACGCAAGCGGAGATGACGAAGGCTGAAGCGTCCGAACTGATCGATGAGATGAGACGCGCCGCGAGGTTGGATTGAGCTGGCCAAGTTCAAGTCATCGAGACGATGATTCGGCAGATCGGTATTCCGATGTTGCCGATGCCGGGCCTAGGCTGTCGCGAATCAGAAATCGGTCGTTTAGTCTTCGCGGCATTTCGCGGGAGTCCACCATGGTTGCGGACAGTGACAGCAAGGTTGCCTGGCATCGCGCCCAGCTCAAAAAGAATCGTGCTGCCTTGAAGCAGATTGAGACGGCGCGGTTCACGGTGGGTGAGAGCGCCGATGCGAAGGCGCTCGAACACACCAAGCGGCAGGTCGCGGAACTCCAGCTCAAGATACGCGAGTCCGAGCACCTCATTGCCCAGCACGACAAACAAGTACGACGCCCGCTGGCGACCGACCTGAGAAGCCTCTCGAACGTCGCCTGGCGCAACTGGACCGGCAACGGCCCGCGCTGAGGACTCGCGCTGTCCTGCCCTTCAGTCGACGATTTTCTGATGCTCGGCTCCAGTCTCTTGCAGAACCGTGGACACATTCGACGGCTCTGATCTGTCAACCGCCGGCGCCCAGCGCTTCAGCCGCTCATCGCTTCGGCTGAGGGCATCGAGGTCGATGCGTCCTTGCGCCAGAGCCTCCTTGGCGCAGGCCAGCACGCGATGAAACTGGGTGCCGTCATAGGCCACCAGCAACAGATCGGCACCGCCGTTCAGAGCCTCCACGACAGCTTTGCAGAGATCGCGGCCGTAGATCGCCCCCATCACGAGATCATCCGTCACAATCACACCCTGATAGTTCCAGTGGCCGCGAATGAGTCCCTCGAGCACGGCTTTGGAATGTGAGGCAGGCCGCTCCGGATCGACCGCATCGACCGTCACGTGACCGACCATCATCGCCGCGTGCGAGCCCTGCAGCACCTGTCGAAATGGCCGCCAATCCGACCGTTCCAGGACATCTGCCGGTGTGCCGAGCTGTGCCGAGAAATGATGCGTATCGGCTGCGACGCGACCCAGACCAGGGAAATGCTTGATGGCCGCGCGGACACCGCTAGCTTCCAGGCCACGGACATAGCCGAGCGCAATGTCGCCAACCACCGCGGGATCGTTGGAGATCGCGCGGCGGCCGATCAAGGTGTGAAAGTCCAGTCGATTGCGTGTCCAGCTCGGGCGAAGGTCGACGACAGGCGCCAGGTTGAAGGTGATGCCGGCAGCCGCGAGCGCCTCACCTTGGGCGCGCCCCATCGCGAACGCATCCTGCGCGCGCCGCGAGGCCGGCAGATCGGCCAGCGTGGCGAGGCCGGGCATGTTCGGCAGTGTCGGAGACAGGTGCGCGACGGAGCCTCCCTCCTGATCCGCCGCGACCAGCAGGGACGGCAGCCCGGCACTCCGGCGCGCGTCCTGCAACCGCGCGATCTCGGCACGGAGTTGCGGCTCGGTCCGGCCACGGACGTTGTGGTGAGTGACATAGACTCCCGCGATCAACCCCTGCCGCGCCAACGCGGCTGCGTCGCCCACGGCCGTGTAGCCGACGATGAAATGCCGGCCGAGCAGACGCGCCACGTCCGGGGGCGTGCGGAACGTCTCGTACTTGCGCCAGGCAAACATGAACTGCGTCGACGTCAGCATGATCAGCGGAACGCACCATGCCAGCACGAGCGCGCGTCCGGCGGCCCCCTGCCGCCACCGGCCGCCGAGCATCAGCAGCAGCGGGACAGCAAGCCCGATGAGGAGCAGGGCCACATGGCCGCTGCCCCGCAGCCGAACCAGATAGGGCTCGTTGCTGTTCAGCGTGACGAAAATGAAGAGCAGAGCAAGGATCCAGAGAACCGCGGTCCTGATACGTCCAAGCATGTGTGCAGCCGATCATCCCAGGGGAAAGACGGCCATTGCGTAACAATCACGTTTCGCCCGCGCCAGCAGCAGAATCGCGTCTGCACCAAATCTGCAAACAAATCCTGAAATGCTGCAGATCCCCTCGTGAGCCGCTGCATAGGCAGGCGTCATGCTGGGCTCATCGGCTTGTGCCTTCCGGCCCGAGCGATGACCCAAACCAAGGATTCCTCCATGACCACCCTTGCCGAGCCGACGGCTGCACCCGTCGCGCCCGATTCCATGTGGCTCAAATTCGCCCTCGCTGCAGGCCTCGTCGGCCTCGCCGATCCGCTGCTGTACGATGGCCGGCCGATTGGCCTGGCATTCCCGCTGTTTTTCGCCGCGCTCGCCTCCGCCAGCGTTCTTGCCAACCTCGCCAAGACCACTCGAGGCCGTCTGGTCGGAGCCGCAGTTCTCTTCGGTGCCGGCCTGGCTCCCGCCATCGAGGACCTGAACCTGCTTTCTTTTCCTGTCCTGCTGCTCACGACGCTGTCGGCCGTCGCGCTGGCGACCAACCGATCCGCGCGCGGCTTCCGGCTTCCGCTGACCGCCGCACGGCAATTGCTGCTCATCGGACCGTTTCGGCTGATACCGGATGCGATCGTGACGCTCCGCACGAACATGGTCATGCGAACTCTCCTTGTCTGGAGCATCCCGCTGGCACTCGGTTGCGTGTTCCTGGCTCTGTTCGCGGCAGCCAATCCGGTCATTGAGCGCTGGTTCGCCGTTCTCAGTCCCGAGCACGTCGCTTCCCAACTCACGATGGGGCGCGCGATCTTCTGGCTCGTCACGTTGTCCATGGTCTGGCCGTTCATCAATCTTCGCTGGCGCGAGCGGACCAAGACTCCGAGCCCGCCGATCGAAAGCGAACCCGATCAGCCGTCACTCCTGGCGACCGTGCTCGGCCCTGAAACGGTGCTTCGGGCGCTGATCCTGTTCAACATCCTGTTTGCTCTCCAGACGGCGCTCGACGGCGCCTATCTGTGGGGACATGCCGCGCTTCCGGACGGCATGACCTATGCGGCCTATGCGCACCGGGGCGCCTATCCCTTGATCGTCACAGCGCTGCTCGCGGCGGCCTTCGTCATCGTCGCCGTCCGCTCCGAGACCACGGCAAACGAGTCGCGATTGGTCCGGCCGCTGGTCTATCTCTGGGTGGCACAGAACGTGATGCTGGTCGTATCCTCGATCCAACGGCTTCACATGTATATCGAGACTTATGCTCTGACCTATTGGCGGATCGCGGCCTTGATATGGATGATCCTGGTTGCGATCGGCCTGATCCTCATCGTGCTCAGGATCGCTCTCGCCAAGTCCAACGCGTGGCTCGTCCGCATGAACATCCTGGTGCTCTCGGCGACCATTTACGGCTGTGCACTGATCAATTTCGACCGGCCGATCGCAGACTTCAATGTCTCCCATAGTCGTGAGGCGGGGCAGAGCGGCCCTCTCATCGACGGCTCCTATCTCGTCTGGCTCGGGCCAGAGGCGCTGCCGGCCATCGAGCGGGCGATGCTGTTGCGACCGACGGACCGGGGACTGGCGAGCGACCGCGATCGGCTCCTCGCGCAACAGCAAAGCAGCATGGCGTCCTGGCGATCCTGGAGTTTTCGCGGCTGGCGCCTGCAGCGCTATCTCGATACACATCCCGTGTCGCAGAAACCAAGCTGATGCCTCGCCGCGGAGGAAAGCACGTGTCTCCCCGAATCCTCATCGTCGACGACGACCCGCATATCCGCGAGGTCCTGCGCGTGGCCTTGAGCAAGGCCGGCATGGCGGTGAAGGAAGCCGCCGACGGCCGCGCCGCGCTGGCCAGGTTCGCCGAAGACCGTCCGGACCTGATCGTGCTCGACGTCGGCATGCCGGAGTACGACGGCCTCGAGGTCTGCCGGCGGATTCGCCGGACCTCGCAGGTGCCGATCCTGTTCCTGTCGGCGCGCGACGAGGAGATCGACCGTATTCTCGGGCTCGAGATCGGCGGCGACGACTACGTGACCAAGCCGTTCAGTCCGCGCGAGCTCGTCGCCCGCGTCAACGTCATTCTCCGCAGGGTCTCATCCGGTGGGGCGGATCGTGCGCCCGAACCGGAGGAGCTGGCGCATGGCAGGCTTCGTCTCGACCCGCAGCAGCATCTGGCGCGCTTCGGCGACGCGCCGCTGACACTTACCGCCCTGGAATTCAGCATCCTGCGCACGCTGATGACGCGCCCTGCCGTCGTGTTCAGCCGCGAGCAGATCATGAGCGCCGCCTATCAGCTCAACATCCAGGTTTCCGACCGCACCATCGACAGCCACATCCGCAACATCAGGGCCAAGCTGGCAGCCGCGCATTGCGAGGACGCCATCGAGACGGTGCATGGCGTCGGCTTCCGGCTCGGCCGCTGCGGCGCCCCATGATCGCGCCCAAGCCCAAGGCAAAATGGCGGCCGTCGCTGGGACAGATCGTCTTCGGCGTTCTGGCGCTGGTCGGCACCTTGCCGCTGGTCGGGCTGTTCTTCTTTCGCATCTATGACAACCAGCTGATCCGCCAGACCCAGGCGGAGCTGATCGCGCAGAGCCGCGTGCTGGCGGCGGTCTTTGCCGAGGAGGTTTCCGCGCGCCTTGCCGCCGGCGTGCCGCTCGGCGCCGAGATCCCGCCCGAGTCACGTCCGGATGCCTCCGACGAGGTGACGCCGATTCGCCCCCTGCTCGATCTCCTGGCCAACGATCTGTTCGTCCGCCGGCCCGACGCACGCGATGCGGTCCATCCAGCGGATCCGGCCTACGTCGCGATCGGCGCGCGCCTGCTGCCGATCGTCAGGGAGACGCAGAAGGTCACCTTGGCCGGGTATCGCGTACTCGATCCCCAGGGCGTCGTGATCGCCGGCCGCGACGAGATGGGCAAATCCCTCGCCCATATCGACGAGGTGGCCGCCGCCCTGAAGGGACGCTACAGCGCCGCGCTCCGCATCCGCATTCCCGACAAGGCCCCGCCACCGATCTATTCGATCAGCCGCGGCGTCGGCGTCCATGTGTTCTCGGCGATGCCCGTGATCGTCGACGATCACGTCGCCGGGGTCATCTATACCTCGCGCACGCCGCGCAACATCTTCGAGCATCTCTATCAGGAGCGCGGCAAGTTCATCGCGGCCGGCTCCACCATTGTCCTCACGACGCTGCTGGTCGGCCTCATCGTGGCGCGCACGATCACGCGCCCGATGCGCGAGCTGGTCGATCGCGCCGGCCGGATCGGACGCAACGATCCCGCAGGCTTCCGTCCGCTCGCCCATTACGGCACCCGCGACTTCGCGGAGCTCGCCGAGCACTTCTTCGCCATGGCGGAGCAACTGGCGCAACGCTCCAACTACATCAGGAGCTTTTCCGCGCATCTGACCCACGAACTCAAATCACCGCTCACCTCGATCAAGGGCGCAGCCGAGCTGCTGCTCGACTCTCTGGCCAGCCCTTCTGAGACCTTGACGCGCGCCGAGCAGGAGACGTTCCTCACCAACATCCTTGGCGACGCCGACCGCCTCGCGGCACTGGCCCAGCGCTTGCGCGAGCTGGCACGGGCGGAGACGGTGTCGGCGGTCGAGGCCGGTAGCATCGCCGAGGCCGTCGGCACGCTGCGATCGCGTTTCCCGTCGGTTGTCATCGAGACATCAGGGCCGGTCGAACGTAGCACGACATTGCCGAACGAAACCGTGCTCATCGTGCTCACGCATCTCGTCGACAACGCCGTCCGGCATGGCGCCCTGCGCATCCGCCTCGAGGCCGAGGAGAGCAAGGAGATGCTGATCGTCATCGCCAGCAATGACGGCGATCCGATCTCGCCTGACAACCGCGACCGCATCTTCGACGCCTTCTTCACGACCCGGCGCGACAGCGGCGGTACCGGCATGGGGCTGGCGATCGTGCGCGCCATCATGGCAAACCATGGCGGCGAGATCTCGCTGCAGCCGGGCGAGACCGGTGTCGCATTCGTGCTGAGGCTACCGATCGAATGCAGACGCGGGACGCCGACTTAAGATAGCGTGCTCTCTGCGGCGCCACGTCAAAGTTGCTTCCGGTCGCTCAATCGCCGCCGGCAATCCCCACCACATTCAGGGCCTTGTCGACGAAGGTCTTCTCCCATTCGTTCGTATACGAGCAATGTATGCCACGGTGCCGCCGGCTGCATGGGCCGCACGAGAATGCCGCAGAACTGCATGGCAATTCGCAAATGACTTGGACCCGCGATCCGCGTAATCTTCGCCCCGATTGCACCATCGGCCAGCGTCCCGCTTGGCCTTCGGGAGACCTTGATGAATTCGAGCCGTTTCGAGATCAGCCGCCGGACCGCCCTCCTGACCTCCGCTGCCATCGCAGCGAACGTGGTCAATCCATTCCGCGCCTTCGCCCAGGAGACGCCGCGCAAGGGTGGCGTGTTCAACGTTCACTACGGCGCCGAGCAGCGCCAGCTCAATCCGAGCCTCCAGGCTTCGACCGGTGTCTACATCATCGGCGGCAAGATCCAGGAGAACCTCGTCGACCTCGACGCCAATGGCCAGCCGGTCGGCGTGCTGGCCGAGAGCTGGGAGGCGACGCCGGACGGCAAGACCGTCACTTTCAAGCTGCGCAAGGGCATCACCTGGCATGACGGCAAGCCGTTCACGTCGGAGGACGTTGCCTTCACCGCGATGAACATGTGGAAGAAGATCCTCAACTACGGATCGACCCTGCAGTTGTTCCTGACTGCGGTCGACACGCCAGATCCGCAAACCGCGATCTTCCGCTACGAGCGGCCGATGCCGCTCAACCTGCTGCTGCGCGCCCTGCCCGATCTCGGCTACGTCTCGGCCAAGCACATCTACGAGAGCGGCGACATCAGGCAGAACCCCGCCAACCTCGCCCCCATCGGCACTGGTCCGTTCAAATTCGTGAAGTACGAGCGCGGCCAGTATATCATCGCCGAGCGCAATGCCGACTACTGGCGGCCGAACGCACCCTATCTCGACCGCATCGTGTGGAAGGTGATTACCGACCGTGCCGCGGCGGCGGCGCAGATGGAGGCTGGCGAGCTGCACTACAGCCCGTTCTCGGGCCTGACGATCTCCGACATGGCGCGGCTCGGCAAGGACAAGCGTTTCATCGTCTCGACCAAAGGCAATGAGGGCAACGCGCGCACCAACACGCTCGAGTTCAACGTCCGCCGCAAGGAGCTGGCGGACGTGAAGGTCCGCCGTGCCATCGCGCACGCGATCAACGTTCCCTTCTTCATCGAAAACTTCCTCGGCGATTTCGCCAAGCTGGGCACCGGTCCGATCCCGTCGACCTCGACCGACTTCTACCCCGGCGCCAATACGCCGCAATATCCCTACGACAAGGCCAAGGCGGCGGCGCTCCTGGACGAAGCCGGCTACAAGCCCGGCGCCGGCGGAACCCGCTTCTCGCTGCGGCTGCTGCCCGCGCCGTGGGGTGAGGACATCTCGCTGTGGTCAACCTTCCTCCAGCAATCGCTGGGCGAGGTCGGCATCGCAATCGAGATCGTGCGCAACGATGGCGGCGGCTTTCTCAAGCAGGTCTATGACGAGCACGCCTTCGATCTCGCGACCGGCTGGCACCAGTACCGCAACGACCCCGCGGTTTCGACCACGGTCTGGTATCGCTCCGGCCAGCCCAAGGGCGCGCCCTGGACCAATCAGTGGGGTTGGGACGATCCCAAGATCGACAAGATCATCGATGACGCGGCGACCGAGGTCGATCCGGCCAAGCGCAAGGCGCTCTACGCCGATTTCGTGCGCGAGGCCAATACCGAGCTGCCGGTGTGGATGCCGATCGAGCAGATCTTCGTCACCGTGATCACCGCAAAGGCGCGCAACCACTCGAACACGCCGCGCTGGGGATCGTCGAGCTGGCACGATCTGTGGCTTTCCGCCTGAGCCGGAATCCGTCAGGATAGGCCATGCGCATCTTGAGCCTTGCGGGGCGACGTCTCGCCGCCTCGATCCCCACTTTGTTCCTGATCCTGATCGGCGTCTTTCTCCTGCTGCAGCTCGCACCGGGCGATACGGTCGACGCGATGATGGCGCAGATGGGCGGCGGCGATGCGGCGACCGCCCGCGAGCTGCGCCGCTTCTACGGGTTGGATCTGTCGGTCCCGGTGCAGCTCGCCAACTATCTGTGGCGGCTGGTGCGGCTCGACCTCGGCTTCTCCGCGATCTACGGCAAGCCGGTCGCCGCCGTGATCCTGGAACGTCTGCCGCCGACCCTGTTGCTGATGACCTCCGCGCTCTCCTTTGCATTCTTCTTCGGCCTCGTGTTCGGCGTGATCGCGGCGCGCGGCGTCAATCGCTGGCCGGATACGCTGATCTCGACGGTCGGCCTGATCTTCTACGCCACGCCCTCGTTCTGGTTCGGCCTGATGGCCATCGTGGTGTTCTCGATCTACCTGCAATGGCTGCCTGCGGGCGGCTTCGAGGACATCGGCGCCGTCAGCACCGGCATATGGCGCGTGCTGGACATCGCGAGCCATCTGGTGCTGCCGTCACTGACGCTCGGCCTGATCTTCCTGGCGATCTATCTGCGCATCATGCGAGCCTCGATGCTCGAGGTCCTGAACCTCGATTTCGTCCGTACCGCGCGTGCCAAGGGCCTTGACGAGACCCGCATCATCACCCGCCACGTGTTGCGCAACGCGCTGCTGCCGATGGTGACGCTGATCGGGCTACAGGCCGGCACGATGCTCGGCGGCTCCGTGGTGGTCGAGACGGTGTTTTCGCTGCCCGGCCTCGGACGGCTCGCCTATGAGTCCGTCGTCCAGCGCGACCTCAACACCTTGCTCGGCATCGTCTTCGTCTCGGCGTTGCTCGTGATCGCCGTCAACTTCGTGACCGATCTGCTTTACGCGCGGCTCGATCCACGCATCACGGCGGAGAGCTAGCGCATGGACGCGGTTAAACGTTATTTCCGCAGTCCCGCCGCCGTCCTGGGACTCGTGCTGCTGCTGATCGTCATCGGCATGGCGCTCAGCGCCGGCTATTTCTATCCACGCGATCCGCTTGCGCTCGCCGGCCGGCCCCTGATCTGGCCGTTCGCCAACCCGCGCTTCCTGCTCGGCACCGACAATTCCGGCCGCGACATCGCCGCCCAGATCTTCTACGGCGCCCGCATCTCGCTCCTGATCGGCGGCGTCGCCACACTCATTGCCGTGGCGATCGGCGTGCTGGTCGGCGCGCTCGCGGGCTACTACGGCGGCTGGGTCGACAACATCCTGATGCGCATCACCGAGGCGTTCCAGACGCTGCCGAACTTCGTGCTGCTGCTGGTGCTGGTCGCGGTGTTCGGCTCGACGTTGACGACGGTCACGATCGCCGTCGGCATCGTCTCCTGGCCGGCGCCGGCGCGGCTGACTCGGGCCGAGTTCCTGTCGCTGCGCAGCCGCGAATTCGTCCAGGCCGGCCGCACGCTCGGCATGCGCGACAACCAGCTCATCCTGCGCGAGATCCTGCCGAACGCGCTGCCGCCGGTGATCGTCTATGCCGGCGTCGTGATGGCGGTCGCGATCCTGCTCGAGAGCGCGCTGGCCTTCCTGCGGCTGTCCGACGCCAACGTGGCCTCCTGGGGCAACCTGATCGGGCTCGGGCGCGACGTGCTGCGCGTGCAGTGGTACGTGTCGGCAATCCCCGGCGTTGCCATCCTCATCACCGTGCTCGCGGTGTCGCTGGTCGGCCAGGGCCTCAACGATGCACTGAACCCGCGGTTGAAGCAGCGATGAGTCCCGCACAGCCCGTTCTGACTGTCGATCGCCTCAGCGTGCGTCTGCCGAGGGGCGCCGACCGCACGCATGCGATCTCCGAGGTCTCGCTTTCGGTCGCCGAAAACGAGATCGTCTGCATCGTCGGAGAATCCGGCTCCGGCAAGTCGATGATGGCCAATGCCGTCATGCGGCTGCTGCCCGACGGTGTGGGCACCGACGGCGGGCGCATCCTGTTTGCCGGGCGCGATCTCTGCACCGCCGCGGCGGCCGAGATGCGCAGCATTCGCGGCGCCGAGATCGCAATGGTGTTCCAGGAGCCGATGACCGCGCTCAATCCGTTGCGCACGATCGGCGACCAGATCGGCGAGGTCCTGGACATCCATACCGATCTCTCCAAGGCCGAGATCAGGTCGCGCGTGCTATCCCTGCTGTCCGACGTCAACATTCCCGATCCGCCGCGCGCGGCGAAGGCCTATCCGCACGAGCTGTCCGGCGGCCAACGCCAGCGCGCCATGATCGCGATGGCCTTGGCGCTTGATCCGAAGCTGCTGATCGCCGACGAGCCGACGACGGCGCTCGACGTCACGACGCAGGCCCAGATCCTCAAGCTTATCCGTGAGATGCAGCAGCGCCGCAGGACTGCGGTGCTGTTCATCACGCATGACTTCGGGGTCGTCGCCGAGATCGCCGACCGTGTCGTCGTGATGCAGCATGGCCGCGTGGTCGAACAGGGCGCGGCGGCGGATGTCCTGCAACGGCCGCAGCATGACTACACGAAGCAATTGATCGCCGCGGTGCCGCCGGTAGCGGCGCCCCCGTCACGCAAGCTGTCGGACCAGTTGATTCTCGCCATCTCCGGTGTCTCGAAGACCTATCGCACCGGCGGCTTCCTCGGGCGCGGCGAGCGCATTACCCATGCTGTCAGGGACGTCTCGCTTTCACTACCGAAGGGAGCAACGCTCGGCATCGTCGGCGAGTCCGGCTCCGGGAAATCCACCCTCGCCCGCTGCATCATTCGCCTGATCGATCCCGACAGAGGAACGATCCTGCTCGACGGCGAGGACTGGGCAAACCTCTCGCGCAGCGAGGTCAGAAACCGAACCCAGCAGATGCAGATGGTGTTTCAGGACCCGTTCGCCTCGTTGAATCCGCGGCGCAAGGCGGTCGAGCTGGTGGCGCAGGGACCGATCGTGCATGGCACTGCGCGAGACCAGGCGCTGACCGAGGCCCGCGAGCTGTTCAGCCTGGTGGGGCTCGACCCGTCGGCCGCCGATCGCTTCCCGCATGAGTTCTCCGGAGGTCAGCGTCAGCGCATCGGGCTGGCGCGCGCGCTGGCGCTGAAGCCCAAGGTGCTGGTCGCGGACGAGCCGGTGTCCGCGCTCGACGTCTCCGTTCAGGCGCAGGTGTTGAAGCTGCTGACCAGCCTGCGCGAACGGCTCGACCTGTCGATCATCTTCATCACGCACGACCTGCGGGTCGCAGCCCAGATCTGCGATCTGGTCGCGGTCATGAAGGACGGCGTCGTCGTCGAGCATGGGCCCACGCACGACGTGTTCGGCAACCCGCAGCATGCCTATACGCAGGCGCTGCTGGAGGCCATTCCGGGCGGCGACTTCGCCCGGACCCAACATCCCACGTCTTAGCCGATCTCGCGCGCGTCGCGGTACCGGTACAGGAGCAGCATCAGTGGCGCGAATGGACGCAGCAGGGCGTGCGCCGGAATGGTGACCGGCTCCGTGAACGGCAAGGCCAGCTCGTTCGCGGGCACGCCGCGCACCGCCTTCGCAAGCTCCGCACCGAGGGGGATCGTCAGTGCGACTGCCCGGCCGTTGCAACCGGTCCAGCCATAGGCATCGGGACCGAGGCGGTGAATTCGCGGCATGTAGTCCGTGGTCATGCCGACATAGCCATTCCAGACATAGTCGAACCGGACCTCGCCGATCTGCGGCCACAGGCGCTGCAGGCGCTCGGCGACCCTCGCCTTCAGCCGCTCGGACTTGTTGCCGGGACCGATCACGGCGCCGCCCGTTACCAGGCGGTTGCGCGCATCGTAGCGGGCGAAATAGAGCTCACCATGAGTATCGGACATCGCCTGCCGCGCCGGGATGATGGTCTTCCGCACATTGTCCGACAGCGGCTGCGTCGCCATCTGCCAGGACAGCACCGGCATCACCTCATGCGCGATCTCGGGTGCGAGAGCCTTGGAGAACTCGCCGCTATAGGCATTGCTCGCCAGCACCAGCGCGCGCGCCGACACCTCGCCTTGCGCGGTGCGGACGATCCAACGATTCCCGCGCCGCTCGAAATCGATCGCCGGCGAGCGCGCATAGATGCGGCCCCCCAGGCTCAGCACGGTTCGCGCCAGCCCGCGCGCGAGCGCCAGCGGATTGATGTGACCGCCGGTCCTGTTCCAGAAGCCCCCATACCATGCATCCGAGCCGAGCATGTCGCGCGTCTGGTCGCGTGACAGCAGCTCGACTTCCGCGCCGAACTTCGACCACTGCTTGAACCTGCGCTCGGCGATCTTGATGCGGCCGGGCGTATGCACCGGCTGGACCCAGCCGGCCTGCTCATGCTCGGCGTCGATGCCGTAGCGCCTGACGGTCTCGAACAGCGCTGAGGCACTGTCGCGCAGCATCGCAACGAAGCGCTCGCCGGCGGCGCCGTGACGGGCGATGAGATCCTCGGGATCCGGGCGCGACAGTGTCGGGATCACCTGGCCGTTGTTCCGACCCGAGGCGCCCCAGCCCGGCTCCATGGCTTCGACGATCGCGACATCGACACCGGCCTCGCGCAGATGCAGCGCCGTCGACAATCCGGTGAAGCCGCCGCCGATGATCACGACATCGGCCTGCACACTGCCCTGAAGCTCGGACAGGTCAGGTCCAGACGGGGTCTGCGCAGCCCACAAGGACGGCGGCCATTGAACGTTTTCCATCGTCATGCTCATCGTGAACAGCTCATCCCTGCTGATCAACCGCCCTCCAGGAAGACGGTCTTGCCTTGCGCCGAGCGCCCATCCGCGCCGGTTGCGGCGCATAGGTCGATTGGGCATAGTTCGGCCGCCAATATGCCAACTTCGCTGCAAGGAGACAAACGCGTGGCCCTCAAGAATGTCATCGGTATCGATCACGCGGTCGTCGTGGTGAAGGATCTCGACGCCGCGGCGGAGACCTGGAGGCGGCTGGGCTTCACGCTGTCTCCGCGCGGCACGCACAGCGCCAAGATGGGGTCCGGCAATTACACCATCATGCTCGATCCTGATTACATCGAGCTGCTCGGCATCCTCGCCGAGACCGACCACAACGTTCCGACCCGCAATTTCCTCGCCCAGCGCGGCGAAGGCATCGAGCGCATCGCCTTCACCGCGATCGACTCGGCGGCCGGCGCCGAAGAAATCCGCGCCAAGGGTTTTGAGCCGATTGGCCCGATCGATTTCGAACGGCCGGTGCCCCTGCCCGACGGCTCCATCTCGGCAGCGAAATTCCGGGTGTTTCAATGGCCGGTCGCGGAGGCTCCGGGCGGCCTGCGCATCTTCGCATGCCAGCACAAGACGCGCGAAACAGTCTGGATTCCTGAATTGATGCGCCATGCCAACGCCGCCAAGCAGCTGAAGCAGGCCCTGATCGTGACGCCGGATCCGACCAAGGACGCAGCCCATCTGTCGCGCCTGATCGATCGCGACGGGCGAGCCGAGGCCGACGGCGCCGTGACCGTGACCTCGGGCGGCGATCGCGCCGATTTCGTGTTCTTGACCCGGGAGCAGCTCGCAGCGCGTTATCCCGGCGTGTCGCTCGCCGGCCTGCCGGAGCGCGGCGGCGCCGGCCTGGTGCTGGCTTCACTTGATCTCGCAACGACGGAAAAGGCGCTTGGCGCGGCGGCGGTGCGCAGCGGCGCGAGCCTCGTTGTTCCGCCGGCGTCAGCGACGGGCACCCTGCTCAGCTTCGTGGCCGGCTAGACTTTCGCGCGGCAGCCACGGGCCGTGGCTGCCCCGATGTCATTCGGCCGGCTGGAACATCGCCGGCCGGCCGCGCTGGCTGTCGAGCCATCCGGCGAGACGATCCATCAGTCCGCCGCGGGTCTCCGACGGTTGCGCCGACGACACGAACGGATCGCAATGACACTTCGCGCCGGCCGCGCGCGACATCTTCGCGACCGCCTCAGTCATGGCCGGCGCGCCGCAGGTATAGACGACGTCGTTGGGCGTGAGCTCCGGCATGTGTTCGGTCGGCCGGCCGCTGCGAATCGCGGGCGAGACGTTCTGCGGCTCCGACACGATCGGAATGATCTTCACGTTCGGGAAGCGCGCCAGGCGGCACAACGCCTGATGCATGTAGAACGACTGCAAGGTGCGCGACACGACGATGAAGACGATCTCGCGCTTCGGATTCTCGGTGATGGCGGCGACAGCGATCGCCCACATCGGCGCGAAGCCGGTGCCGCTCGCAACCAGGATAATCCGGCCGCGATGCTTCTGCCGGAAGAACGCGGTGCCCAGCGGCGCCGTCAGCTTGACGCGATGGCCGACCTGGATGTCGCGGCCGAGCGCCGACGACACCAGGCCATCCTTCAGGATGCGGATGTGCAGATACAGCAGATGGCTGTCGGGCGCGCCAACCATCGGGTAGGTCGGGCTGTAGCAGCGCGTCGGAAAACCGCGGTACTGCACCTTGGCGTATTGCCCGGGGAAGAATCGCAGCGGCTTCGGCATCTCGAGGGTGACGCCGACGACGTCGGGCGCGAGCCGCACGAGATCGCCCACCTCGCAATTCATCGTCACCGTATCCGGCACGGGCTCGGTGATGATCTTGAGGTCGGACACGACACGCGCCTGGCACGCATGCGCCATGTCGCCTTCCATCCCGCCGAACAGCTTGCCGTCGACGACCGTTACCTTGCAGGAGCCGCAGATTCCGCTGCGGCAGTCATGGGGCAGATCCACGCCACTGTTGATGGCGCCGTCGAGCAGGATATCGCCCACATTCGCGTAGAACGTTTCCCTGTTGTACTGGATTTTGCAAATCTTACCCATTACTGCACCTCAAGTCGCATCGGCCGGATCTGCCTCGTATGTCGGATCTGGGTGTGGTCGAACGCAGCGACTCGCATGAAGACACCGTTCTTGATCGGGACGTCGTACTTGCTTTTCGTGTCCATTTTGCGGGCAATTTCGAGCGTCCAGTGGCCCGCGGCCCAACGCGCTGCGCAACGGATGTCCGCGCGATCGCCAGTGAACTCGCCGCTGACGAGCACACCGGGCACGACGGTCCCGATCGGCGTCTGGGCATCCGCCTCGGCCGAATACGGCACCGATTCGGCCTCGGTCATGAACCAGCGTGCGCCTTCGCTCTCGCCGATGTTCGGATCGAGATTGATCTCGCCCATCGCCGCGGTCATCGCGGCGACGTCCTTCGGAAGGCGCTTCGGTCTCACGCCCCGATTCCCCAGTCTTGCGGCCTCCCTGTCGATCACGAAATTGTCGGAATAGTTCGCGGTCCCCGGATCCGGTGCGAACCCGCCCTTGTAGGGCGTGAGTCCCTTGACCTGATCCGGCGTGGGTTCTGCAGGCGGACCGAAATGATCATCATCCATCCATCCGGTCGGGCCGCCGCTCGTCGCCTTCCACAGCCAGGCGTCGGCATAGAGATTCGGCGCCGGCGTGTAGTGGATGCCGCGACCCGACAGCGTCGGCGGCTTGTCCGGCATCGGCTGCGAGCTCATGTGAAAGGTTCGGTCCGCGGCCAGGGTGATCGGCAGCGTCGTGAACAACAGCGAGAACTTGTCCTCGTTGAAGTCGTTCTCGTCGCCCTTGTCGAAACCGTTCTGCAGGAGATGCCAGCCGTCGGCCTTCTTGATCAGCGGCAACTGCTTCAGCGACCGCGTCGGGTCCTCCCAGATGACGAGGAAATACACCCACGTGCCGTCATGCGCGGCCTTGATCCAGACGCGCGATTCGCCGGTACCGTCGAAATTGTCGCCCTGGTTGGTCGTCACCATGTGCGGCTGGATGTTGCGCCAGACACGATCCGACGAATCGCCGTCAAGCGTCGGCGCATCCGATGTCGCGATTCGGTACACCGTGACGGTGTCCTCGGCGTAGTAGTCGGCGGCGAACATCGCCGAACCGATCACGATGGCCGCGGCGATCGCGACCATGAACGGGTTGGACTGGAAGCTCGGATTGCGGCGACGGGAGTTGCCCTTGGCAGGTGCCGGCGGCGGACGCATGCGGCCTGGCGGCACCCGCGGCTCCGAACGTGCCCGCAGCGGCTCCTCCATGCGCCGCGGCGCCGGCATCGGCTCACGCGCTGCAGGCCGCGCGGCCGGCGCAGGCCGCTTCGGAGGCGCCTCCGCCTCCTCCAGCTTTTCCGACTGCTCGACCAGCATCGTGAGCAGTTCGACGGGATCGAGCTTCGGCGGCGGCGGCGGCAAGGGCGCCGGCCGGAACACGCGATAGAGCTGCATCTTTCCGCCGATGCTGAAATGAACCAGGACGTGCAGCACCACGAAGGCCGGGATCACCCAGGTCGCGTACCAGTGGATCATCATGGTGACGTAGCCGGAGGCCACGCCGAAGAAGAGCATGCCTCCGGTGACGATCAGGATCGCCATGGAGATGAAAAGCACCCAGTGCAGCATCACACTGATCGAGCCCAGCCGCGCCGGCCGGCGGCCGAGCAGGCCCTTGAAGCGCATCTTGTCGATGGTGACGCGGCGACCGAGCCCCGACTTCGAGATATAAATCATGTAGGCGACGGCGACGCTCGCAAGCACGACCCCAGCCGGCATGTGCCAGGTCCAGGTCCGGTGCCGGGGCAGCAGCCAGTCGAGATTGTTGGCGATCCACGCGTGTCCAGGCGCTTCGGTCGCCATGCGAAGCCCCGTCAAGAACGCGATCACAGTGGCCCCAACCAGGGTCCAGTGCAGGATGATCGTTCCATAGTCGGTCTTGCGGATCTTCATGCGTGCGCCTCCAGAGCTGCGCGCACGCGATCGGCGCGATTTACCGCCGACCTGGCGACCGTATTTCGTCTCAGCGGACCGATCCGGCGCAGGATGATGAAGTATTCACTCCTGCGGGCCGCCCCTCGACCCGAATCCATTCCCGCATCACGCGTCTCGATGGTGATGTCGTTCAGCAACTTTGTCGTCCCCCGGATACGCTTTACTAAGTGAGCAACTTCGTCCGACTTCGGCGTTACGGCGCCGTTCTGCACCCAATCGTTGCCCCGCTACGCTTGAGCGTGACCGGTTGGATCACGCCTATGGTTGATCAACTGCCGTGGCCCGAGCCGGTGACGAGTTGCTCGGATTGCACGCGGACTGATCTGCTTGGTCCTCCCTGGAGCTGATGTTGATCTCGTGCGCCCGATGCTTGACGGGTCACTGGTTCCACAGCGGCCGCACGTTCGATGATAGAACACATCGTCGGCCGCCATGCCTGGCCGAGCTGATTGCACGTCCTGGATTGGTGCGCGGGGCCGCATGTCCTCGTGTTGCCGCCGCCATCATGATCGTTCTCCGCACCATCATCGAATACCGCATGATCGAGATGACAACGCCTGTGCGTTGCACCGCAGGAAGATTTATTCGGCTTCGTGGCGTCATTCGGCCCGGACCGCGACCAATGAGTACGGAACCAAGGTGATAGACGGACGAATGTGTGACGCGCGTCGCGTGCCGATGGCTGTTATCACGCTGCAACCATCGACGATCGCGGACAGATTTCGCACAGACCCGATCGCTCCGAACGACGCCACAACTTTTCAGAGCCGACCCGG
Source organism: Bradyrhizobium sp. SZCCHNRI1009 (assembly GCF_032487575.1). Classification (NCBI taxonomy): domain Bacteria; kingdom Pseudomonadati; phylum Pseudomonadota; class Alphaproteobacteria; order Hyphomicrobiales; family Nitrobacteraceae; genus Bradyrhizobium; species Bradyrhizobium sp. SZCCHNRI1009. The sequence continues at coordinate 135,498 of NZ_JAUEUL010000003.1, read as the reverse complement.
CGCATTGCGTCTCGCGCCGGTCGTGTGCCCGCGACGCTGCGACGGAATTGCCCACATGTCCAATTGTTGCCGGAAAATCGTCGGTATCGACTGTCAATAGCGCGGAGTGAAGCACTGTGTTTTGGGAGACGCGCCTGGATGAGTCTGGCTCAAGAGCGCCCGAGAACGAAAGCCGCGGCTGCCCTCAACGACCTTCTCTCGGGAAGCGACGATCCGGTGACGCGCGGGTTGCGCCAGGCTGTGAAGCGCATGGCCGGCATCGGCGTGTTCAGCGGCGTCATCAACATCCTGATGCTCTCGGGCTCGGTTTATATGATGCAGGTCAATGATCGCGTCGTTCCGAGCAAAAATCTCGCCACGCTCGTCGGCCTGTCGGTGATGATTCTGGCCGTCTATCTGATTCAGGGTTATTTCGACGCGTTGCGCACCCGCATGCTGTGCCGGGTGGCGACCGTGTTCGACGCGAGCTTGCAGGACGCGATTCATCACGCTCTGGCCACCCTGCCCCTGCGCGGTACCAAGCCGATGCTGATGCAGCAGCCGCTGCGCGATCTCGACCAGCTGCGCGCCTTCATGTCGAGCATGGGACCAACCGCCTTTCTCGACATGCCATGGATACCGATCTTCCTGATCGGCATGTTTCTGTTTCATCCGCTGATCGGCATCACGGCCGTCATCGGCACGGCCGGAATCATCTCGATGACGCTGGTGACCGACCGGTTGTCGCGTCAGGCGAGCAAATCCGCCAGCGATACGAGCGCCGCGCGGCAGGTTCTCGCCGATGCCACCCAGCGCAATGCCGAGGTGATTCGCGCGCTCGGAATGCTGGATCGCTTCTCGGCACGCTGGAACGCCGTCAACGAGCGCTATCTGAAGGACAATATTCGCGCCAGCGATGTCTACGCCAATCTCGGGGCCGCCGCGAAAGTGCTGCGCTTCATCCTGCAGTCGGGCATGCTCGGTATCGGCGCGGCGCTCGTCGTCTCCGAACAGGCGTCCGGCGGCGTGATGATGGCCTCGTCAATCCTGATGGGCCGCGCGCTCGCCCCGATCGAGATCGCACTTGGCAGCTGGAAACAGCTGGTCGCCGCGCGCCAGGGCATCGCGCGTCTGCGTGATATCTGCAAGGCCACGGCCAGGCCGGAAGCGCCGCCGGTCGCGTTGCCCCGCCCATTCCGCGAGCTGACCGTACAGGAGCTGACGGTCACCGCGCCGGGCACCGATCGGCCGATCGTTCAAAACGTGTCGTTCTCGATCAAGGCAGGCACGGGTCTGGCGCTGCTCGGCGCGAGTGCCTCCGGGAAGACCTCGCTCTCGAAGGCGCTGGTCGGCATCTGGCCTGCACAGCATGGATCCGTCCGCCTCGACGGCGCAGCGCTCGACCAATGGAGCAACGAGGATCTCGGCCGCCATATCGGCTACCTGCCGCAGGACGTTGCCCTGTTCGATGGCAGCATCGCCGACAACATCTGCCGCTTCGACGAGAATGCGAGCTCGGATGCGATCCTGAAGGCGGCGCAGATCGCCGGCGTGCACGACATCATCCTGCGGCTGCCGGAGGGCTATTCGACGCGAATCGGCCAAGGCGGCATGTCGCTGTCGGCCGGTCAGCGGCAGCGCGTCGGTCTGGCCCGCGCGGTGTATGGCGATCCGTTTCTCATCGTCCTCGACGAGCCGAATGCCAATCTGGACACCGACGGGGAGAACGCGCTCAGCCGCGCCATTCAGATCATGCGGCAGCAGAACCAGAGCATCGTGATCGTGATTTCGCACCGTCCCAGCGCGCTGAATGCGCTCAACATGGCGCTGGTGCTGTACGAGGGCAAGGCGATCGCATTCGGTCCCTGCCAGGAGATCTTTGCCCGAGTCGCCGGGGCCAACAAGGCCGCGGGACCTGCCGTCGCGCATGCCCCCGCTCCGCCCAGGGTTGCTGCTCCCGCAGCGGCGCCAAATCCGAACGCCCGCTCGCTTCGTCGCGCCGCCCCAGCAGAAAGCGCTTGATCAATGAAACACATCAACGACTTCAGGCCGTTCGACGACGACGACTATGTACGACCGAAGACTCGCGCGGTCGGTCCGCAGGGCGACGCATTGATCCTCGAGCTGCAGCGGCTGCAGGGCGCATTCGACGACGGCTCCGACGAGGACCCGCGACAACGCCGCGGTGCACGTGACGGCGGCAAGAAGCGCCGGCGTCCGCCGCCGTCGCAGGGCAGGCCGAAGCCGCGCAAGAAAAAGGGCAGCACCATGGGCCGCGCCCTCGGTGCGTCGCTGTCGCTGTTCGGTCTCGGTGCCCAGGCGCCCCGGGCACGCCGCGGTGAAGGCATCCGCGAGATGGACTGGCAGCAGCCCGCACCGATGCGTGGCTACGAGCCGGAGCTATCGCCGCCGCCGCGCCATCCGCCTGCACGCGTGGCGGGCGGCAATTCGGCGCCCGTGCTCGACCTGCAGGATGCGCGGCGCGACGGCAATTTCGGCGTCGGTGCGCCGCGACCGATGGGACAGCAGAACCTCCCTGCCCGCCTGGCGCATGCGCCCGTCGTTCCGCAAACCCGGGTCGGCCGCCTGGTCGGCACCGCCGGCACGGCCTTGACCACCGGCATGACCTTCATTGCGACGCAAGGAACGGCGGCTGATCTCGACGACGGCTCGGACGAATCGCTGGTGCCGCGCGTCAGCCGCATGTTCGAGAACGAGCTGCGTCTCGGCTTGCGGGTGCTGCTCGTCGCCGGCGTTCTCGGCGGCGGCTGGCTGACCCTCGTGCCGCTCGCCGGCGCGATCGTGGTCCCCGGCAATCTCGTGGTGCAATCCAACGTGAAGGCCATTCAGCATCCGACAGGCGGCATTGTCGCGGAAATCAAGGTCGACAACGGCAAGCGCGTTGCGGCGGGTGATCTGCTCGTGCGGCTCGACGCCACGCAGAGCCAAGCCCAGCTCCAGGCGATCACCAAGCAATTGAACGAGCAGCGCGCGAAGATTGCACGGCTCTCGGCCGAGCGTGACGGTCTCGATCAGCCGGACTATCCGTCCACTCTGACCTCACGTCAGGACGATCCGAATGTCCGCACCGTGATCGCGTCGGAGAACGCGCTGTTCAAGGCCCGTGCCACGACCCGCAAGAGCCAGAAGGAGCTGCTGCAGGGCCGCATCGTCCAGCTGAACAACGAGATCAGCGGCATGGAGTCCCAGCTCGAATCCAAGAACAAGCAGATCGAGTTGATCAAGGGCGAGCTGGCCGGCGTGCAGGAGCTCTATGACAAGCGGCTCGTTCCACTGACGCGACTGACCACGCTGCAGCGGGAAGCCGCTCGAATCGACGGTGAACGCGGCCAATTGGTGTCCAGCGTGGCGGAGACGAGGTCCAAGATCAGCGAAGCCGAGCTCCAGACCGTCAAGATCGATCAGGATTTCCGCAGCGAGGTGGTCAAGGATCTCAGCGAGTCACAGGCCAAGGAAGGCGATCTGGTCGAGAAGGGCGTCGCCGCGCGCGACCAGCTCGATCGCATCGAGATGCGCGCGCCGAACTCCGGCACCATCCACCAGCTCGCGATCCACACCATCGGCGGCGTCATCAAGCCGGGTGAGACCGTCATGGAGCTGGTCCCCGATTCGGACGAACTGCAGGTCGAAGGGCACGTCCAGCCCAAGGACATCGATCACGTCCACACCGGGCAGGATGCGATGGTCCACTTCAACGCCTTCAACCAGCGCACCACGCCGAAATTGAGCGGCCAAGTCTCGTTCGTGTCGCCTGACATCACCAATGACCCAAGAACCGGCTCTACCTTCTACACGGTCAGGATCACGCTGTCCGACGAGGAGCGCAAGCGGCTCGGCAACGTCAACCTGATGCCCGGCATGCAGGCCGAAGTCTACGTTCAAACCGGCAGCCGGACGATGCTCAGCTATCTGATGAAGCCGGTTCTCGATCAGTGGCGCCGCGCCTTCGTGGAGTAACAAGACCGAACAGCCGCGGTCGGCGCCATCGCTCACGAATGAACGCAGACCGCGTCGGCACCTCAACATGAACGTTGCAAATTTTCCCCGCACCTCGGACCCGGCGATGGTGCCGACGAGTGCGTTACCGTCCGCCCAGCCCGGCGCCCGCACCGAGGCGTCTGATCAGGCACGCAAGCCGCGACTGCCACCGCCAGCGGCCATGCCGACCCAGGAGGGTCCCCAAGGGCTGCGCTTCGATTTCAACGACGGCTGTCGTGTCATGCTGCCCGACACCGGACACGCCTGGCGCGTCCGGTTGAGCGATCTCGAGACTGCCAACGTCCTGTTCGACATCGACCTGCGCTCTGGGCACGTCAACAGCAGCAAGCGCTACTTCGTCCCGTTCAGGCTGGAAGTGTGGTCAGGGCCCGAGCTGCTGCTGTGCCACGACTATGACGCCACCGACCGCGACGTCCTGATCCAATTCCCGGTCGGCACGATCGGCGACATCATCGGATGGATGAGCTATGTGGTGAAGTTCAGGGACCTGCATCGATGCCGCCTGAGCTGTGCGATGGGCGAGCCGCTGATCCCGCTGTTCCGCGCCGCCTACCCAGACATCACGTTCCTCAGCCACGACACGGTCCAGGCGGAGCGATACTACGCGACCTACTCGGTCGCGCTGTTCTTCGACGATGCCGAGTTCGTGCATCATCCCTGGGATTTCCGGCAGGTCGGTCTGCATCGGACAGCAGCTCATATTCTCGGCGTCGATCCGGCCGAGCAGCCGCCACGCGTCGCGTTGAGCGAAGAGAGCCGTCCCATCGAGGACCCCTATGTCTGCATCGCCGTGCAGGCGACGACCGCATGCAAGCACTGGAACAATCCGGAGGGCTGGCAGAGCGTCGTGGCCTTCCTGCGCGCGACCGGCTATCGCGTGATCTGCGTCGATCAGACCGCGGAGCGCAGCCACGGCGCTTTCCGAACGCAGATTCCTGCCGAAGCCGAGGATCAGACCGGCGACCGGCCGCTGCCCGAGCGCGCCCGCTGGCTCAAGCACGCCGCGTTCTTCATCGGCCTTTCCTCGGGGCTGTCATGGCTGGCCTGGGCGGTCGGCACTCCGGTCGTGCTGATCAGCGGCTTCACCCACCCGACCAACGAGTTTGCGACCCCCTATCGGGTCATCAACCATCACGCCTGCAACAGTTGCTGGAATGATGCCCGTCATCGCTTCGACCATGAGGACTTTCTGTGGTGCCCGCGATGGCAGGGCACGTCCCGGCAGTTCGAATGCACGCGCCTGATCACGGCCGCGCAGGTCGAGGGCATGTTGCGCCGAATTCCCGGCTTCGGACGGGGATTGCGTCCGCAACCGCGCGCCTCTCAGCAGCAGGCGCCGCCTGCGCCCTTTGATCGGGATCGAGCCTCGAGAGCAGAGTCTGCGCCGGAATCCGTGGAGAGCGACGAGCCAGTCGCGCTCGCCGCGCTGCTGGAACGCCCGCGCGGCGATGTCGCCCGCGGGGGCCTTGCGGTCGGCGTCACGGTCGCCGCCGGCAGGCTGCTGGATCAGGCCGCCGCCGGGATCGCGGAAGGCGATCGCGCAGCCACCGCCAGCGATCTCATGGGCGCGTTGCAGAACTACAAGCAGAGCATCGCCATCGTCAGGTACCTGACCGCAGCCAATCCGGACGACGCCGGGTTTCAACGCAACCTCTCGGTCGCCTTGAACCGCATCGGCGCCGTGTTGTTCGTTCAGCGAAACCTCGAGGCTGCGCATGCCGCCTATTCCGCCAGCCTCGCCATCATCCGGAAGCTGACCGCGGCCCACCGCGGCAATCTCAGCTTTCAGCGCGACCTCGCCTGGTGCCACGCTCTGCTGGCGGATGTGCTCACCGCCCAGGGCCGCCATGCCGAAGCCTTCGAGCAGCGTCGCGCCAACACCGCGCTGATCACCCATCTCGCCAACACGATCGCCAACGACCCGTCGCTGCAGCAGGCGCTTGCAAATTCCTATCAGAGTCTGGGCGATGCCTTCCTTCCGCTCGGCAACATCGACGGCGCCCTCGCCGTCTATCGGATCAGCCTGGGCCTGACCAAGCAAGGGCTCGACGCGAACGGGCAGAATGACCCGGCCTGGAATCAGCTCTACACCACACTGCTGCAGAAGATCAGGACTGCGCTCCTGGCGCAGCGCCAGGCCGCGCCGCCGTCCTGAACGGCGCGCGGCGAGGTCGCCGACACGCCCAGACGCCTTTGCCTCTAACTTCCCCGACACACAATCCATCGTGGCGTTTTTCCAGCGATGGCGCTGAGACAATGCCGCGCGCCCGCGTCGCCGGGCAGCCTTGACAGCATCAGACCAACCCTGCGTCTGATCGCTGGAGACCGGCCACTCACCGGCGAGATGCAGGCAGCATCTTGACGACAAGATGCAATTCGCGCCCGGTCGCCGCACCGCGCAGTTGCTGCTTGCCGCCAGAAATCAATCACTTGGCACGCGATCGCGGCGCATCTGTCACAGATCCGCGATGTCCCGAGAACAACATATTTGCGGACTCCCCCACGCCTTTTTTGGCCCGATTGCTCCGAGCATATAGCGAGGTGCGACAAAGTAGCGCGCGTCAGAAGAACGCGCGACACAGCGGCGCACGGGCGTGAGGCGCGGCGCATCACGTCCGACGCAGGGCCGATGCGCTTCCGCATCGTCCGGCCAGTTTCGGTACGGGGCCCTGCCGGGCGTCGGATGAACTTGGGGAGAGATGATCTATGGCGAATAACACCTTCAACCCGACGGCGCTGGCCAACGGAACGTCGAACCTGCTGGTGCGCGCCTCAGCGCTCAACATGTCGACCGACCTCGTCCAAGCCGGCGTGGTGTTCAACGATGCGGTGCGCGCCTCGCTCGGCCTGTTCTCGCAGGCCGGCAGCGGCAACTCGAACCCGTTCCTCGGCAGCTACACGACCGATCTCCACGCCGTGCAGAACGACATCGCGGCGATGCTCGCAAATCCCGGCCAGGTGACCCTGGGCGGCCAGGCCTTCACGCTGAACGCGACCGACACCGCCGTTCTCACCAACGTGCAGGCGCAGATCTCGACGCTGCTTACGGCCGCACCGCAGACCACGAATGCTGCGACGATCACAGCCGCGGATCAGACGCTGCACGCGGTTCAGCAGGAGATCCTGCAGGAGATCAACGGCGACGCGCATCTGTCCGGCGCGCTCAACAAGGTCAACTTCCTCGCCAACACCGGCGGCCAGGACGTCGGCTTCCAGAACACGCCGGCCGGTGCCGATGATGCGGCGACCCTGGCCGCAGCGACCGCAGGCAACACGCTGAAGGATGTCGGCCTCGTCTTCAACAAGGTCGTCGACCTCGCCTCCGGCGGCATCCACACCGGCAATCTTCAGGAGGTCACGACCGACCTCACCGCGATCTCGCAAGGTCTGACCAACATTCTCAACAACAAGACCCAGCTCGCACAGATCGAGAACGGCGAAACGGCGAACGCGGCCGCGCTCACGACCATCCATCTGCAGACGGTGCTCGGACAGGTCAACCTCGAGCTCAACCAGTATGCCAAGGCGGAAACGACCGGCAATCAGGCTGCGTTGCGCGGCACGGCCGACAACCTGCTCGACAGCATCGACATCATCCAGGGCGACGCCAACCTGAACATGGCAGCCGGCGGCAACGGCATGCCGGGCCATGCCGGAGGCTTCGCGGAGGATCCCGGCGGATTGACCGGCACGGTCACCAAGTTCCAGGACAATCAGGCGCAGACCAATTTCTGGGCCGCGTTCCTGGCCGAAGCGAACACCATCAACGCAACCCTGCAGAAGATCTCGACGGGCGGCGCGCAAGCCAGCGCGGCATTGATCACGCAGATCCAGAACTACCAGCAGTTCGGCGCCAATTTCGACGCCGCCCAGGGCAATGTCTTCCGTGGCCGCTTCGACAACGAGCTGCTCAGCGGCACGCTGGAAGCCGACTCGGCGGCCGCCGTGAAAGGCTTGCAGGGCATCCTGAACGGCGACACCGGCGCGGCTCTCGCGGCGGACAAGGCGGCGATCAACGCCGCCGGACAGGGCTTCGCCGCTGACGCCATGGACGTCTCCGGCAACAACATCGCGATTGGCGGCGCGACCTATGTCGGCACGGCCACCACGGTCTCGACGGCGACCTCGGTGCACGGCCTCGCCCACGGCACGATCCCGGTGACGGCGACCCCGAACATCGCCAACGGCACCGGCGGCACCACTTCGACGCCGCCGAGCAGCGGCGGTGGTGCCACGCCGGTCAACTTCAGTCCGACCGCGCTCGCCAACGGCACGTCGAACCTGCTGACTCGCGCCACTGCTATTCAGCATTCGACCGATCTGGTGCAGGCCGGCGTCGTCTTCAACGATGCGGTCCGCGCTTCGCTCGGCCTGTTCAGCCTCGCCAACAGCGGCAACTCGCCGACGTTCCTGAGCAGCTATCAGGCCGACATCACGGCGGTGCAGACCGATATCGCCGCCATGCTGGCCAATCCAGGTCAGGTCACGCTCGGCGGACACACCTTCGCACTGAACGCCACTGACACGGCAGTCCTCACCAACGTCGAGGGTCAGTTGGGGACGCTGCTGCAGGCGGCGGGGCAGTTTGCGAACGCCACCACCCAGGCTGCCGCCAGCCAGACCATTCATGCGCTCCAGCAGGAGATCCTGGGCGAGATCCACAACGACGCCCATCTGGCGAACGCGCTGAACAACGTGCCCTTCCTCGCCAATACCGGCGGCCAGGACATCGCCTTCCAGACCTCGCCCGCCGGCGCGGACGATCCGGCGAGCCTTGCTGCGGCGACCGCTGGCGCCAGCCTCAAGGACGTCGGCCTCGTCTTCAACAAGGTGGTCGAGCTCGCCTCCGGCGGCATCGACGCGGCGCACCTGCAGGAGATCAACACCGATCTGACTGCGGTCTCGCAGGGCCTGACGGCCATCCTCAACAACAAGACTCAGCTAGCGCAGATCGAGGCCGGCGAGACCGCCAACGCGGCGGCGCTGACCACGATCCACCTGCAGACCGCGCTCGGTCAGATCAACCTGCAGCTCAACAAATACGACGCGGCGGCGACCACGGGAAATCAGGCGGCGCTGCGCGGCACGGCCGACAATCTGCTCGACATCATCGACATCGTCCAGGGTGACACCAACCTCAACATGGCTGCGGGCGGCAACGGCAATGCCGGCCATTCCGGCGGCTTCGCCGAAGATCCGGGTGGACTGACGGGCACGGTCACCAAATTCCAGGACAACCAGGCACAGACGAATTTCTGGGCTGCATTCCTGGCCGAGGCCAACACCATCAACGCCACCTTGCAGAAGATCTCGACCGGCGGTGCGCAGGCGAGCGCGGCCCTGATCACGCAGATCCAGAACTACCAGCAGTTCGGCGCCAATTTCGACGCCGCGCAGGGGGCCGTGTTCCAGGGTCGGTTCGACAACGAGCTGCTCAGCGGCACGCTCGAAGCTGACACGGCCCATGCCGTCAAGGGCCTGCAGGGCATCCTCAACGGCGACACCGGCGCAGCACTTGCGGCAGACAAGGCGATGATCGCCGCGGCAGGCCAAGGCTTCGCGGCGGACGCCATGGACGTCTCTGGCAACAACGTTCCCGTCAATGGCGGCACCTATGTCGGAACGGCCACGACGGTCTCGACGGCAACCTCCATCAAGGGCACCGCGCACGGCACCATTCCGGTCACCGCGACACCGAACCTGGCCAACGGCACTGGCGGCACAGCTGCGGCAGGAACCACCGCCGGCGGTGGCGCGGCAGCCGGTGGCACCGCGGCGAACGGAGGCACGTCGACCGGCGGAGCGGCGGCTGGCGGCACATCGACGGGTACGACGGCCAACAACGGCAGCAACGCCGCGCATCACAGCGATCATCATCATCACGATCACAGCCAGGGCGCGCATACGAACCAGGCCGCGGCTGCCGGTCCCGACATGTCGCATCTCCACGCGATGCATCACATGTGGGGTTGATGAGGCAGCCGCAGCAGCTGCTGCGGATCGGATACCCGGGAGCGCAGATGAGGTCAACTCACGCAGTGCTCCCGGGGGAAATGAGAAGGACGATGAGCCGGGCGAGACGACACGCGTTGAAGAAAGGAAGCCTCTGAAGATCAGCAAAGATGCATGTTCCGTTCCGCACTGTGAAGCCTCGTTACGCTGGAACTTTTCTAAGGAGAGATCGGCGACCAGCCGCAAGATCGGGGCAACTTCTTGTCTGGACCGTGCATCGAAGCTTCGCTGAGCGGTGATGTTGCAAGGATGCAACGACGGAATTCAAGGAGTTAGTACGCTTCCGAGCGCGGCCGTGACCCGGCTGCGACAATCGTCGTTTGCCCGAACAACATCATATTTGAGGACTCCGCGGCGCTTCTTTTGGCCCCATTGGAGCAAATAATTCCCAGGTGCTCTGAGGCTGCGACATTTCGCCCGCTCCGCGAGGAGGTGAACGAGATGTCTCAGCCCGATCAACGCCCGCGTGCTGCCGAACCGCCAAGCAGCAGACGCCGGGTTGAAACTTGGGGAGATGATCAATGGCAGCCAATACCTTCAACCCGACGGCGCTGGCGAATGGCACGTCCAATCTGCTGGTTCGCGCCTCGGCGCTCAACCTGTCGACCGACCTCGTGCAGGCCGGCGTCGTTTTCAACGACGCCGTTCGCATCTCGACCGGCCTGTGGTCGACGCCGCAGAACAGCGGCAACTCGAACCCGTTCCTCGGCAGCTACACCACCGACCTGCATGCCGTGCAGAACGACATCAACGCGATGCTGGCCAATCCCGGAGACGTCACGATCGGCGGCAAGGCCTTTACGCTCAACGCGACCGACACCGCGGTGCTCACCCAGGTCTCGAACGAGATCACGACGCTGATTAACGCGGCGCCGAACACGACCAATCCGGCGACCCTCGCCGAAGCCGACCAGACCATCCACAACGTGCAGATGCAGATCCTGGCGCAGATCCAGGGTGACGCGCATCTCTCGGCCGCGCTCAACAACGTTCCCTTCCTGGCCAACACGGGTGCCATGGATGTGGCATTCCAGAGCCTTCCCGCCGGCAACGACAGCGCCACCAATCTCGCTGCAGCGGCCGCGGGCGACCTGACCGCCATCGGAACGGTGTTCAATGCCGTCGCTGACCTTTCGCTGGGCGGCATGAGCGCCAACAATATCAACCAGGTCCAAGCCGACTTCACGGCCGTGGCGCAGGGTCTCCAAGCGATCCTGAACGATCCAGCGAAGCTCGCTGCGATTGAAGCAGGTCAAACCGCTGTCGATGCCCAAACGACGACGCTGCATCTGATGACGCTGCTCAGCCAAGCAAACCTTCAGATCAACAACTACAACGTCGCCGAGACGATGGCCAATCCGACGGCGCTGCGCGGCTCCGCCGACAACATCGTCGACATGATCGACGTGTTTCAGAACGACGCGGCCCTCAACGCGGCGGCGGGCGGCACCGGCATGCCGGGACACGGCGGCGGCTTCTCGGAGATGCCCGGCGGCCTGACCGGCACGGTCACGAAGTTCCAGGACAATCAGGCGCAGACCAATTTCTGGGCCAATTTCCTCGCCGAGGGCAACACGCTGGGTGCGAAGCTGGTTGCGGTGGCCAATGGAACGGGGACGGCGTCGCAGGCCCTGATCGACCAGATCACCAACTACCAGAACTTCGGTGCGGCATTCGATGCGGCGCAGGGCGCGGTGTTCAAGGGACGCTTCGACGACGAGCTCGCCGCCGGTGCTCTGCAGTCCGACACCATCATGGCCACGAAGGCGCTGATGGGCATCATGAACGGCGACACGGGTGCGGCCCTGGCGACCGATCAGGCGATGTTGAAGGCTGCCGCCGCGAACTACATCGGCAATGCCGGAGACATCGCGGGCAACAACATCGCGATCGGCGGATCGGCCTACGTCACGTCCGCGACGAGCTTCGTGACGGCGACGGCGGTCAATGGCATTGCCCAGGGCACCGGTATGCCGGCGGGCGCCACGCCGAACATCGCCAACGGCACGGGCGGAACGCCTGCGAGCACGACCACGCCCGGCGGCGGCATGGGCGGAGGTGGCACGACAGGTGGCGGCACCACCGGAGGCGGCACTGCCGGCGGAGGCACCACGGGTGGCGGGACGACCGGAGGCGGCACGACGGGCGGTGGAACGGCCGGCGGAGGAACCACCGGCGGCAACAACAACACCACCACGACCCATCACTGCGGCGGCCACCACAGCCATCACAGCAGCCACCACACGGCGGCGGCCGCGGCGGCGCCAGCCGCAACCGCTGCAGCCGCATCGAGCGGTCCGGACATGTCCCACCACCACGCGATGCATCACATGTGGGGCTGACGCCCTCGGCAACCTGACCAACATTGGCCGGCGCAGACCCTTGGGTCTACGCCGGCTCGTTGCGTTGTGGCAGCACCGGCCATCGACGCTGCACGTGGCCGGACAAATTCCATGCACTGCTCGAAGGGTTCTAGCCGACCGCTTGCGATCGGCCTCGTCTAAGCCTCCGTTTCGCTTCAATCCGCCTCGACAACGGCATTCGTCGAACATTCAGCAAGTTGTCATCATGAACGAGCTCGCCGTCGCCTTCCGCCCCCGCCTCGTCCCCGCAGCGTCCGACGGCGGACAGCCGTCGGCGGCCGCGCTCAGCGATCAAGCCTTGCGCATCGCCGAGCAGGCCTACCGGAAAGTTCTTTCGCTTCAGCCCCGTCATTTCCGCACTTTGTGCAGCCTCGCCATGGTCCGCCTGCAGCTGGGCGACACGCATGAGGCACGCGCCCTGCTCGACCAGGCCGCAGAGGAAGCCGGCGACGCCGCGGATCTGCAGCTGTCGCTCGGCAAGACCTTCGCAGGTCTCGGCGACCTCGCCAGAGCGAGCACGCATCTGCAGCGTGCCGTCGCGCTCGACGAACGCTCGGCCGAGGCCCGGCTGCTGCTCGGCAGCGTGCTCACCAGCCTTGGCGATCCCGCCGGGGCGGTTCGGCATCTGGAGCTGGTGCTGGCCGCGGACGCAGGCAGCGCCGATGCACACCAGGCGCTCGGCTTTGCCTTGCAGCGCCTCGACCAGTACGAGCGCGCGCTCGCGCACCACGAGGCCGCGCTCGACGCGCGGCCCGATTTCGCCGCAGCCGCCGCCAGCCTCGGCGACGCCTGCCGCATGCTCGGGCGGCATTCGGAAGCCATTGCCCACTACACGCGCGCGCTCGCGATCCAGCCCAATGCGCCGGTCGTGCTGCTCAACATCGGCGGCTGCCAGCAGGCCGCCGGCGAGCTCGATGCCGCGATCCGCACCTATCAGCAGGCCCTTGCCCTGAGCCCGCATCTCGCCGAGGCGCACTACAATCTCGGCAATCTGCACCTGGAGATGAAGAGCGTCCCTGCCGCCATCTTCCATTATGAGCGCGCCATCGCCGAACGGCCGGACTTCCCGGAGGCCCATAACAATCTCGCCAATGCCCTGCAATCGCGCGGCAAGCACGACCTGGCGCTCGCGCATTACGACGAGGCGGTGCGCCGGCGCCCCGACTATGCCGTCGCCCACCGCAACCGCGGCGATGCGCTGCGCGACGTCAAGCGCTACGAGGACGCCGTCGCAAGCTATCGAACGGCCCTCGCCCACGATCCCCGCGACGCGACGACGATGAACCATCTCGCCGGCGTGCTGATGATCCTGGGACGGCTCGACGAGGCGGCGCTCGCGTATGAATCCGCCCTGGCTGTCAACCCGCGCAGTATCGGCACGCACCTCAACTACGGCGTGGTCAAGCCGTTCGCGGTCGACGACGCGCGCTGGGCGCCCCTGCAGGATCTGGCCGCGAACTCGGAGACGCTCACCGAGGATGCGCGCATCGCCCTGCACTTCACCCTCGGGCGGGCTTATGCCGACATCAAGGACGGCGAGCGGTCGCTGGTCCACCTCAACGCCGGCAATGCTCTCGAGCGCCGCCGCATCAACTATGACGAGAACCAGACGCTGCGCCAGATCGAGCGCATCCGCGCGGTGTTCTCCAAGGACATGCTGCAGGCGCGCGCCGGCCATGGCGATCCATCGCCGGCGCCGGTGTTCGTCATCGGCATGCCCCGGTCCGGCACCAGCCTGGTCGAGCAGCTCCTCGCCAGCCATTCCGCCGTGCACGGCGCCGGCGAGGTCAACTATTTCGCGGCCGCCGCGGGACTGTTCACCGACCGTGCCCGCGGCGACTATCCGGAGATGCTCGCCAAGCTGTCCGACGCCGACATTGAGGCCCTCGCGCGCGCCTATCTCGAGCGGTTCACCGACCTGCCGGCGGACACCAAGCGCATCGTCGACAAGATGCCGTCGAACTTCCTGTTCGCCGGGCTGATCCATCTCGCGCTACCGAATGCGCGCATCATTCACGTCCGGCGCAATCCGATCGACACCTGCCTGTCTTGCTACACGCAGCTGTTCGCCGAGCCGCAGCCCTTCGCCTACGACCTCGCCGAGCTCGGCCGCTACTACCGCGCCTACGATGCCCTGATGGGTCATTGGCGCAAGGTGCTGCCGGACGGCGTCATGCTGGAGGTGGCGTATGAGGACGTGGTGCGCGACTTCGATGCGCATGCGCGCAAGATCGTTGCGCATTGCGGGCTCGACTGGGATGACGCCTGCCTGTCGTTCCACGAGAACGCGCGTCCGGTGAACACGGCCAGCCTGGTCCAGGTCCGCAAGCCGCTGTTCTCCGGATCGGTCGGCCGCTGGCGGATGTATGGCGACCGGCTGAAGCCGCTGCTCGATGCGCTCGGCAGCGAAGCCGTGCGGCCGACCATTGCCGAGGCGATCGCGGGCGCCAAGCCGCCCCAGCCCGTGAACGTGGCCCCGCCCGTGGTTACGCCGACGACAGCATCGCTTTCCTTCGCTTCGCAGCAGGCCGGATCGTTGCAGACTCTGGTCGAAGACGCCGCCGCCGTGGCAAAGAGGCTGCAAGGCCGCGGCGACTACAAGGATGCCGAGACGATCTACAACCTGATCCTTGCGGGGCGGCCGAACCAGTTCGATGCGTTGGTCGGGCTCGGCATGATCTGCACCACCGCCAACCGGCTCGACGAGGCCAAGGATTTCTTCGTGCGCGCGGTCGCGGTGAACGACAAGTCCGCCGAGGCCCATGGCAGCATCGGAGCCGTCGAGGCCTCCGCCGGCCACTATGAGACGGCCGTACAGCATTACGAGACGGCGCTTGCGCTGGCGCCGAGCCACCCTGGCATCCTCTACGCCTTCGCCATGGTTCGCCAGAACCAGGGGCTGATCGACGAGGCGATGGCCCTGCTCCGGCGGGCGATCGACAACAAGCCGCAGCACCTCGATGCGCATTTCGCACTCGGCAACCTGCTCTACACCGCAGGAAAAGACATCGAGGCAGCGAAACACTACCTCAAGGTCCTCGACTTCAGCCCGGAGCATGCCGAGACCCACAACAACATCGCCAACGTGCTGCTGCGCCAGGGTCATCGCGAGCGCGCCATCGAGCACTACAAGCGAGCGATCGCGAGCCGTCCCGACTATGCCGACGCCTATGGCAATCTCGGCAACGCCTTCCTCGAGCTCAACCGGCTCGAAGAATCGATCGAGCAGAACCTGCTGGCCATCAAGATCAAGCCGGAACGCTTCGGCTCCTACAACAATCTCGGCGTCGCCTATCAGGCGCTCGGCCGTTTCGAGGAGGCAACGGCGGCGTTCCAGAAGGCCTTGGAACTGGCGCCGGACGACGCGCCGATCCACCTCAATCTCGCGAACATGTCGAAGTTCAAGCCGGACGACAGCCGGCTTCCTGGTCTGCGGCAGCTGATCGAACGCGTCGACCAGCTCGACCAGGAGAAGCAGATCGCAGCCCATTTCGCGTTTGGCAAGGCGTTGTCCGACCTGAAGGACTACGACCTGGCCTTCGCGCATCTGCAGAAGGCCAACACCCTCAAGCGCAAGACCTTCGACTACGACTCCGAGCAGCGGCTCGGCATGATGAAAAACGTCGCGACGCGCTTCACGCCCGAGTTCTTTCGCATGGTTGCAGGGCACGGCGACGATTCCTGGGCCCCAATCTTCATCGTCGGCATGCCGCGCTCCGGAACCACCCTGATGGAGCAGGTGCTGGCCAGCCATTCCAAGGTCTTCGGCGCGGGCGAGCTCGAGACCTTCAAGGATCTCGTCGGCGAATGCGCCAACCGCCAGAAGGTCGTTCCGGCGTATCCCGATCTGATCACGCTGCTGCCACCTGAGGAAATGACGAAGATCGGTCAGGAATACACGGCCCGCGTTCGGACCTTGGCGCCCGAAGCCGACCGCATCGTCGACAAGATGCCGCTGAACTTCCTGTTCGTCGGGATGATCCATGCGGCGTTCCCACGCGCCAGGATCATCAACACACGGCGCGACCCGCTCGACAACTGCGTCTCCTGCTATTCGCTCCTGTTCACCGGCTCACAGCCCTTTGCCTACGACCTGACAGAGCTCGGCCACTACTACCGGGGCTATGAGGGCGTGATGGAACACTGGCACAAGGTGCTGCCGCCCGGCGTCCTGATGGACGTTCGATACGAGGATCTGGTCGACGACCTCGAGGGCGTGTCGCGCCGCGTGCTGGCCCATTGCGGGCTCGACTGGGAGGATGCCTGCCTCGACTTTCATCGCACCGAGCGCATGGTGCGTACGGCGAGCCTGATGCAGGTGCGCGAGCCGATCTACCGCCGCTCGATCGGAAGCTGGCGCCGCTACGAGAAGCATCTCGGGCCGCTGTGCGAAGCCCTCGGCATCGACCTTCCGCCGCCGGAAACCACATGACCGCCGGCAAATAACCGGGTGCTGTTGCCCAGGGATCGGTGACAGGCGCGGCACCCGGCTATCCGGCCGCGCGGCGGAGCGGCTCGAGCATTGTGCTCCAGGGCCTTTAAGAAATTATCTTCGTCATACGCAGAAGCGTCAGTTTTACTACGCAGACGCGCCAACTGATAACACAACCATAAGTTCGCTGACCTCTTCAGCCATGGGTCCAGGAAATTGCGTTCGAAGACCGACCAGATCGCGCCCGTTGAGCCGGCAGGAGCGGCATCTTCGGTTGTCCTCATCAGTACAGTTGATAGCTCGGCGCCTTTAGTTGAGCTGTGTCGAGCAATATGCCGTGATGCAGCACCGGTCTATACACAACCTATAGGCGAATTTCCGGCACCTGTCCTGACGTCCCGGTTCATCTGAGGCCGCCGCCGGTACCGACGAGGGCGTGTCATCCGCCACGGTCGTCTCGGCCTGCATCTTGATGGCGGCCAGGTTGATGGCGACCATGGCGATCGGCGCGCCAATAGGCGTGAGGGGCCCCGCCAACTCCGGCTCGGAGCGGCCTTCCCCTTTCCCGTTTGGGTCCCACAGCGCCTCCGGCGGCCGGACGAAGCCAGACTGTGACGACGGCCCAGCAGGCGCTTGACCTGGAGGCCAAGGCTTGGTTTGACCCGTTTCGCCCGGTCAGAGCCTCCGACCGGATCCAGCCCCCAACCGTGGAAGATCCCTGGCCATGCGCATCACTCTCGTCGGCTCCCGCCATTTCGGTGTCGCCACACTGAACATGCTGCGCGAGAGAGGAATCGAGATCGCGCGGGTCGTCGTTCATGATGGCGAGGACCGGCTTGCAGCCGCGGCGCGGGCGGCCGGGATCGAGGTCGTGGTCCAGGCCAATCCGAAGGTCGTGCCCGCCGGCGAGATCGCCCCCGGCACGGACCTGATCGTCACGGCGCATAGCCACGCCCGCGTCACTCACGAGGCGGTCGCAGCCGCCCGGCTCGGCGGCATCGGCTACCATCCGTCGCTGCTGCCGCGTCACCGGGGCATCGCTGCGGTGGAGTGGACCATCAAGGAAGGCGATCCGATCGCCGGCGGCACCATCTATCACCTCGCCGACCGCATGGATGCGGGCGCCATCGCCGCCCAGGAATGGTGCTTCGTCAAGAAGGGAGAGACCGCGCGCGAGCTGTGGGAGCGCGCTCTCGCACCGCTCGGGCTCAAGCTGCTCGGCGATGTCGTCGAATCGGCCAAGGCGACCGGCGCGATTCCGGCCAAGCCGCAGGACGAGCAGTTCGCGACCAAGGCGCCCAGCCTCACCCCGCACTGAGCATCTGATCGCATCGCCCTGATAAGTTGTGGACATCCTCCCCGCTGGCGCCCTCGCGGTGCCCTGCGAACGGCAGCATGGGCGGTCAGCGGAAAGATGTGGGCGTTCGCCCGCTCATGCCGTGGGCGAAGGCGCAGTTTGCGCACAATGCCGCCCGAATGCCTCCAAGCCGGGTTCCGCATTAATCGTTAATGGACTGAAATTGCTCGATAAAAATCCGTTGTGGCGCTGCGGCAAATTTTCGTCACAATTCTTCCAAATAAGGTCGTGATCAACGACATTTGAGGGACAACGATTCATGCGTCTCGACCGCATTGGAATGGCTTTCGCCGCGTCGATCCTGGTGGGTAGCTCGGCCGCCCCCGCATTCGCCCAGTCGCCCTATGACGGGCAGTGGCAGGTGACGATCGTCACCAACAGTGGCAGCTGCGAGCCCACGGCCAGCTCGACCTTGATCGTCGCAGACGGTAAGATTTCTGCGGCTGGCGCCAATGTGTCGGGTTCGATTGGACGCGAAGGCCTCGTCAAGGTCTCCATCAATGGCGCATATGCGAATGGGCAGCTCAACGGCAATTCTGGCTCGGGCAAGTGGAACGGCGCCTCGGCAGGCATCCCCTGCAGCGGCCGCTGGCAGGCTTCGCGCCTGTAACGGCGCGCACACGCTCCTGAAGATGGTGCGGCGGGTCGCGGCCACCGCCGTTGTTTTGACGGCGGGCGTGACCACCTCGCCGGGGCATGCCGACCCTGGTCCCTTCACGGGCATGGCCGGAACATGGGGCGGCAGCGGCACGGTTGCCCTTGAGGACGGCTCAACCGAGCGCATCCGGTGCCGGGCCAATTACGGCGTCTCGGGACCGCGGATGACGCTCGTCCTGACCTGCGCCAGCGATGCCTACAAGTTCGGGCTGCAGGCCGAGGTGATCGCTGAGGGCTCGGCCATCTCGGGAACCTGGAGTGAGACCAGCCGCGGCATCAATGGCGTGCTGCAGGGCCGTGGCGGCGGCGGCAACTTCCAGCTGCTCGCGACCACCGCCGGCTTCAACGCCAACATCGCGCTCGCCACCCGCGGCAAGAGGCAGTCCGTGTCGATCCGGGCCGACAGCCAGTTCCGCGCAGCCAACATTTCACTGTCGCGGTGATCCCGATCAACTGCCGCGCCTGGCGCCGGGGACCGCACCTGCGGACGGCGGCGGAGCAAGCTGCGCGGCGGTGCGCTTGATGGTCTTGGCGACCAGCAGTGCCTGCTCCCGCGTCATGGCGAAGTCCTGCACACCTTTATGGGTGGTCAGCGACAGCACCATGAGATGAGGCTCCCGCTCCGGCCAGCCAGTGGCAAAGGCGGTCACGAAGTCGGCTGAAGCGGCGCGTTCGGTCATGTCTTGTCTCTGGCTGCCTTAGACTGTGTTGTGCTGTTCGCGGGCTGTATCGCGGCGGTCGCTTTAGGACGAAACACAGCCACACTCCACGTTTTTCTCGATGACGCGCGTCCGTCGCGAGCAAAGCCTGCAGCGGCGTTGGTGCGCTGCACCGTTGATTTCGTTTGCATTGCTCTGCGCGCGAGGTGATACAGCCCGCCTTCGCCGCCGTCCTCGCTCTCCCCGCCACCGCATGAATCGTCCCGCTTCGAAACTGATTGCCGCACTGTGGATGACGGGCTGGCTCAGCCTGATGCTGGTGATGGCGGTGGCCGGACGCGAAGCGATGCGCGAGCTCAACGTGTTCGAGCTGATGGAGCTGCGCTGCCTGATCGGCCTGGTGATGCTCTCGCCGGTCATCGCCCTCAGCGGAGGCTTTGCCACCTTGCGCACCTCGCGGCTCAAGCAGCACGCGGCGCGCAACCTCGTCCATTACGGCGCGCAGCTCGGCTGGTTCTTCGCGCTCACCTTGATCCCGATCGGCCAGGTGGTGGCGATCGAGTTCACGATGCCGATCTGGACGGCGCTGCTGGCCGCGGCCTTCCTCGGCGAGCGCATCACCCTGTTCAAGCTGGCGGCGATCGGGCTCGGCCTCGTCGGCGTCGTCGTGATCGTCCGCCCGGATACCGGGGCGATCAATCCGGGACAGCTCATCGCGCTGGCCGCCGCGGTCGGCTTCGGTATCTCGATCGCTCTGGTCAAGCTGCTGACGCGCACCGAGCCCACCGTGTCGATCATCTTCTGGATGCTGGTGGTGCAATCCGTCGCCGGCCTCATCCCTTCGCTCGTATTCTGGACGCCGCCATCGGCCACCGCCTGGGGCTGGATCCTGCTCGTCGCCCTCTGCGGCACCTTCTCGCATTTCTGCATGGCGCGGGCGCTGCTCTACGCCGACGCCACCATCGTGGTGCCCATGGATTTTCTCCGCGTTCCGCTGACCGCCACCGTCGGCTGGCTGGTCTATGCGGAGCGTCTCGACGGATTGACCGTGGTCGGCGCGGCGTTGATTCTCGCCGGAAACCTGCTGAACCTGCGTCCGCCGCAGCCTCGGCCGGTGCCGATGGGCAGTTCGGCAGGGACCTGAGGCGCCGAGCATCCCCTCAAGCGGCGTGACCCGGATCACGGAACCGCCGCGCTACACGCGATCGTCGTGGATCTGGCGCAACACCCGCGAACTGGTTTATGGCGGAAGCGTGATTTTTTGACCGGGAACAAGACTTTTGGCGCCGATCCGCGACAAATGCTGCAGTGAACGCTTCGCTTGATCGTTGGGGGATCTCCTGATGCGCTATCTCACCGTCGCCCTGTCCCTGCTCTGCGTGGTGCTGACCGCTGAAGCCGCCAAGGCCGACCGCCGGGTCGCCTTTGTCGTTGGAAACGGCGCCTATAAGAGCGTGGCCCAACTGCCGAACCCGCCGGTCGATGCCAAGGCCATGGCGGCCACCCTGCGCAACGTCGGCTTCGACGTCGTCGAGGGCACCAATCTCACCCGCGACAAGATGACCGAGAAGCTGCTCGATTTCGGTCGCAAGGCGCAGGGCGCCGATATCGCGGTGTTCTATTACGCCGGACACGGCATTGCGATCGCCGGCACCAACTACCTGCTGCCGGTCGACGCCGACCTGAAATCGGAGATGGACGTCAAGCTGGGCTCGGCCATCAACATCGACGTGACGCTCGACCAGACGATGGGCGACGCCAAGGTCAAGCTCGTCTTCCTCGATGCCTGCCGCGACAATCCGTTCGCCGCCAAGATCAAGTCGAACTCGCCGACCCGCAGCGTGTCGGTGCAGACCGGCCTGGCCGAGATGAAGTCCGGCGAGGGTACGCTGATCGCGTTCGCCACCGGCCCGGGCCAGACCGCCCTCGACGGCGAGGCCGGCGCCAACAGCCCGTTCACCCGCGCGCTGATCTCGCACATCGCCCAGCCCGGCATCGAGATCCAGCAGGCCATGACCGCCGTGCGCGCCCAGGTCAATGAGGAGACCAGCAAGGGCCAATTGCCCTGGGGGCATACCAACCTGATCGGCGCCGTCTACCTCAACCCGGCGGCGGCCCCTGCTGCAACGGCCGCCACGGCCGGGACGACGCCGGCCGTCGCGACGGCCACCGTGACCGCAGGCGAAGCCGAGCTCGAATTCTGGCGCTCGGTGAAGGACTCCAACAAGCCGGAAGAGCTGAACGCCTATCTCTCGACCTACCCGAACGGGCAGTTCAAGTCGCTGGCGATGGCGCGCATCGCCGCGATCGAGAGCGGCGCCATCAACACCGCCACTCGCAACGTCGCCAAGGGCGTCGATCCCGCCACCTACACCGAGGAAGGCACTCAGGTCAGCGAGGATCAGATCGGCCTCGACAAGACCAAGCGCCGCGACGTGCAGCGGAGGCTGACCGGTCTTGGCTTCGACACCAGGATGACCGGCGTGTTCGACGACCAGACCCGCGGTGTCATGAAGCGCTGGCAGGCGGCCCGAGGCTATCCGTCGACTGGATTCCTGACCAAGCTGCAGCACAAGGCGCTGCTGGCAGAGCCGCAGCCCGCGCCGGCGACCGCCGCAGTCGGCGACGAGGCCAGGCCGCGCCGTGCCAAGCCGGCCGGCAACGTGGCTGCCGGCGGCCCGCCGCCTCAGGGTGCGCCGGTCTATCGCAATCCGCCGCCGCAGGACAATTCGGGCAACGCCGCCGGCGCCGCCTTCATCGGTGGCATGATGGGCGGTGTGCTCGGCAGCGCGCTGCGCCGGTAAGCGACTTCGTCTTTCCCCCGTAAAAAAGCCCGGAGCACGAGCTCCGGGCTTGTTCGTTAGAATGCAGCCGCCCCTCAGAGCCCTGCCGCCTTGCGCAGCGCCGCGTTGATGCGGTCCTGCCAGCCCGGCCCTTGAGACTGAAAGTGCTCGAGAACGTCCTGGTCGATCCGCAACGTCACCTGCTCGCGCACACCAGGAACCGCCGCCTTCTTCGGCGGCGCCTCCACCGGCTTGGTGGTCACCTTCTTGAACGCGGCCTCGGCCTCGGTACGGGCGTCAGCGAGCGTGCGCGGACGCCGCGGCTGGTCGGCCATGATCATATCCCCTCGAACAGTGCGGTGGACAGATAGCGCTCCGAGAACGACGGCACGATCGCCAGGATCGTCTTGCCCGCGCTGTCCGGCCGCTTGCCGATCTCGATCGCGGCTGCAATCGCCGCGCCCGAGGAGATCCCGCCGGGAATGCCCTCGGTGCGGGCCAGCGCGCGCGAGGTCTCGATGGCGGTGGTGCTATTGATCTTGACGATCTCGTCGATCACCGAGCGGTCGAGAATGTCCGGCACGAAGCCGGCGCCGATGCCCTGGATCTTGTGCGGCGAGTGCTGCCCACCCGACAGCACCGGGCTCTCCTCCGGCTCGACCGCGACGACCTTGAGGCCGGGCTTGCGCGACTTCAGCACCTGGCCCACGCCGGTGATTGTGCCGCCGGTGCCGACGCCGGCGACGAACACGTCGATATTGCCAGCCGTGTCGTTCCAGATCTCCTCGGCCGTGGTGCGGCGATGGATGTCCGGGTTTGCGAGGTTCTTGAACTGCTGGGGCATCACCGAGTTCGGCGTCGTCTGCAACAGCTCCTCGGCGGTGGCGATGGCGCCTTTCATGCCCTGCGACGCCGGCGTCAGCACGATCTCAGCACCGAGAAAGGCGAGCATCTTGCGCCGCTCCACCGACATCGATTCCGGCATCACCAGTTTGAGCTTGTAGCCACGCGCCGCCGCGACGAAGGCCAGCGCGATGCCGGTATTGCCCGAGGTCGGCTCGATCAGCACGGTGTCGGGCTTGATCACGCCGGCCTGCTCCATCGCCAGGATCATGCCGACGCCGATCCGATCCTTCACGCTCGCGGCGGGATTGAAGTATTCCAGCTTGGCGAGGATGGTCGCCTTGACTCCATGTTGCTCCGGCAGCTTTCGCAACCGCACAATCGGCGTATTGCCGAACGCGTCGACAATTGAATCAAATACGCGCCCGCGTCCTGGACGCTGTGCTGACGACTCCATGAAATCACTCCTCTGCGCGCCCCGCGCGACGTCGACAACGCTTCTGACCATCTTCAGCGAGCCTGTTGCGCTGCGCAAGCACGTTTGCGCGATCTTAGGACGATCGCGGCGCACAACAAGTCGTGGCTAAATTGCGAAAAACCAACGCATTTGTGTTGCGACAAGGTCAATAAACTCGGTGTATGCTTGATTTCAGCCGGATGAAGATTCACGGTGCAGGTCGACTGCAACCCGGGCGGACATCAGCAAGATGTCATCTTCGGAGTGATACAATCGGGGCGTTCGTGCCAAACGAAAGCGCCGTTGTAGAATAGATATAAGAACAGACCACCCAGACAAAACTCTTTGTGTGACGGATTTGATATCCGCGAAAGTTGGACTCGTCGGAAATAGACCCGTTCGAACGCGACTTGTTCGAAATCGACCTTTTCGAAATTGACGTCGTTCAAGCAGAGATCGCCAACAAAGAGATCGTCCAGGAGGTCAATATGTCAGCACTCGCTGATCTCGTGTCGACCGCAACCGCCCGCCCGAATCCCCGCGGCTGCGATCTGCCGACATGCCCGGTCTGCGCCGACTCCATGATTGCCGCGGAGGCGTCGGCATATTTGGCTGACAATGCGATCAGCTATCTCTGGACCTGCGACACCTGCGGCTATGGCTTCGTCACCAAGCACTCCGTGAAAAGCCGCTTCGTCTGCAACTGAACGGCCCCAGGGCGAGAGAGTTCCGCGACGTGATGTCACGGCCGTTCGATGGCTGAGGATAACGCAGCCGTCGGCCATCGAGCCGGTCGGCAGTGCATGATCAGCACAATTTCATGAGGGCCGGCGCACGGGGCCGGGCTCACAACAAGCTGACGGCCTTCACCTGAAGCGGCCGTCAGCCGGCGCGCGAGGCGATGTCGCCGCGCGCCCAATCGGCCTTGGTGCGCTCGTAGAATTCCGTGAACCGCCCCTGTGCAATCGCCTCGCGCATCCCGGCCATCAATTGCTGGAAATAGGCAATGTTGATTTCCGACAGCAGCGTCGCGCCGAGCGCCTCGCCCGCCTTGATCAGATGATGCAGATAGGCGCGGGCATAGCTGCGCGCCGCCGGCCACGGGCTCTCCTCATCCAGCGGCCTGTCATCGTCGGCATGACGCGCGTTGCGCAGGTTCACCGGCCCGAAGCGCGTGTAGGCGACGCCGTGGCGGCCGTTGCGGGTCGGCAGCACGCAGTCGAACATGTCGATGCCGCGCCGGACCGACTCCAGGAGATCGTCAGGCGTGCCGACGCCCATCAGGTAGCGCGGACGGTCGGCCGGCAGCGCCGGCGCGGTCGCCTCGATCATCTCGAGCATGACCGCCTGCGGCTCGCCGACGGCCAGGCCGCCGATCGCATAGCCGTGGAATCCGATCTCGACCAGCGCCTGCGCGCTGGCGACGCGCAATGCGGGCACATCGCCGCCCTGCACGATGCCGAACAGCATGTAGCCTGCCGGCGCCTTCTCGAAGGCGCGGCGGCAGCGTTCGGCCCAGCGCAGCGACAGCCGCATCGCGCGCTCGATATCGTCGCGCTCGGCCGGCAGCCGCACGCATTCGTCGAGCTGCATCGCGATGTCGGAGTTGAGCAGGCGCTGCACCTCGATGGCGCGCTCCGGTGACAGCTCGATCTTCGCGCCGTCGATGTGCGAGCGGAACGTCACCGCCTGCTCGGTCACCTTGCGCAAGCCCGACAGCGACATCACCTGGAAGCCGCCGGAATCGGTCAGCATCGGACCGCCCCAGCCGGTGAAGCGCTGCAGGCCGCCAAGGGCGGCGATGCGCTCTGCCGTTGGCCGCAGCATCAGGTGATAGGTGTTGCCCAGCACGATGTCGGCGCCGGCCTCGCGGACGTCGCGCCAGTGGATGCCCTTCATGGCGCCGGCGGTGCCGACCGGCATGAAGGCCGGGGTGCGCACCACGCCGTGCGGAGTCGTCAGCCGGCCGGTACGGGCCGCGCCGTCTGTGCCGAGCAGTTCGAAATGGTTGGGAAGGTCGCTGACCGAGGAGCTCATGGCCGGCTTATTGCGTCAGGACCGCCCCCGATTCAACCGCGATGGCGCTGTTTTGGTGCCTTTCGGCCGTTGACGGCGGTTCCGGCCGCCCCTATGGTCCGGCGCCATGTCGACCTCGACCAAACGCACGACGAAAACCACCAAGCCCTTGCGGGCCTCGGGAGGCGTGCGCGCGTAGTCGAACTCGATTGCGACCATCTTCGAACCGAAGCCCCACCTGATGAAGGTCCGGGGCTTTTTTTATGCCCAGATTCCAACCGGAGACTTGAAGACGTGCCTCACGATCCCACCATTGCCATCGTCGGCGTCACCGGCGCCGTCGGCGCCGAGTTCATCGCCACCCTGGACCGCCGTAATGTCCGCGTCGGCAAGCTCAAGGCGCTGGCAAGCGCCCGCTCGGCCGGGCAGACCCTCACCTTCCGTGGCCAGACGATCGTGATCGAGGAGCTCAACGAGCGCTCGTTCGAAGGCGTCGACATCGCGCTGTTCTCGGCCGGCAGCGGCATCTCCAAGAAGTTTGCGCCGATTGCGGTCCGCTCCGGTGCCGTGGTGGTCGACAACTCCTCGGCCTTCCGGATGGACCCGAACGTTCCGCTGGTCATCCCGGAGATCAACGCCCGCCGCATCCGCGACCACAAGGGTATCATTGCCAACCCGAACTGCGCGGCCATCACGGCGCTGGTGCCGCTGTGGCCGATCCACCAGAAGAACCGCATCAAGCGCATGATCATCTCGACCTACCAGGCCGCCAGCGGCGCCGGTGCGGCGGCGATGGACGAGCTGGTGCAGTCGACCCGCGCGAGCCTCAACGGCCAGGTCTATGCGCCCAAGGTGATGCCGCATCCGTTCGCCTTCAACCTGTTCAGCCACAACACCGCCATCGATCCCGACACCGGCTACAACGACGAAGAGACCAAGGTCATCAACGAGACCCGCAAGATCTTCGAGGACGAGGGCATCGCCATCGGCGTCACCTGCGTCCGCGTGCCGGTGCTGCGCGCCCATTGCGAGGCGATCACCTTCGAATGCGAGAAGCCGATCACCGAGGACGACGTCCGCCGCATCCTGGCGACCGCGCCCGGCGTGCGCGTGGTCGACGACCGCGCGAAGAACTACTTCCCGATGCCGGTCGACGCCTCCGGCCAGGACGACGTGCTGGTGGGCCGCATCAGGACGGATCTGTCCGATCCGTCAGGTCACTCGATCGCGATGTTCGTCGCCGCCGATCAGCTGCTCAAGGGCGCTGCGCTGAATGCGGTGCAGATCGCCGAGCTCTTGCCGGAGCAGGCCATGGCGTGAGGCGGCCACGCACCCTCCTCACCAACACTGTCATCACCCGCGAAAGCGGGTGATAGACGGTGGGCACGCATCGCCTTCGGCGCCGCTTTGCCCACCCTACGTTTCTGCGCTCTACGGCTCGACGACCCGCTCGTCCGGCTGGCGGAACAGCAGACACGCATCGCCGTAGGAATAGAACCGGTAGCCGCTTTGAATCGCATGCGCGTAAGCCGCCTGCATCGTCTCGAGCCCGGCGAAGGCCGAGACCAGCATGAACAGGGTCGAGCGCGGCAGATGGAAGTTGGTCATCAGGATGTCGACCGCGCGAAAGCGATAGCCGGGCGTGATGAAGATCGACGTCTCCGCCTCGAATGGTGCGATCGTGCCGTCGGGCTGCGCCGCGCTCTCAAGCAGCCGCAGCGACGTCGTTCCGACCGCGACGATGCGGCCGCCTTGGGCGCGGGCCTGGTTCAGCGCAGCGGCGGTCTCAGGCGTCAGACTGCCCCACTCCGCATGCATGCGGTGGCCTTCGGTGTCATCGACCTTCACGGGCAGGAAGGTGCCGGCGCCGACATGCAGGGTGACGCGCTGCAGCCCGACGCCGCGCTCGCGCAGCCGCCGTTCCAGCGTCGGCGTGAAATGCAGTCCGGCGGTGGGGGCCGCCACCGCGCCCTCCTTGGCCGCGAACATGGTCTGATAATCGGTCGCGTCCTGCTCGTCTGCGGGCCGCCTGCCGGCGATGTAGGGCGGCAGCGGCGGCCGGCCGAGATCGGCGATCGCCTGGTCGAGCGCGGGCCCATGAAACACAAAGGACAGCGTCAGCTCGCCCTCCTCGCCCTTGGCTTCGACGGTGGCGTCGAGATGGCCGAGCAGGCAGACCTTGCCCTCGTTGCCGAAACGGATCGTATCGCCTGGCGCGAGCTTCTTGGCGGGCCGCACCAGCGCCTGCCAGCGCGAGCCGTCGAGCCGCTTGATCAGGGTCGCCTCGATCTTCGCCTCGGTCTCGCGGCTGATGCGGCGTCCTGAGAGCTGAGCGGCGATGACCTTGGTGTCGTTGACGACAAGCTGATCGCCCGGCTCCAGCCAGTCCGGCAGGTCGGCGACCGTGCGGTCGCGCAGCACGCCATCGCCCTGCACCACCAGCATGCGCGCGGATTCGCGCGGGCTCGCCGGCCGCAGCGCGATGTTTTCGGGGGGCAACTGAAAGTCGAAGAGGTCTGTGCGCATCGTCGTTCTGGAACGACCGTCGAAAACCTCATCCTGAGGAGCGCGTCAGCGCGTCTCGAAGGATGAGGCCCGACTGTGGCCTCATGGTTCGAGACGCGTGCTGCGCACGCTCCTCACCATGAGGGTCAAAAGCCGAGGGCGGTACTGCACACCGACCATGAACACGCCGAGAGGCGTGTTCATGGAGAGGGTCGTTGGTTACGCCGCGTCGGCGGCCATGTAGGCCTTCACGATCTTGTCCGGGTTCTGCACCGGCTCGCCGCGCTTGATCTTGTCGACATTCTCCATGCCCTCGGTGACCTTGCCCCAGACCGTGTACTGTTTGTCCAGGAAGCGGGCGTCGTCGAAGCAGATGAAGAACTGGCTGTCGCCTGAATCTGGATTGGCCGCACGCGCCATCGAGGCGGTGCCGCGAACATGCGGCTCGGCGTTGAACTCGGCCTTCAGCTTCTTGCCGGAGCCGCCGGTGCCGGTGCCCTGCGGGCAGCCGGTCTGCGCCATGAAGCCGTCGATGACGCGGTGGAAGACGATGCCGTCGTAGAAGCCCTCGCGGACGAGCTCCTTGATGCGCGCGACATGGCCGGGCGCGAGATCGGGACGCATCTCGATGGTGACGGGGCCCTGGGTGGTCTCGAGGATCAAGGTATTTTCGGTCACAGCCATGCTGGTCTCTCGGTTTTGGTAGAATTGACGGGGGGTCAGGACAAAGCAAATCCTGGGTCTGAAATGTCGCGGCGCCTTCCCATGTGCGGCCGTCACCCCTCCTGACGGCAATCCGAGCACGACGAGGCCCGCGATGCTGGTCCAGAATAGACCCAATGCGTTTAAAGCTGAAGCCACCGGCCCTGTCGATGTGGCGGGCCGGCAGAATCGGCATGCCGCCGCGACGTGGCAAAAGGTTCCTTAAGGCCCGAGGGAACCGGGCGCGAGACCCGGGTGTCCCCCTGCTCTGCCTCTACTTGATGTCCGAGGCGACCTGAACCTTCACCATCTTGTCCGGATCGGTGACGGCACCGCCCGAGGAGCCCGGAGGCGCCTTCTTGAGCTTGTCGACGACGTCCATGCCCTGCACGACCTCGCCAATCACGGTGTATTGGCCGTTGAGGAAGGAGGCATCGCCGAAGCAGATGAAGAACTGCGAGTTGGCGGAATCGACGCTATCGCCCCGGCGCGCCATGCCGACGGTGCCGCGCTTGAACGGCGTTGACGAAAACTCCTGCTTCAGGTTCGGGTACTTCGAGCCGCCGGTTCCATTGAAGTTCTGGCCGTCACCGGCCTGCGCCATGAAGCCGTCCATGACGCGGTGGAACGGCACGTTGTTGTAGAAGCCTTCGCGCGCCAGCGTCTTCAGCCGCTCGGCATGCTGTGGCGCCAGATCGGTGCGCAGCTTGATGATGATGCGGCCCTTGGTGGTGTCGATGACCAGGGCATTCTGCTTGTCGAGGCCGGCAGGCAGCGACTGGGCCAGCGCCGGCAATGCGAAGACGAGAGCGAAGACGAAAGCGAGCGCGCGGATCATGGCAACTCCGATGACATGAGACGATGTGGAGAGGAAGGCACCGCCGGAAGCGGCCGGTGCCTGAAGGATCACTTGAACTTGGCCTTGAGACTTTCGACCACCGACGGCGGCACGAAATGCGAGATCTCGCCGCCCATGGCGGCGATCTGGCGAACCAGCGTGGCTGCGATCGGACGGACACCCACCGAGGCTGGAACGAACACCGTCTGGACCTGCGGTGCCATGGTCTGGTTCATGCCGGCCAATTGCATCTCGTAGTCGAAATCGGTGCCGTCGCGCAGGCCCCGGATCATCATGATCGCACCTGCCTTCTGCGCGGCCGTGACCGTCAGATTGTCGTAGGTCGAAGCCTCGAAGCTGCAGCCCGCCGCGGCTGCCACGGGGCCGAAGATCTCATGCGCCATCGCCAGCCGCTCCTCGGTCGAGAACAGCGGCTTCTTGCCGTGATGCACGCCGACCGCGACGATCAGGCGGTCGCAGAGGTGGACGGCCTGCCGGACCACATCGAGATGGCCGTTGGTGACGGGATCGAACGAGCCCGGATAGAGCGCAATGCGTTGCATGCGCTCGTCCTATACCGCCCGGAACAGGCCGGCAAGCCGCCGTCAGGCACGCTGGCGTGGCTGTGATGGGCAAAGAGCGGCCGAGAGACTGCATTGCGATGGAATGAGGTGCGACGCCGATGGGCCGGAACCGTGGTCGGCTACCGCGATTGTTTCGTCGGAACATCCGACATGAAACACGCTCGCGCCGAGACGAAACCAATTCGCCCGTCCCGCGAAGACGTCTCGAAACCCGACCTGGTTATCAAATCGTTAACGAACACGGGCCGAACGGCCCAGACAGGGGACCGTCATGATCAAAGCGCTATCTGCAGTCGCAGCAGCCGGCTTGGTGGCTGCCGGCATCACCCTCCTGCCCGGCTTCGCTCCCCAGGTCGAAGCCAGCGTGCCGCGTCCGCTGGCCAAGGCGGACCGCCTGGACATCCGCCCGATCGGCCGCGACTGCTCGCAGCAGGCCTGGCCCAACTTCGAGGCGGGCTGCCTGCGCAGCGCCGGAACCCGGGGAACCATCCGCGAGGCCAGGATGGTCTCGGTCGAGCGGACGCAGTGAGGCGAACAGCGAAAGACCTGCGTCGTCCGCTATTCGCTACGCCCTATTCGCCATTCGCCTGGTCAGCGTTCCCGTTGCCGTTCTCGGCCTCCTCGCCGATATGCTCCACCGAAACGACGTGCTCATCATCGGCGGTGTCGAACACGATGACGCCCTGCGTCGAGCGTCCCGCGATGCGGATGCCGTCGACGGGGCAACGGATCAACTGCCCCTTGTCCGTCACCAGCATGATCTGATCGCCATCCTCGACCGGGAATGAGGCGACGAGCTTGCCGTTGCGGTTGTTGACCGACATCGCGACGATGCCTTTGCCGCCGCGGCCGGTGGTGCGGTACTCGTAGGACGAGGTGCGCTTGCCGTAGCCGTTGACCGAGACGGTCAGCACCACCTGCTCCTGCGCCGACATCTCGACATAGCGTTCCTGCGACAGCTGGATCGCGCCAGCGGCCGCCTCCTCGCCCTCGGCCTCGACCGGCTCCTCGGTGGCAGCATCGCCCGACATCGCCCGGCGCATCTTCAAGTACGCCGTACGCTCGTCCGAGGTCGTCTCGACATGGCGCAGGATCGACAGCGAGATCACCTTGTCGCCGCCGGCGAGCGCGATGCCGCGCACGCCCATCGAGGTCCGACCGGTGAAGACGCGCACGTCGGTGACGGGGAAGCGGATGCACTGCCCGCCCGACGCCGTGAGCAGGACGTCGTCGCGCTCGGTGCAGATCTGAACGTTGACGATCTCTTCGCCCTCGTCGAGCTTCATCGCGATGATGCCGGAGCGGCGCACGTCGACGAAATCCGACAGCTTGTTGCGGCGGACGTTGCCGCCGGTGGTCGCGAACATCACGTCGAGATTGGCCCAGGAGGATTCATCCTCCGGCAGCGGCATGATGGTGGTGATGCGCTCGCCCTGCTCCAGCGGCAGGATGTTGATCAGCGCCTTGCCACGCCCGTTGGGCGCCGCGATCGGCAGCCGCCAGACCTTCTCCTTGTAGACCTGGCCGCGCGACGAGAAGAACAGCACCGGCGTGTGCGTGGAGGCCACGAACAGCCGGCTGACGAAATCCTCCTCGCGGGTCTGCATGCCCGAGCGGCCCTTGCCGCCGCGGCGCTGCGCCCGATACGCCGACAGCGGCACGCGCTTGGTGTAGCCGGCATGCGACACGGTCACGACCATGTCCTCGCGCTGGATCAGGTCCTCGTCCTCGACCTCGCCTTCCTGCTCGGCGATCACGGTGCGGCGCGGCGTGCCGAACTCCGCCTTAACAGCGGCGAGCTCGTCCTTGATGATCCCCTGTACCCGCGCCCGCGAGCGCAGGATGTCGAGATAGTCGTTGATCTCGACCTTGAGCTTGTCGAGCTCGTCGGAAATCTCCTCACGGCCGAGCGCGGTCAGGCGCTGCAGGCGCAGGTCGAGAATCGCCTTGGCCTGCTCGAACGACAGCCGGATGGTGCCGTCCTCGGAAAGACGGTGGCGCGGATCGTCGATCAGCGTGATGATGGCCTCGACGTCGCGCGCCGGCCAGTCGCGCGACATCAACGCCTCGCGCGCGGTCGCAGGATCGGGCGACGTCCTGATGACCCGGATGACCTCGTCGATATTGGCGACGGCCACGGCAAGGCCGACCAGGATATGAGCGCGGTCGCGCGCCTTGTTGAGCAGGAACTTGGTCCTGCGCGTGACGACACGCTCGCGGAACGCGACGAAGATCGTCAGCAGGTCCTTCAACGTCATCGTCTGCGGGCGGCCGCCGTCGAGCGCCAGCATGTTGGCGGCGAAGCTCGTCTGCAGCGGCGTGAACTTGTAGAGCTGGTTGAGCACGACGTCCGGCACGGCGTCGCGCTTCAGCTCGACGACGACGCGGTAGCCGTCGCGGTCGCTTTCGTCGCGCAGGTCGGCGACGCCTTCGATCTTCTTTTCGCGCACCAGTTCGGCGATGCGCTCGACCATCGTCGCCTTGTTCACCTGGTAGGGAATCTCGGAGATGATGATCGCCTCGCGATCCTTGCGGATCGTGTCGATCGTCACCTTGCCGCGCATCATGATCGAGCCGCGGCCCAGATGATAGGCCGAGCGGACGCCGGCGCGGCCGAGGATGATGCCGCCGGTGGGGAAATCCGGCCCTGGAATGATGTTGATGAGGTCGTCGATCGTGAGCGCGGGATTGTCGATCAGCGCGATGCAGGCATCGATCACCTCGCCGAGATTGTGCGGCGGGATGTTGGTGGCCATGCCGACCGCGATGCCGCCGGCGCCATTGACCAGCAGGTTCGGATATTTGGCCGGAAGAACCGACGGTTCCTTGTCGGAATTGTCGTAGTTGGCCTGGAAGTCGACGGTGTCCTTGTCGATGTCGTCGAGCAGCGGAATCGCCGACTTGGCGAGCTTCGCTTCGGTGTATCGATAGGCCGCGGGGGGATCGCCGTCGACGGAGCCGAAATTGCCCTGGCCGTCGATCAGCGGCACGCGCATCGAGAAGTCCTGCGCCATGCGCACCATGGCGTCGTAGATCGACTGATCGCCATGCGGATGGTATTTACCGATGACGTCGCCGACCACGCGCGCGGACTTGACGTACTTCTTGTCGGGCGTGTGCCCCTGCTCGTACATCGAATACAGGATGCGCCGGTGCACGGGCTTGAGGCCGTCGCGCGCATCGGGCAGCGCTCGCGACACGATCACGCTCATCGCGTAATCGAGGTAGGAGCGCTTCATCTCGTCGAGGATGGAAACGGGACGAATGTCGGAAGGTCCGCCCGGCTCGCCGGGCTTCTCATCTTCTTTATCGGACAAAGGGGATACCGGTCGGTTTTGACACGCGAAAATCGCTTGGAATCATATAGCGCATGGCGCTGCCGCTAGCCACCCCCAAGGGGGTTCGGAGCGCGCTTTTTCTGCTCGCCTTTCCAGGGACTTAACCGGTTGCCGCGGCCGCCCATGGCAGGCTCCGGGAACCCTGTTTGGCTATGGGCCGAAGACCACCTTGTGCATGATCCGTCCAGGCATGAGCGTGAACAGTCCGGCAATCACGAGGGCGCCGGAGAACAGCGTGATCATGGCCCGGCGATGGGGCCCCACCCGATGGCGGTGCGCAGCCCACACCGCAACCGGCAGCACGGCCAGCGTATAGAGCGACAGCAGGTGAATCGGGCTGAAGGGACCGACCAGCCGGATGGTGTGAATCCAGAACGAGCTGGCCGCAACGGCGGCCATGAGAGTGACCCAGATCCAGCCGAGCGTTCGATGCGGCAAGGTCCCTTTCGGGGCTGCGAACTGGACCAGCCCCAGTGCGAACGCCGTCATCGCGGCGACAGCGTGCAGCAGGACGGCGGGCTCGGCGGCGAGCAGCGGTGCGAAGCTCATGCAACACCCCGGTGGTCAGGTTACGCACAGCTCAAGCGAACGAAACGTCAGACGCGCGCGATCGCCTGCAATGCGAGACCCGAGGTGATCGCCCCGGCTCCCGTCCCGACACGGACGGAAGCCACCTTGTATCGACCGAGGACGCAGGCGGCTCAGAACGGAATGTCGTCGTCCATGTCGCTGTTGCGTCCGCCACCGCCGGCCGAAGCGACCGCGCGGCGCGGCGGCGCCATCGACGGACCGCTGCTGCCGAAATCGCCGCCACCCATGTCATCGGAGAAGCTGCCGCCCCCGCCACCACGGCCATCGAGCATCGTCAGGGTCGAGTTGAAGCCCTGCAGGACGACCTCGGTCGAGTACTTCTCGACGCCGCTCTGGTCGGTCCATTTGCGGGTCTGCAGCGCGCCCTCGATGTAAACCTTGGCGCCCTTCTTCAGATACTGCTCGGCGACCTTGCAGAGACCTTCATTGAAGATCACCACACGGTGCCATTCGGTCTTTTCCTTGCGCTCGCCGGTCGCCTTGTCGCGCCACGTTTCCGACGTCGCAATGCTCAGATTGGCGATCGGCCGCCCATCCTGCGTACGCCGGATCTCGGGGTCCTTGCCGAGATTGCCGACCAGAATCACCTTGTTCACACTACCCGCCATCACCACTCTCCCGCGGTTCTCGATCATCGGACCGGCCGTCCACACCGGCCTCACGGCGTCCGGTGGCTAACCCTTCCTCTCGCGGCGGACCCTATACGGTTGCCGCGCGGTCCACCCGCCTCGTCCATTGTTTATCCACATATAGCAGGCGGACGGCCATTGTTCCAGTTTTGTTCGCGCGCCTGTGTCTACAACCGTGCGTCGAGTTCCAAGGAACCCGATGGAACCCAATGGAACCGCGAAAAAGTTCCGTCAATCACGAAAAAGCGATTAACTTTCATCAGCTTACATCGCCCCACTTCCTCCCCGCCTGTGGCTTTTGGGAGACGGTATCCAGGGTTGAATCGCGTATATTTGAGGACGGATTGGGGCCGCAAGCGTGGTCGCACCAACTTCACAGACGTGCGTCTCCGGGGACCATTTTGGAGACGCCCAAAGCGGGAGACTTGGGATGAAAAGAATTTTTCTTGGAGCTGTCAGCTTGATGGTTTTGGGGGCGCTGACGCCGGCGGGAGCCGCCGATCTCGCCGCCCGCCCGTACACGAAGGCCCCGGTGATGGCGCCCGCTCCGCTTCCGACCTGGGCCGGCTTCTATCTCGGTCTGCAGGGCGGTGGCGGCTGGGGCCGCAGCGATGAGACCTTCTTCGGTGCGCCGAATACGGCCATCTTCGCCGGCACGCAGCGTTACGACATCACCGGCGGCTTCGCCGGCGGCGTGATCGGCTACAATTGGCAGGTCGACAACATCGTGTTCGGCCTCGAGGGTGACTACCACTGGGCGGACATCGACGGCCGCTCGGCCGTGATCAACGCGGGCGTCGGTGACACCTACTTCACCAAGCTGCGCGGCTTCGGCGACATCAAGGGCCGGCTCGGCTGGGCCACGGGTCCGGCACTGCTCTTCGTCAGCGGCGGTGCCACGGTCGGCGATCTGCAGCACCGCTACGATGGCGTTCCCGGCAACGTGTTCGTGCAGAACGACTGGCGCTGGGGTTGGACGATCGGCGCCGGTGCCGAGTACATGTTCGCTCCGAACTGGTCGGCCAAGGTCGAGTACAACTATCTCGATTTCGGCAAGAGCTCGATCCAGTACTCCCCGGTCGCGACCAACCGCTCGGAGTGGAGCGACACCGTCCATACCGTCAAGGCCGGCATCTCCTACCACTTCGGTGGTCCGGGCATGTCGCGCTACTGATCGCACGCCAAAAGCGAATATGTCGAAAGGCCGGCCTCGCGCCGGCCTTTTTTTGCGTGCCAGAACCGGTACTTGCCGAGCCGTTGTGTCCTTTGGGTGACGGCTTTTTACGGCGGAAGGGGCTATCAAGGTCCGGCGGGTGGGCGTTGGTGAGAGCGTGCGTGCGGGCGTCGGACTTGGTTTGGGGAATGCGATGAGAAGGCTGTTGCTGGGGGCGACAACTTCGCTGGCGCTGGGGATTGCGCCGGCCATCGCTGCCGATCTGCCCGCGCGCACCTTCACCAAAGCGCCTGCGATGATCGCGACGATCTATGATTGGAGTGGTTTCTATGTCGGCCTGAACGCCGGCGGCGCATCCTCCCGCACCTGCTGGACCAACAAGGTCACTTTTGCCGGCGTCGCGGCGACCAATGCCGAGGGCTGCCATGATGCGACCGGCGCGCTGGCGGGCGGCCAGATCGGCTATCGCTGGCAGGCTGGCGGCTGGGTGTTCGGCGTCGAAGGTCAGGGCAACTGGGCCAACCTCAAGGGCAGCAACACCAGCCAGTTCGCCCCGGCCGTGACCAACCAGACCAAGATCAACGGCATCGGCGTGTTCACCGGCCAGGTCGGCTATTCCTGGAACAACGTGCTCTGGTACGTCAAGGGCGGCGCCGCGGTCGCAAGCGAGAAGTACAACGGTCTCGCCACGGCAACGGGCGCGGCTCTCGACCAGTCCAGCGCCACGCGCTGGGGGGCTGCGGTCGGCACCGGTGTCGAGGTCGGCTTCGCCAAGAACTGGTCGGTCGCAGCCGAATACGAGCACCTGTTCATGGGCAACCGCACCCTGGGCTTCTCCGGTGTTCCCGGTGGAGCCGCGGGCCGGACCGATGCGGTCGGCCAGGACGTCGACATGGCGACGGTCCGCGTCAACTATCGCTGGGGCGGTCCCGTCGTCTCCAAGCACTGACCCTCGAGGACAGGCACTCGAAGACTGGCGCGCTCGAAGACTGGCACTCGAGGCCTGACGCGCCAGGCGCTCACCATGCGTGCCCTCGGGACAGCTCCACGATCGGCGCGACGGCCGCGATCTTTACCCGCGCTTAAGCACGTTCGACACATCCCGCCGCACGCCTGCTGCCGATCACGAGTTTAGAAAGCAGTCTCTCCTACAACCAGCCACAGGCCACCTTCGCGTGTGCCCGGATCGGAGGGATCCGGTGCGAGGACAGTTATGGGACTGGGGAGAGACGAATGCAGAAGACGACCTTGATCTTGACCGCTGGAGCCGCGGCGCTGGGACTGGCGCCGGCCTCCGCGGCCGACTTCGCGACGCGCCCTTACAGCAAGGCGCCGCCGCCGGCCTATGTCACGCCGCTGCCGAACTGGGCCGGGTTCTACCTCGGCGTCAATGGCGGCGCCGACTGGAGCCACAACTGCTGGACGCTCAATCGCGTCGGCGGCGTGCCGGTCGTACCGACTCAGTCCGAAGGCTGCCACAATGCCTCGAGCGGACTCATCGGCGGCCAGATCGGCTATCGCTGGCAGGCGGCGAGCTGGGTGTTCGGCGTCGAGGCCCAGGGCGACTGGACCGACCTGAAGTCGTCGAACGCGAGCACGGCTGCGCTGGCTGCAGGCATCACCAACACCACCAAGACCGATGCGATCGGCCTGTTCACCGGCCAGGTCGGCTATGCCTGGGGCAACGTGCTCTGGTACGTGAAGGGCGGCGCCGCCGTCAC
Organism: Bradyrhizobium sp. SZCCHNRI1009; assembly: GCF_032487575.1. NCBI lineage: Bacteria > Pseudomonadati > Pseudomonadota > Alphaproteobacteria > Hyphomicrobiales > Nitrobacteraceae > Bradyrhizobium > Bradyrhizobium sp. SZCCHNRI1009. Next base: position 97,838 of record NZ_JAUEUL010000003.1, on the reverse strand, counting down.
CCACAACAAATACACCGGCACGGCGAATGCGGCTGCGCCCTTCCCGGTCGGCACGCTGCTGGATTCCGCCAGCGAGACCCGCTGGGGCGGCACCGTCGGCACCGGCGTCGAGTTCGGCTTCGCGCCGAACTGGTCGGTCGCCGTCGAGTACGACCACCTGTTCATGGGGTCGCGCGACATCAGCTTCCCGGCCACCGCCACCGTGCTGTCGCGCGTCGACACCGTCAAGCAGGACATCGACATGGCGACCGTCCGAGTGAACTATCGATTCGGAGCGCCGATGGGCACCCGCTACTGAAAAAAGCCGCCACTCGCACGCATTCGGAAAGGCCGGCCTCCACGCCGGCCTTTTTCGTGTCAACAGCCCGGCAGCGCCGCGGCGTTTTTGTGCTAAATATATGATTTATAACGCTTTTTCGTTTCTGTGGCGGGCGCGTTACAGCGTCTCCGGGATGCCCTGTGTATGACTTGCCCATCGCTTGTCATTCCAACCTCCCGGGGGAGAATTTGATGAAGAAGTTGCTTGTGATCACGACGGCCCTCGCCGGCGTCGCGGCCGCCACGTCCGCGTCGGCGGCCGACATGGCGGCACGGCCCTACACCAAGGCGCCGCCCATGGTCGCGCAGATCCTGAGCTGGTCGGGCCTCTACGCCGGCATCCAGGGCGGCGGCGGCTGGGGCACCAGCAAGGAAACCTTCCTTGGCCGCTTCAATGCGCCGGGCTTCCTGGGCACCCAGAACTACAACACCAATGGCGGCTTCGTCGGCGGCGTGCTCGGCTACAATTGGCAGGTCGACAACGTCGTGTTCGGCCTCGAAGGCGACTATCACTGGGCCGACATCAACGGCCGCTCCGCAGTGGTCAATGCCGGCGTGGGCGACACCTTCTTCACCAAGCTGACCAGCTTCGGCGACATCAAGGGCCGCCTCGGCTACGCCGCAGGTCCCGCTCTGTTCTTCGTGAGCGGCGGTGCCGCCGTGGGCCAACTGCAGCACCGCTACGACGGCGTGCCGGGCAACGTCTTCAGCCAGACCACCACCCGCTGGGGCTACACGGTCGGCGCCGGCGCGGAATACATGTTCGCCCCGAACTGGTCGGCCAAGCTCGAGTACAACTATCTCGACTTCGGCAAGAGCGCGATCCAGTACAGCGCTTTCGCGACCAACCGCTCCGAGTGGAAGGACACCGTCCACACCGTCAAGGTCGGCCTCAGCTACCATTTCGGCGGCCCGGTCATTGCCAAATACTGATACCTGCAACCGATAGGTTCCGAGAAAGGCCGGCGAAAGCCGGCCTTTTTTGTTGCACCGATACCACCGTGCCGGCTCGCCACACACGGAACCAAGCAATTGAGTAACATAGGCTTTCTGGAACTGGGCCGTAAAACGCGGTTTGGCCGCGAGTGTGTCTTCAGGGTGACGGTAATCCGTACGGAACCGGGCTATAGGAACCTCGTCAACTTGAACGGGTGAGTCTGTTTCGTGCGTAAGCTTATCGGTGCGATGCGGACTTCGAGGAATAAACTGGAGACTGGAATGAAGAAGATCTTGCTCGCGACCGTGGCCCTGGCCGCCCTGGCCGCTCCCGCTGCCGCCGCTGATCTCGCCGCACGCCCGACCTACACCAAGGCCCCGGTTCTCGCGCCGGTGCAGACCTGGACCGGTTTCTACATCGGTGCGATGGGTGGCTACGCCAATGAGGATGCTGACTTTGCGGCCATGAAGGGCGGCTTCGCCGGTGGCACCGTCGGCTACAACTGGCAGCAGGGTGCTGTCGTGTTCGGCCTCGAGGCCGATGCTGCCTGGGCTGACATCAATGCCTCCGTCGGCGCGCTTGGCGTGACCGCCGAATCGAAGATCCGTGACTGGGGCACCGTCCGTGGCCGCATCGGTTACGCCTTCGGCCCGACCCTGCTGTACGCCACCGGCGGTTACGCCTGGGCGGACAACCGCATCTCGCTGACGGCTCCGGGCGTCGCCGTTTCGGACAGCAAGATCCACTCGGGCTGGACCGTCGGCGCAGGCGTCGAGTACATGTTCGCCCCGAACTGGTCGCTGAAGGGCGAGTACCTCTACAAGAGCTTCGGTGGCGAGAGCTACACCTTCACCGGCCTCGGCACGCTCGCGACCGGCACGCTCAACGTGCATTCCGGTCAGGTCGGCATCAACTACCACTTCTAAGAACGTCGCCTCCGGGCCAACGCACACAGCCTCCGCTCTGCCAGAGCGGAGGCTTTTTCTTTGCGGGATCGCGCACAGGGCCGGACGGAACCGGCAGCCTCCTGCCATTCGCTGCCATTCCCTGAGCGCATTGTTGATGATTCGCTGACGGTACTGGAAATCCGGCCACGTTCTTCCTACGTTCCGACGATACCTTTTCCCTCTGGCGTCCGATGGCCGGCTCCCGGCAGAACGCGCCTGCAACAATGGCGCGGTCTCGCGCCGTGGGACGATCGTCATGGATGAAGTGCTCAAGGCCAAGCAGCGCGCGCAAGCCAACCAGTCGAGCCTGCGGGCCATCACCATCCGCGGCGCCCGCGAGCACAATCTGAAAAACATCGACGTCGAGATCCCGCGCGACAGGCTGGTGGTGTTCACCGGGCTGTCCGGCTCCGGCAAATCCTCGCTCGCCTTCGACACCATCTATGCCGAGGGCCAGCGCCGCTACGTCGAATCGCTGTCGGCCTATGCACGCCAGTTCCTGGAGATGATGCAGAAGCCGGATGTCGACCAGATCGACGGCCTGTCGCCGGCGATCTCGATCGAGCAGAAGACGACCTCGAAGAATCCGCGCTCGACGGTGGGCACCGTCACCGAGATCTACGACTACATGCGCCTGCTGTGGGCGCGCGTCGGCGTACCCTACTCGCCGGCGACCGGCCTGCCGATCGAAAGCCAGACCGTGTCGCAGATGGTCGACCGCGTGCTGGCGCTGCCCGAAGGCACCCGCCTCTATCTGCTGGCGCCGGTCGTGCGCGGCCGCAAGGGCGAGTACAAGAAGGAACTCGCCGAATATCTCAAGAAGGGCTTTCAGCGCGTCAAGATCGACGGCACCTTCCATGAGCTCGCCGAGGCGCCCACGCTCGACAAGAAGTTCCCGCACGACATCGATGTCGTCGTCGACCGTATCGTCGTGCGCCCCGATATCGGCCAGCGCCTGGCGGAGAGCTTCGAGACCGCGCTGAAGCTCGCCGAGGGCTTGGCCGTGATCGAGTTCGCGGATGCAGCCCCTTCCTCGTCATCACCGGGCCGCGCCGAAGGCGCGAGACCCGGTGATCCATCCTCTTCGAAGGAGATGGATGGCCGGGTCAAGCCCGGCCATGACGAGAAGAAGAAGGTGGCCAAGATCCACGACAAGAGCGGGCCCGAGCGCATCCTGTTCTCCGAGAAGTTCGCCTGCCCGGTGTCCGGCTTCACCATCCCCGAGATCGAGCCGCGGCTGTTCTCGTTCAACAACCCCTATGGCGCGTGCCCCGAATGCGGCGGCCTCGGCGTCGAGCAGCACGTCGATGCCGACCTCGTGATCCCCGACAAGGACGTCACGCTGCGCAAGGGCGCGATCGCGCCGTGGGCCAAGTCGTCATCGCCCTACTACCTGCAGACGCTGACCGCGCTGGGGAAGTTCTACAAGTTCACGCTCGACACCAAGTGGAAGGATCTGCCGAAGAAGACGCAGAACGCGCTGCTGCACGGCTCCGGCGACGACGAGATCAAGTTCACCTATGAGGACGGCGTTCGCGCCTACGACACCAAGAAGCCGTTCGAGGGCGTGATCACCAACATCGAGCGCCGCTTCCGCGAGACCGAGAGCGAGTGGGCGCGCGAGGAGCTCGGCAAGTATTTCAACGACGTGCCCTGCGCCGGCTGCAAGGGTTTCCGGCTCAAGCCCGAGGCGCTGTGCGTCAAGGTCGGCGGCAAGCACATCGGCGAAATCAGCGATCTCTCCGTCAAGGCTGCCGGCGAATGGTTTGCCGAGGTGCCGAAGGCCCTGAACGCGCAGCAGACCGAGATCGCCACCCGCATCCTCAAGGAGATCCGCGACCGCCTGACCTTCCTGCTCGATGTCGGCTTGAACTACCTGACCCTGGCGCGCTCCTCCGGCACCTTGTCCGGCGGCGAGAGCCAGCGCATCCGCTTGGCCTCGCAGATCGGCTCGGGGCTGACGGGTGTGCTCTACGTGCTGGACGAGCCGTCGATCGGCCTGCACCAGCGCGACAATGCCCGCCTGCTCGACACGCTGAAGCGGCTGCGCGACCTCGGCAACACCGTGATCGTGGTCGAGCATGACGAGGATGCCATTCGCCTCGCCGACTACGTGCTCGACATCGGCCCCGGCGCCGGCACCCATGGCGGCAACATCGTCGCCGAGGGCACGCCGGCCGAGATCATGCGCAATCCGGCGTCGCTGACCGGCAAATATCTCACCGGCGAGCTCGAGGTCGAGGTACCCGAGCGGCGGCCACCGAACCATCGCCGCACCATCAAGGTCGTCAACGCCCGCGGCAACAATCTGAAGAACGTCTCCGCCGAGATTCCGCTCGGCCTGTTCACGGCGATCACCGGCGTGTCCGGCGGCGGCAAGTCGACGCTGCTGATCGACACGCTGTACAAGGCGATCGCGCGCAAGCTCAACGGCGCCAACGAGGCGGCCGCGCCGCACGACCGCATCGAGGGCCTGGAGCACATCGACAAGATCATCGACATCGACCAGTCGCCGATCGGCCGCACCCCGCGCTCCAACCCCGCGACCTATACCGGCGCGTTCACGCCGATCCGCGAATGGTTCGCCGGCCTGCCGGAATCGAAGGCGCGCGGCTACGAGCCCGGCCGCTTCTCCTTCAACGTCAAGGGCGGCCGCTGCGAGGCCTGCCAGGGCGACGGCGTCATCAAGATCGAGATGCACTTTTTGCCCGACGTCTACGTCACCTGCGATGTCTGCAAGGGCAAGCGCTACAACCGCGAGACGCTCGACGTGCTGTTCAAGGGCAAGTCGATCGCCGACGTGCTCGACATGACCGTCGAGGAGGCCGCCGAATTCTTCAAGGCGGTGCCGCGCGTGCGCGACACCTTCGAGACGCTCCGCCGCGTCGGCCTCGATTACATCCATGTCGGCCAGCAGGCCACCACGCTGTCCGGCGGCGAGGCCCAGCGCGTCAAGCTCGCCAAGGAATTGTCAAAGCGCGCCACCGGCCGCACGCTCTACATCCTGGACGAGCCGACCACCGGCCTGCACTTCCACGACGTCAAGAAGCTTTTGGAGGTGCTGCACGAGCTGGTCGCGCAGGGCAACACGGTCGTCGTCATCGAGCACAATCTCGAGGTCATCAAGACCGCCGACTGGGTCATCGACCTCGGCCCCGAAGGCGGCGACGGCGGCGGTGAGATCGTCGCCTGGGGCCCGCCCGAGGACATCGTCAAGGCCCCGCGCAGCTACACCGGGCAGTTCCTGAAGCCGGTGCTGGAGAAGTCGGCCAAGCCGAAGAAGCGCAGCCGCGGCGCCGCGAGCGAGGCGGCGGAGTAGTTCCGTCGCGCCGTCATTGCGAGCGAAGCGAAGCAATCCAGGGCCGAACCCGAGCCCCCGGATTGCTTCGTCGCTTTTTGTCCCTCGCAATGAGGGGCGCGATGGATAAACGTCCTCTCCAAAAAGCGAAGCCCGCCGCTCGATCACGAGCGGCGGGCTTCGTCTGTCTGCTCACGTACAACTCACCAGCGATAGTACCCGCTGCGCGTGCCGTTGTTGTTGCCGCCGGGCCCGACATCGCCCTGGGTCGAGCTCGGAGTCGGATGGTTGGTGCCGTTGTAGCCGGCGCCCCAGCCCGGGCCGTCATACGGGCCCGGCGCGACCGCGACGTAGCCTTCCTCATAGACCGGACCCGGCGCCCAGGCGAAGGAATCGCGGTAGGCGTAGGTGCTGGTGACCTGGCCGCCATAGCCGTAGCCACCCGGGCCGTACTCGCCGGCTGAAGCGGCGGCGGTGCCGGCAACCAGCGTGACCGCGGTCAAGGCCGCCAAACCAAACATGCGCGTCATGAACTTGCTCCTTCGTTCCTAATTATCGCGGAGCAAACAACGTAAGGACCCTGCCGGTTCCGCGGCAGGTCACGACAATGCTGCGACACAACGCTTCGCTCACATTGCCGCGATTGAATGATCCAACGCGGCTGCATCTTGGCGGCTCCCTGCGAAAAACGAGCCCGCCACTCGTGTCCGGGCGGCGGGCTCGTCAACTTGACGCTGACTTATCTGAAAGCTCTGAAAGCGACTACCACTGACGATAGACGCCGGTCAGCGTGCCATTGTTGTTGCCAGACGGACCGACATCGCCCTGGGTCGAGCCCGGTGTCGGATGGTTGGTGCCGTTGTAGCCGCCGCCCCAGGCCACTGGGCCAGCCACCGGACCCGGCGCGTAGGCCGGCCCCGGCGCGGCGCCATACACCGGCTCGGAATCCGTGGTCTGCGCCGGCGGCACCCAGGCCATGGAGTCGCCGAAACGGGCATAGCCCTGCGCCGACGCGGCGGCGGTGCCGATCACCACGGTGGCTGCGGCCAGCGCGGCCATCTTGATCGTGCGTTGCATGTCTCTCTCCTTGCTTCTGCACGGGGGCAACCACCGCACGGCGCAAGGCGTTCCTGCAGCGCACACTCACAAAAATCGTGATCAAAGGTTGATCGGCCGTCGCACCGAGCCCCCTTGCAGGACTGAGCGAACCCAGCCCCGCAAAAGCTCCCCTGCGACGCTCAGGCCGCGACGGCGACCGCCCGCGGCCGCGCCACGCCGGTCTTGGTGACTCCCGGCAGCGGCGGCGCCTTCGTGCCGGTCGCATGCGGGAAATACTGCAGCTGCATGGAATGCATGTAGCCGGCTTCCGCGGTCCAGGAGTCGTTCGCCTCGACGATCGGCGTGATCGTGAACAGGTCCGGATTGCTCGGCGCAATCGCGGTATAGGTCGGGATCGATGCGCTGAGCCACTCGAGCGGTTTGTAGATCGAGTAGTAGTTGGTGTCCTTCAGGACAGGCGCCGGCGGCGGATAGGTGCCGAGAATCCCGTTCAGGTTGGCCCAGCCCATCGGCACGATGTCGTTGCTGTTGACCGCCGCGTAATAGGTGTAGCTCTTCGCGAAGGTCGCCGCGAATCCCGCGTTCCACATCGTCGGAGCCGCGAAGGTGTGCGGCCACAGCGTGAACTTCAGCGACGAGTTCAGCTTCGGCAGCTGATCCTGCAGCCATGCCGTCGCCGCCACGGCGAGCGCGCCGCCGAGGCTGTGCCCGGTCACCATCAGTTGCAGGTTCTGCTTGGCCGCGAGGCCGCGCAGATAGTCCAGCAGCGACAGGTCCGTCGTGGGATCGGTGAGCGCGATGACCAGCGCCAGCGCGTCGTTGATTCCGGCGCTGATCTGGAGCGGCGCGCCGGCCTGCTGCGGATACAGCCACGGCACCTGGAAAACCGCGTCGGCATCGGCGAGCACGTTCTCGAAGGCGCCGGCGACCGAGCCGTCGACATCGGTGCCGCGGAACGCCAGCGCATAGCTGCCGTCGCTGCCTTGCGCGACATAGGCGAGCACGCCGTTGTTGACCGCCGGGCCCCAGACGAGCGACCACGGACCGTTCGCGGCGCCCGATGGGACGGACTTCAGCATCGTCACGAAATCGCTCGGCTGAACCGCATCGAGCGCATCGTCGATATAGGCGAAGTAGGACAGATAGGCTGCAGCAACCTTGTTGAGGGCCATGTGAAATCTCTCTGGCTTGAATGATGAAAACAATTTCGATCAAATCGGGCAGGCAGACCCTGATCCGCCGGCGCACCGCGATCATAGACCGCGTCATCTCCAGGTGCACATCACAACATGTTCAACCCCTGATCATCGAACGTCGCCATGGCGCTGCGAGACGCAATGGTCGCGTCTCATTGCGCCCCGCCCCTCCCGTTGCTATGGCGCAGGGCTGTCGCAGCACGACACGCCTCGACGATCATCAGCCCCTCGCCACGCTCACCCCGCGCGATGCCATATTCTCTCGTCATCTTCGATCTCGACGGCACGCTCGCCGACAGCTTCCCGTGGTTTCGGGTCCACGTGAATGCGGTCGCCGCGCGCTTCGGCTTTCGCCAGGTGAAGGACGAGGACATCGACGGGCTGCGCCATGCCTCGACCCGCGAGATCCTCGATTTCCTTCAGGTGCCGCGCTGGAAGCTGCCCTTCATCGCGCGCCACGTGCGCCGCCTGAAGACGGCGCATGCCGCAAGCATTCCGCTGTTTGCAGGCGTCGACATCATGCTCGACACGCTTGCCGCGAACGGCACGACGCTCGCATTGGTCTCGTCGGACAGCGAGGCCAACGCGCGGCAGAAGCTCGGATTGCGCGCCGGTCTGTTCGCCGATTTCGATTGCTCGGCCTCGGTGTTCGGCAAGGCACGCAAGTTCCGCCGGGTGCTGAAGCGGCTGCGCGTCGACCCGGCCCGGGCCATCGCGATCGGCGACGAGACCCGCGACATCGAGGCGGCGCGCGCCGCCGGCATCGCCTTCGGCGCGGTGACATGGGGCTATGCCGCGGAGCAGGCGCTGCGCGACCACCAGCCGGAGATGCTGTTCACGCGGGTGGAGGAGATCGTGGGGCGGCTGGTCGTGCCTGCCGAACGAGATCCGTAACCTGCATCGGCGCCGGGACAGCGACAAATCTCAATACCTGCCCGCGTCTTTGCGAGCGCCTGGTCGTAGCCCAACGCCTCACCGCCGCAGGAACGCGCCAAAGGCGCGCGGACCGTCCCCGACCTTGATCTCTCCCGTGACCTTCAGCGCGGCCACGTCGATGACGCTCAGGATGTTGCTCTCCCAATTGGCGACGATGACGCGCTGGCCGTCGGCGGTCGCCTCGATGCCCTCCGGATAATCGCCGACACTGATGCGCTTGAGCGGCTGCAGGCTCGCCAGGTCGAATACGCTGACCGTGCCGTCATACTGGTCGGTGGCGAAGCCCCTGCCCTGCGCCAGCGCCACCGCATAGGGCCGCAAGCCGGTCTTGACCCGGCCGATCTCGCGGCGCTCGACGAGGTCGATCACCGAGACGTCGTTGGAGGCGACATTTGCCGTGTAGGCGCGCTTGCCCTCGGCGTCGATGGTGACACCGAACGGCCGCGTGCCGACCTTGATGGTCGCAAGGCGCTGGCGCGTCGCCGTGTCGATCACCGAGACCATGTCGTCGTCGCGGTCGGCGGACAGCAGCAGCTTGCCGTCGGGTGTCACTGCAAGCCCCGACGGCGAGGCGCCGACCGTGATGCTGCCGCTCACGCTACGGGTCTTCGCATCGATCACGCGGATCGCGGCGTTGTACCAGTCGGCGACGTAGACCGTCGAACCGTCCGGCGTCACCGCTATGCCGAGCGGCCCGCCACCGACCTCGATGCGGCCGACGACTTTTCGCTCGGCAGCATCGACGACGCTGACGGTCTTGTCGTCCGGACTCGCGATATAGGCGAAGCGGCCGTCGGCGGCGACGGCAACTCCGGCCGGCTTGCCGCCGATCGGAATCGTCGCCACCGGCTTCGAGGTCGCGAGATCGACGATCGTCAGATCGTCGCTGAGCTGATTGGTGACGAAGGCTTCCTCGGCGTGAGCTGCGGTGCCAAGGGCGAGTACAACTGCGAACAGAAGGGCTCGGCCAAAATGAGAGAGAGGACTGGTGGCAGAGTAGCGGACTCGGTGCTTACCTCTCCCCGCTTGCGGGGAGAGGTCGGATTGCATCGCCAGATGCAATCCGGGTGAGGGGGTACAGGTCTCTCCACGAGCACTTCCCGTGCGTCTGCCCCTCACCCCAACCCTCTCCCCGTAAGAACGGGGAGAGGGAGCGCAGTGCCGGCTGGGCGACATCATCGATCCCTAACTACCAATCCGCCCCTTCAGCTACCGCCCTCCACCTTCTTCTTCAGGCCCTCGAGCCCGCCCTTGTAGAGCCCGCTCACCGCGTTGACGGCGGCCTCGTCGTTCAGCTCCGGCGGCGGGTCGTTGTTGGGGAAGCCGCGGTAGAACGCGCCGGTCCATTCGACCAAGCTGCCCTTGCCGTCCGCGCTCGGCGTCACCGCGATGGTCGACGAGTAGTTCGTCACCGGCAGCACCTTCACGTCGACGGCGGTGATGCGATACGAATAGCTCATCTTCTCGGCGTCGTATTTGTAGAGCTCCTCGTCGACGGTGGCGCCGCCCTTCAGGGTCAGCTTGCGCGTTGCGCCGATCTCGTTGCCCTTGTCGCCCGCGGTCTTGTCGACGATGCCGAGCCAGCTCATGTCCTGGAAGTTGCCGATCACGGCCCACACCTTGGCGGGCGCGGCGTTGATCTCCACGTGCTCCTGCACCTTGCGCCGGGTGGGCCCATGCGCTTCCGCCATCGTCAGGGTCGTGATTGTCAGGGCCGTCGTCGCGATCGCGAGCGCCGTCCTTGCGGTCAGCGCCTTGCCGAACACCATCCTCATCTCGTTTCCTCGGTCACTTTCATTGGCCCGCGCATCCGGCGCGGACAGGCCTATCTTTGCACCGCACCGGATTGTTGCAACAAAAAAGACCGTGTCGTGGCCGCCTCAATTCGCGCCGCAGCAGCGCTTGTATTTCTGGCCGGAACCACAGGGACAGGGGTCGTTGCGGCCGGTCTTGCCGAACGAGGCGAACGGATTGGGCTGCCGGGCAAAGTTGGTCGACGTGGGCACCGGCGGCCCGCTCTGCCGGTATTGATACAGCGTCAGCACCGCCTCGCGGATATCAGCCGGCGCCTCGCGGTCGAGCTTGGCGTTCTCGGCACGATCGTCGTCGAGCGCCAGCTCGATCGCCACCATCAGACGCAGCGCCGCCTCGCCCACCTCCCCGTCGACCTGCCGATAAGCCTTGAACCTCTCATGGCGAAGGTCCACGGCCGCCGCAAAACCGTCGATCCACAGCTCCCAGACGACGTCGCCGTTGAAGGCGTCGATTGGAAAACGCGGCTGGTACTGCTCCGGATGCTGCGCGAGCGTCAGCGCGATCTCCCGGTGATAGTCCATGACCAGCCCGAGCACCTCATTGGCATGGTCGATGCTGGAGAAGACGGAGCGATGCCCCTTGCCGAGCCCGAAGGCCGCCGCGAACCATTCGCCCGGAGGAATCGGCTCAGGGAGCACGAGCAGGCCGGCGATGAAGCCGTCGAGCTCCTCCAGCACCATGGCGCGATCATCCAGGGCCAGCAGCGCCCGTTCGAGCTTGTCGTGGCGACCGATCTGCTCCGGCATGCAGCCCCCTCTTCCTTCGCTCCCGTCACGTTCCGAGTCGCCCGACGGGCAAGCCGCGCACATGGCCGAGCCACGACGCGGCCGTTTTGACACCAAAACAGCCGTGCGCAAAACCTAAATTTCCGCACGGGATCAGCGGCATCACCCTTGTCCAGTCCTGCCGCGAAAAATATTCTTCTTTCGTTTTTACGGAATTTCTGTTTTCCTGCATGCGTCCCGTCCTCACGAGAGGGGCGCTTCGCGGTCGTCACGGGCGTGGAGGGCGGGATGCGATGGACGTCACGGGCCCGGTGCTGATGCGCAAGACGACGGGTCGCGGGGCGGACGGCGAAATCGTGTGGTCCTGACCTCCCGACGCTGAGGTCAAATGGGTGTCGATGCCTTCTGGGCGTCGCGCCGATGACGGTGGCCAGAAAGCCCGGTGCACCGAGGAGAGCGCGTATAAGTCGTAAACCGTCGCGCAGGGAAGGCCGGTTGCTCGGCCAATCCTGTGGTTCCTGCCGCCTGCATTTTTTTCGCAGGCGGGCCATGGGTGCGGCCTGCACCCGGCCTTCCCTGCGCCCTCTCACCTTGGGAGGGCGGAATGAATGTCAAAGCTCGGATGCCAGGGCATCGCGAGATCGGTGTCACATGGCCAGTCGCGGCGAGCAATCCAGAGTCGTATGGAGCCCTCACTCCGCGAACACCGCCTGCACGAACCCGTCCGGATTATTGCAGAACTCGCGCATGGCCTTGAAATGATCAGTGTCCTGCACGCGGACGGGCTCCAACCCGTATTTGGTCAACCGCAGCAGCGTCGCGCCCGGATAGGCCATCAGCACCGGCGAATGCGTCGCCATCAGCACCTGGCAATGACTGGAGTCATCCATCCGCCGCATCAGCTTCAAAAACTCGATCTGCCGCGCCGGCGACAGCGCCGATTCCGGCTCGTCGAAGATGTAGATGCCCTGGCGCTGGCAGCGCTCGTCGAAGAAGCGCAGGAAGCCCTCGCCGTGGGAGTGGGACAGGAAGTCCGGCGGCGGCCCGCCGAGCGGATCGTCCAGTGCGGCCTGGTCGAGATAGCGCGCCACCGAAAAGAAGCTCTCGGCGCGGAAGAACCAGCCCTGCGTGATCTTCGGCAGCCAGCTCGCCCGCAGCGCGGCAGCGAGTGCGCCGCCCATGCGCTCCACCGCGCGGCCATGATCAACCGGCATGTAACCCTTGCCGCCGCCGGCCTCGTCATAGCCGGCGAGCGCTGCGATGCCTTCGAGCAGGGTCGATTTGCCGGTGCCGTTCTCGCCGACGATGATCGTAATCGCACTCGTGAAGCTGAGCTCGAACTCATCCTGCAGGAACGGCAGGCAGAACGGATAGGCGGCGCGATCGGAGATCTTGGCCGGATCGAGCCACAGCCGCTTCAGATAAGGGGCTGGCAGCCGGATCTCGCGTTGCTTCCTCGCCATGACGCCTTCACAACCTCGGTGACATCCCCGGCAATCTCGCACATCGCGGCCGCATCGGCCACCGCCGCACCACCGCTATGCCACGACCTCCAGCACCAGCTCCATGGTCATCAGCACCGGATTGTCGCCGCGGACGAGGCGGCCTTGCGCGAGTGCGCCGGTGTAGTCGACCAGCGCGACGTCAACGATGGCTTCAACGCCGTCGTCGCCGGGCGCGATCGTGCCGGCGGTGATCGTCAGCTCCGTCGCGAACGGCTCGACGACGCCGCCGTCCTCGAAGCGCGCCCCGATGGTCGAGCCGACGCCGCCGCGAATGCGCGCTTTGCTGATCCGCTGCGCCCGGCAGAACGCCTCGAGGCAGCCGGCGAAATCCTGGTTCGGCCGCAGCCGCAGCGCGAAGGCGCGGCGATCCGTCGTGGCAGCGCTCGGCGCAGCCGTCACCGGGCCGAACAGCCTGAAGCCGGTCTCGGGATCAGGCGCGGCCGTGAAGATCGCGCCATCGAGCCCGAAAGCCTCGACCTCGAACGGCTCGGCGACGATGGTCTCCTCCGGCAGGATGTGCCCTCCGCCGGCGCGGCCGCCCTGTTCCGTCCACAGCGCGTGGCAATGGAAGAATGGCGCCCCGTCGCGCACGCCGAGCGTCATCGTCGCGGTCGACAGCCGCGTCACACCGGCGGGCCGATAGGTCTCGCTGTAGAACGCGGCATGATCCGCCGTCTTCGACAGCGCCGGCATGACATAGGCGAACGGTCCGAGCGCCCCGCCTTTGATGTCGAGCACGCCACCGGCAAAGCCATTGGCCGCGAAGCCGCGGCGCGCGGCTTCCAGCAGCGGCAGGCCTTTTTCGAGCGTGAACGTGAAAGCACGGCCGCGCGCCGCAACCCACTGGATGCGGTCGGCCACGGGCGCGCCGGGCTGGATGATGGATCGCATCACGCGTCAGTCCTGCCTGGTGAGATCGAGCAGGCCGCGCGCCTCGAGCTCGTCGCGCACCAGACGCTTCGGAATCTTGCCATAGCCCGATTTTGGCAACGCGTCCCAGAAGAAGAACCGCTTCGGCATCTTGTAGCGCGGCAGCTTGGTCGCGAGATAGCCGGCGATGGCGCTCTCGCTCGGCGCCGCCGCGCCCTCGCGCGCGACGCAGACGGCGACGCCGACCTCGCCCCACACCGGATCGGGCACGCCAAGCACGGCGACCTCGCCGATATCCGGATGCGTCAGGATCTTTTCCTCGACCTCGCGCGGATAGATGTTGGAGCCGCCGGAGATGTACATGTCCGACGCGCGGCCGGTGATGTAGACGAAGCCGTGTTCGTCCATGTGGCCCAGATCGCCGGTGCGGAACCAGCCGTCGCGAAACGCCTTCGCGTTGGCCTCCGGATTGTCGTAGTAGCCCGCGAACACGGCCGGTCCGATGACGCAGATCTCGCCAGTCTCGCCGGGCTTGAGCTCACGCCCCTGATCGTCCTGGATCGAGACCTGCATGCCCGTGCGCTCATAGCCGCAGGTGCCGATCCGCGCCTCCGGTCCATCCTCTTCCTCATGCGCCGCGGCCGGCAACACCGTGATGTTGCCGGTGACCTCGCCGAGACCGAAATACTGCACGATCACCTTGCCGAGCCGCGCGAGCGCGCTCTTCTGGTCCTCGCGATACATCGGCGCGCCGGCATAGATGACATGCCGCAGCGAAGAATGATCGAACTGGTCGACCGCGGGATGCTCGACCATCATCTTGAGGATGGTCGGGACCGTGAACAGGTTGCTGACGCGATGCCTCTCGATCAGGCGGAAGGCTTCGGTGATGTCGAACTTCTCGCTCGGCAGCAGCACCGTCCGGGCGCCGCGCGCGCTCTGCATCAGCTGGTGCACGCCGGCGCCGTGCGACAGCGGCGCCACGACGAGAGACGCGTCGTGTTCTGTCGTGCCCGGCGTCAGATCCGCGAGATGATTGGTGATGACGAACGCCATCTGGCCATGGGTCAGCACCGCCGCCTTGGAGCGGCCCGTGGTGCCCGAGGTGAAGAAGAACCAGCAGGGATCGTCGTGCTCGACGGCCGCATTTGCGACCTCTGCGCCCGCATGCGCCTGCATGGCGTCGGCCACGGAGCGCGCGCCGAAGCTGCCGCCCTCGCCGATGCGCCACGTGAACTCCGTGGTCGTCACCGCCGCAGCATGCTCCGGAAAATCGCCATGGCAGAGAAATGCCTTGGCGCCCGAGGCGGTCGCGAGATAGGCGACCTCGTCCGGCATCAGTCGGAAATTGGTGGGCACCCAGACCGCGCCGAGCCGGAACGCGGCGAACATCGAGACGAACATCTCCTCGCAGTTCTTGGAGTGCACCAGAATGCGATCGCCCTTGGCGATCCCCCGCTCGGCCAGCGCCGCCGCGAGCGCCGAGACCATCGCGTCGATTTCGCGCCAGGTCCACGACCTCTCGCCCCAGACGAAGCCGACGCGATCGCCAAGCCGGCGGCCATTTTGCGTAACGATATGCGCGAGGTTCATCACCCGGCGGGACATGCGCAGGGGTGCCGGTGTCATCGACAACCTCTCGCGCCGCTGCAGCTGACGAACAGACCCATGGAAGCGTCCCCTCGATCGATCCTTCAGGCGATCTCAGCCGCCCGATACCCTTTGGGCCTGTTTATCCCGGTCCTGCTCGCCCTCGCAAGGCCGGCCTCCCCATCGCACCCATGCGGTGGCGTGTTTCGAACGGATGCAGATGCCGCGCGACAAACCGTGGCCGGCCGCGCATTTCTTCATATCACCGCGCGCCGAATCTGATTTGAGGACAACCATGATCGATCGTCGCTTCCTGCTTCTCGGCCTCGCTGGCGTGCTCGCCGCTTCTCCGCTGCACGCGCAGGCGTCTTCTTCCAACGAGCCCGTCGGCATCATGACCGCGATCTACACCCGCGTCGCCAAGGGCAAGGGCGAGGATGGCGGCACCTTCGTCATCGAGGACAAGGCGGCGCGCGCGAAATATCTGTCGAAGTCGCTGGCCGCCCAATGGGCGAAAATGGACGCCCGCACGCCCAAGGGCGAGGTCGGGGCGATCGATTTCGATCCCGTCACGAATTCGCAGGATCCCGATGTCGCCTCGTTCAAGGTAACGCCGGAAATGCAGGACGGCGACAAGGCAACCGTTGCTGTCAGCATTCGCGGCCACCGCACCGAGCGCAAGGAACAGGCCGACGACATCATCCGTTACGACCTCGTGCGCGAGGCCGGCCAATGGAAGATCGACGACATCCGGGGTGCGGTCGATGGCAAGCCATGGTCGATCCGTACACTGCTGGCGGAGTTCCTCAAGATCACCGAGAAGCCCAAGCGAAAGTAGGGACGCATGACTGATGTCCGTGACAACAAGGCCGGGAGCCGCTTCGAGCTCGATATCGATGGCCACGTCGCGTTTGCCGATTACCGGGCCACGCCGCAGGGGGTGATCATCACCCACACCGAGACCCCGCTACCGCTGCGCGGCCGCGGCATCGGTTCGCAGCTCGTGAAAGGCGCCCTCGCGCTGATCCGCGCCGACGGCCGCAAGGTCATCGCGGGCTGCAGCTTCGTCGCCGACTACCTCCGTGACCATCCGGAGAATCGGGATCTCATGGCCTGATGGGCCGTGGAATTACCGGACGAGACGATTGGACGGTGCGCTTTAACGCAATGGCTACCTGGATGGATCAGCAATCCCCCGCCGAACAAGCAACCAGACCCATGGGGAGAGGCACATGTTCATCACAGCCATTTTCGACGTTCTCAAGCGCTACGTTCACTACCGCACCCAGCTCGCCTATCTCGACCAGCTCGACGAGCGCACGCTGCGCGACATCGGCTTCGAGCGCGACCAGCTGCACGCGGAGGCCTGGGAACGCGCCGGCTTCGTACACGTCTGAGGCGCTGGCGCAGCCTCGCGCTCGACGCGATCCAAGACGACAAAGGCCCGCACGATGGCGGGCCTTTCGCTTTCTTGTTCTTGCCGTGAGCGGCGCACGCTCAGTGCTTGATCTCCGGCGGCAGCTTGCCGCCATTGGCGGCGAGCTTGCTCATCACCTGCTTGTGCAGCCACACGTTCATGCTGGCGGAATCGTTGGTGTCGCCGCTGTAGCCGAGCTCCTTGGCGAGCTCCTTGCGCGCAGCGAGACTGGAATCGATGTCGAGCGCCTTCATCAGGTCGACGATCGAGGTCCGCCACTCCAGCTTCTCGTGCTTGGCAGCCGCCGCCTTGTCGACGATCGCAGCCACATCGACATTTTGCGGCGCAGCAGCCGGGGCTGCCGTCGGGGACGCGGCCGCGCCGCCTGCCGGCGCGGTACCACCAGCGGCGGGCGTGCTGCCGCCGGCCGGTGCCGCCTCGGCATGATGGCCGAAAATCGCGCCCATGATCTTTCCGAAAACGCTCATCAATGGCTCCCAATGGATGGTGATCGTAAGAAGAACTCGGCCGGCGGCCTTCCGTTGCGGAGACGCCCGTCGGAGCCGCCCCGCCACCGCCGTGGCCTGCCAAACGCGAACACGGCGACCAATGTGAAGCTTACCCAAGGCGGAATGACGGCGGAACGACTTTATTGGACCATGCTCCAGCTTCTGCGTGAGCGTTCCAGTCTAATGCACTGCGACATTCACAGCCCTCACCGAGGCGTGAGTAGGCGCAGCCTGTTTTGGCACTATCCTGATGACTTCCGTTCGCGAATGGCCGTCCCGAGGTTCGTCGCGTCTGGCCATCCGCGAACTTGTTCCAACGAGAAGCGCAGCCCGCCTGCGTGGTTGGGAAGCGCCCTACGCAAGTTGAGGGAGCACACGACGATGGCCACCTACCACAGCAATGCTGCCTCCCACGTGCGGGCGGCAGACGAGGTCGCGGCTGAGCTGACGATTCGTACGATCGACATGTCGAGCCTGATGCGCGCGCTCCGGCTCGGCTGGGATGACTTCAAGGCGGTGCCGAGTCACGCCGTGATGCTATGTGCGATCTATCCCGTTCTCGGCCTGGTGCTGGCGCGCGCAGTGTTCGGCTATGCGGTGGTGCCGCTGTTGTTTCCGCTGGCGGCGGGCTTCGCCCTGCTCGGCCCGTTCGCCGCGCTCGGTCTCTATGAGCTCAGCAGCCGCCGTGACCGCGGCGAGGACACCAGTGCCTGGGACGCCCTGGAGGTGCTGCGGTCGCCGTCGTTCGGCTCGATGCTCGGACTGGGCACGCTGCTCCTCGCGCTGTTCGTCACCTGGGTCGCGACGGCGCAGGCGATCTACGTCGCAGTGTTCGGCTATGGCGGCGCGACCGGTGTGAGCGATTTCCTGCAGCGGGTCTTCACCACACCGCAAGGCTGGTGGCTGATCGCGGTCGGCTGTGGCGCAGGCTTCCTGTTCGCGCTGCTGGCGCTGTGCCTCAGCATCGTGTCCTTCCCATTGATGCTCGACCGTCACGCCGGCGCGCTCGAAGCGGTGGTCACCTCGCTGCGCGTGGCGGCCAAGAATCCAGTTCCGGTTGCGGCCTGGGGCCTCATCGTCGCAGTGCTCCTGGTGGCCGGCACGATCCCGTTCTTCCTCGGCCTCGCCGTCGTGATCCCGGTGCTCGGCCACGCCACCTGGCATCTCTACCGTGAGGCCATCGCGATCCATCCCGACGCCGCCCGGATCGTGCCGCCGGCCCCCCGCAGCTCCAAGCCCGCGGCGGATTTCCCGGCGAACCTGTTCCCGTGGCGCTCGCGTGACCAGATGTGAGGACGCCGCGATGAATCTTCACTGCCGCCGGCCTCCAGGCCGGCGGTCGCGTCGAGTGGCCGCAGAGTGTGGCGGCGCTCACGAAATCCGACGCCAATGTGATCGAAAGGCCTTGCTGCTGCCGCGGTTACGCCCGACATGGAGCACGCCCAGCAACGCCTTTTGAATCCATTGCCGTCCAGGTGTTTCGATGATTGCTCGCGTTCTCGCCGTTTCCGCTCTTGCCTGTCTCGCTGCCCTCACCCCCCTGTCAGCGCCAGCGCATGCCGCGGTACCCTGCGGCAACGGCAATTTCGACGGCTGGCTCGCCGAGTTCAAGACCGAAGCGGCGGCCAAAGGCATCTCGCAGAACACGATCAATGCGGCGCTGACGGGCGTGACGCCCGACCAGAGCGTGCTGAACCGCGACCGCGGTCAGAAGGTGTTCAGCCAGACCTTCGAGGAGTTCTCCGGGCGCATGGTGCCGCCGCGCCTGACCCGCGGCTCCAACATGCTGAAGCAATACGGCTCGGTGCTGTCGCGGATCGAGCAGAGCTACGGCGTGCCCGGCGAGGTGCTGGTCGCGATCTGGGGTCTCGAGACCGATTTCGGCGTCAACGTCGGCAAGTTCCCGACCATCCGCGCGCTCGCGACGCTGGCCCATGACTGCCGCCGCGCCGAGCAGTTCCGCGGCGAGTTGCTGGATGCGCTGCGCATCGTCGACCGCGGCGACCTTCAACCGGCCGAGATGCACGGCGCCTGGGCCGGCGAGATCGGGCAGACCCAATTCATGCCGTCGTCCTGGATCAAATATGCCGTGGATTTCGACGGCAATGGCCGGCGCGACCTGATCCGCAGCGCGCCCGACGTTCTCGCCTCCACCGCGAACTATTTGAAGGGCTATGGCTGGCAGAAGGGCAAGGACTGGGAGCCCGGCGGCCCGAATTTTGCGGTCATCCAGCAGTGGAACAAGAGCGAGGTCTATGCGCGGACGATCGCGACGTTCGCGACCCAGCTGGCGCGGGCGCCGTAGGAGGGAGAGTGAGGCCGATCGCGGCATCGCGACCGGCCGTTCGTTCGATGATGCTGTGATACGCCCGCTACTTGCTCATCCCGGCCTGCATCGCCCTGGTCAGGTGCATGCTGCAGGCACCCATCTTGCCGCTCAGAAGCGCGTCTTGCGCCGCCGCGATCTCTTTTTGCGCCGTGTATCGGGCGTCGCCGTCGGCCATGGCCTCGATCGCCGTCTCGGTCTTTTCCAGGTTGGCCCCGCTGCAGCCGGCGCCATGCATCCGCGCGGCCTGAGCCGGACCGAACGCCACGATTGCCGCAGTGATGAGCGCGGCCCCAAACAGTTTGTTCATTGTTCTTCCTCGCTGGTGCGGCGGCATCGGCATCATTGCCGGATACCGCGACACTTTGTCGCACCTTCCGCAAGATGGCACGAAATGAAATCGCCGCGAGCGATCCGTGATGGCGAGCCTTCCATTCGACAGGTAAAGCCAAAATAATGAATTTATATTCATTATATCAACCCATGCATTTCGCGAGGTACGGGCCGGGCGGGCACCTCCAAAACTTGTCCAGCATCGGAGTTGGCATTACGCGATCCGGCAATCCGAACGAGCGATTGAAAAACCGCATGAATACGGGGTTTTTTGCAATTCGCTCAGCAGCTGGGCGCCCTGCCCGATTCTTACCCAAGCGTTACTCAAGCTATGCGCCGAGGGGTTAGCTGCATCGCAACATTCACGCTTCCGCATCGCAACATTCCCTTCTATGTTCATTTCAACGATGAAGTTCCAACGAAGAACTGAATCGCGAACTAAAGGAGATTTCTCATGTTGCTCTCGCTCATCCGCATGGTTCAGGCGTTCCGTGAGTATCAGCGCAACGTTGCCGAGCTGTCGCAGCTCAGCGATCGCGAACTCGCCGACATCGGTCTCGATCGCTCGGACATCCCGCGCGTTGCTGCCGGTCACTACAACGGCTGATCAGCCCTCTTCCGATCTCTACCGGACATCGCCCGCCTCGCTGCGGGCGTTGCCGTTTTCGGGCGGTTCGCACACGGCGACACACGCGCCCGCTTTCTCGCGCCGAGCCTCACTGGCGCATTTGCAGCGCTCGGGAAAAGCGCTACCTGTCCCGCGCATGACAGGCTCCAAATCACCTTCGAAGACCGTCCACATTGTCGGTGCCGGCCTCGCCGGCTCGGAAGCCGCCTGGCAGCTCGCCGAGGCTGGAGTCGACGTCGTGCTGCACGAGATGCGGCCGGACCGCATGACCGAGGCGCACCGGACCGCGACGCCGGCCGAGCTCGTGTGCTCCAACTCGTTCCGCTCCGACGACGCGGCCAATAACGCGGTCGGCCTCCTGCATGCCGAGATGCGTCGGCTCGGCTCGCTGATCATGCGGGCCGCCGACGCCAACCAGGTCCCGGCCGGCGGTGCCTTGGCCGTCGACCGTGACGGCTTCTCGGCCGCCGTCGCAAGCGCGCTGGAAGGCCATCCGCGCATCGAGCTGCGCCGCGGCGAGATCACCGGCCTGCCGCCGGCGGACTGGGAGAACGTGATCATCGCCACCGGTCCGCTCACCTCGCAGCCGCTGGCCGAGGCCGTCCGTGACCTGACCGACGAGACGGCGCTCGCCTTCTTCGACGCCATCGCGCCGATCGTGCACAAGGACACGATCGACATGTCCAAGGCCTGGTTCCAGTCGCGCTACGACAAGGTCGGTCCGGGCGGCACTGGCGCCGACTACATCAACTGTCCGATGACGAAGGAGCAGTACGACGCCTTCGTCGCGGCGCTGCTCGCCGGCGAGAAGACCGACTTCAAGGAGTGGGAGACCAACACGCCCTATTTCGACGGCTGCCTGCCGGTCGAAGTGATGGCCGAGCGCGGTCACGAGACGTTGCGCCATGGTCCGATGAAGCCGGTCGGCCTGACCAATCCGCACAATCCGACCGTCAAACCCTACGCGATCGTGCAACTGCGCCAGGACAACAAGCTCGGCACGCTCTACAACATGGTCGGGTTCCAGACGAAACTGAAATACGGCCCGCAGCAGCAGATCTTCCGCACGATCCCCGGTCTCGAGAACGCCGAATTCGCGCGGCTCGGCGGGCTGCATCGCAACACCTTCCTCAACTCGCCGAAGCTGCTCGATGCGCAGCTCCGTCTGCGCGCGCAACCTCGGCTTCGCTTTGCCGGCCAGATGACGGGATGCGAGGGCTATGTGGAGTCGGCGAGCATCGGCCTGATCGCAGGCCTCTACGCCGCCGCCGAGGTGCGCGGCGCCGATCTGCTGCCGCCACCGCCAACCACCGCGCTCGGCGCCCTGCTCGGCCATATCACCGGCGGCCACATCGAGACGATCGACGGCGCGACGCGCTCGTTCCAGCCCATGAACATCAATTTCGGCCTGTTCCCGCCGCTGGCGGCGGCCCCCACCCGCAAGCCGGACGGCACGCGGCTGAAGGGCAACGAGAAGACGGTGGCGAAGAAGCAGGCGATGAGCGCCCGCGCGCTGGCTGATCTCGACCGCTGGATCGCCGAGCACCTGCGCGTCGCGGCCGCTGCGTGAGAGCCCCATGAGTTTGCCGAAGACTGATTCCGCCGTGCTGGCGGCACGTTGGAGCGAAGGCGTGCTGCTCAAGCGCGACGTGTTCTCGACCGTCGAGCGCGGCCGCTTCAAGAGCGAGGCCGGCGAAGTCGATGCGGTGCTGCGCCGGCTCGACGAGGTGCCGTGGTGGTCGTTCGTGCTGGCGCGGCATTTGTTCGCGCGCGAGCGCAAGGCGCTGACGCGCGCCAGGGGGCTCAACGCCGGCCCCGATCTGCTGTGGGCGGGCGATCGCGCGCTGGTCCGCGGCTTCATCAATGGCGTGGCGCTGCATCTGGCCAAGCCGCACGGCAACGTCGCCTATTTCCGCTCGGCCAAGCGGATGATGCGCCGGCTGCATCGCGCCGGAATCACGCACAACGATCTCGCCAAGGAGCAGAACTGGCTGGTCGGTCACGACGGCCATAGCTACGTGACGGACTTTCAGCTGGCCGCCTGCTTCGACAGCCGCAGCCGCCTGTTCCGGATCGCGGCCTATGAGGATTTGCGTCACCTGCTCAAGCACAAGCGGAGTTACGCGCCCGAGGCGCTGACGCCGAAGGAGCGCAAGATCCTGGCACGCAAATCGCTGTTCGCGCGCATCTGGCTGATGACCGGCAAGAAGGTGTATCGCGCGATCACGCGCGGCATCTTCAATTTCACCGACCGCGAGGGGGGTGGACGGCGCCTCGTCAACGATGCGCCGGTGCTGATGGATATGATCCGGAAGAACCCGGCCGTGCGCGATGCCGCGATCGTCGCCTTCGCCGACCGCCGAACCGGCGTCGGGCTGTATGCGTTCGTCGAGGGGGAGCAGCCTACGCTTGAAACCCAGTTGCAGAACGAGCTTGCTTCAGCCAAGGGCCCGAAGCCGCCGGAGCACATCCAGGTCGTGCATGCCCTGCCGCGCGACGCCAGCGGCAGGCCACGCACCGAGCTGTTGCAGCTGGTCGCGATGAACCAGATCGACCTGATCGAGCCGATGCTCACGAGCGACAGTGATCGCGCCTTCCTCAAGGACATCCTGGACTCGCGCAAGAACCTGCGCGACCGGTTCAATTTCGAGGCCGACCTGAAGCTGCCTTCGGCCTGAGCGGACGAGACTTCGCGGCCCGGCCATTGTATCCTGTGGTTGCAATGTCGTTTGGGAGGATTTGGCAATGAACGTCGAGACCCGCGCGGCGACAATCTCTCGGTCGTCGAGCATCGAGATCATCCCGACTGGCCGGCAACTCGGGGCGGAGATTCGACATGTCGATCTCAGGCATCTCGACGATGCGGCCTTCGGCGCCCTGCTCCGCGCCTTTCACACGCACTCCGTTTTGCTGGTGCGCGGCCAGGGTCTGACGGACCAGGACCTGATCGCCTTCAGCCGCCGCTTCGGTGATCTCGACTGGGCGCCGGTGCAGGAGAACGGGCGCCGCTTCGTCGACGGTCTGCCCGAAATCTATATCGTCTCGAACGTGAAGGTGAATGGCGAGGCGATCGGCAGTCTCGGCGCGGGAGAAGCGGTGTGGCATACGGACATGTCGTATCTCGACACGCCGCCGATCGCGAGCGCGCTCTACGCGCTGGAAATTCCGCCCGCCGGCGGCAACACCTCGTTCTGCAGCATGTATGCCGTGTACGACGCGCTTCCGCTCGAACTGAAGCGCCGTGTCGCGGATCTGAAGATCAAGCACGACGGCACCTACAACAGCGGCGGCTTCGTACGTCAGGGCGTGACGCCGACCGATGATCCGCGCACCTCGCCGGGCGCGATCCATCCGCTGGTCTGCACGCATCCCGATTCCGGTCGGCAGATGCTTTATCTCGGCCGCCGGCGCAACGCCTATCTGGTCGGGCTCGAACTGGCGGAATCGGAGGCACTGCTCGACGAATTGTGGGCGTATGTAGCCCGTCCGGAATTCGCCTGGGAGCATGTCTGGAAGGTCGGCGATCTCGTCATCTGGGACAATCGCTGCACCATGCATCGGCGCGATCCGTTCGATGATCATGCGCGGCGAATCATGCATCGGACCCAGATCAAGGGAACGAATCGCCCGCACTGATTCGCTTGCGCGCGACATCCGCACGATCAAGCGCCAGATTGCCTGCGAATGAGTTGCAGGTTGCTGGATATTTCCTCGTGCGTCGCCTTGAAGCGTCCAATTTCCGACTCAGAGCGGCAGAGTGTGCCGACAATCGGCAGATCGTGCCGCGATCCTTCCGCGAATTGCCTCCGAGCCGAAACACCCGCGACAAATTACGATGGTTGATTTGCAGGCGCTGGTGAAACTTGGGAGATGACGCAAGTGAGTCTCAGAAGCAACGTTGCTCGAAGCGCCGAAAGCAGCCTCATCCAGGTCATCCCGACGGGAAAGACGCTCGGTGCCGAGGTCTGCAATGTCGATCTCGGATCCTTCGATGATTGGGCGTTCGCCTCGTTCATGCGCGCGCTGCTCAAGCACCAGGTCCTGCTCGTGCGCGGCCAGCGTCTTGGTGAACGTGACATCGCGGCTTTCAGCCGCCGCTTCGGTCACGCGGATCTATTTTACACCTCTCCCGGCGGCTTGCTGGGCGACAGACTGTCATTCTGCAGCCTCTACGCCGCTTATGACGCGCTCTCGCCGGCGCTGCGCAGCCGCGTCGCTCATCTGAAGGTTCGTCATCTCTCGACCGACACCGCCGATGACGGCCGTCGCACCGTCATCGCAGGCCCGGTGCACCCGCTGGTCGGCAATCATATCGATACCGGCCGCTCGATGCTCGCACTGGGGCAGCGCCGCCATTCCTACGTCGTCGGCCTCGAGCAGGACGAATCAGACGCGCTGCTCGACGATCTCTGGCAGCTTGCCGAACGGCCCGAGTTCAGTTGGACCCACACCTGCCGGCCCGGTGATCTCGTCGTCTGGGACACCCGCTGCACGATCCACCGGCACGAGCCGCCGGACATGCCGAGACTCCTGCACAGCCCGCCACTCTGGAACACGATGCCCTCGGCTTGAGCCCGCGACGGCGTCAGCGCGCGCGAAAACTCGCCGTCCCCGCGGCCCGCCACAGCGTCCACAGCGTCGCAAGGCGCGAGCGGGGGCGCGGTTGAAACGGATCGTCGCGGGGCCCGGCCCGCGCGAGGTCGCGCCGGACCAGCGCGAGCGGCAGCAGAACCGGCCGCACGGCCGGCGGCGCCTGACGC
Source organism: Bradyrhizobium sp. SZCCHNRI1009 (assembly GCF_032487575.1). Lineage (NCBI taxonomy): Bacteria > Pseudomonadati > Pseudomonadota > Alphaproteobacteria > Hyphomicrobiales > Nitrobacteraceae > Bradyrhizobium > Bradyrhizobium sp. SZCCHNRI1009. Next base: position 72,669 of record NZ_JAUEUL010000003.1, on the reverse strand, counting down.
GCCAGTTCGAGGGTGTGATCGAGATGCTGCCGGGCCTGCCCGCGCAGGTCCATGATCACCTCCTGGATCGCCGGTGATGCCTTGCCGGAGAACATCTCCTCCTGGCCGACGGCATGCCGCGCGAGAAGATCGAGCGGAACGTAGAGCTGCCGGTGGGCGGCATCGCGCGGCAGCGACGCGATCACCTGGAGCACCCCTTGCGCGATGCCGGCATGGTGCGCGAGATGATCGGCGTCCGCAAACGGCGGCGCGATGATCTGCGCGGCCAGCGCGAACAGCGCGCCACGCGTGTCGCCGAGATAGCCGTCCAGCGCCGCCATTGACGGCATCGGATCGTTGTAGAGATCGAACTGATGCTCATCGACCAGGCGCGTCAGCCGCTCGACCGGAAGCGCGAAGCGCTGCACGGTGAGCAGCAATTCGGCCGCAACGGGATTTCCCTCGGCGCCGCCATGTTCGTGACCCGTCAGCGTGTCGTGCCACCACTGCAGCCGGACTTCGCCCGGCAGCGGCTGCGACACCAGATCTCGAATGCGGCTTACTTCGACGTTGAATGCGTACAGCGACAACAGCGCACGCCGGGGCTCGGGTGGCATGAACAGCGTCGAGGCGTAGCGGTCGAAATCGTGCTCGCGGACAAGGCCTGCACAGAACGCGGCGTCGCTGTTGGCGCTCGTCTCGCTCATGGGACGGCGATGAGCGCTGCCGCAACCCGGCGCCGCTCGCCGATCATGACGTTGTAGGTGCGAATCGCGGGGCCGGTCTGCATCGCATCGAGCACGACGTTCACGCCGCGCAGGGCCGCGCGCAGCGGTGCGGGCGGGATCCAGACTTCGTTTCCGGTGCCGATGATGAGCGTGTCGATTCTATTCGCCGCGTCGAAAACGCGCTGCAGCGAATATCGGTCGATCTGGCCGGGCCGAGTGACATCCCAGGCCCAGATCGAGTCGGGCAGGCACAACAGCGAGCCGCGGTGCGACATGCCGGCAAAGGCAAAGCCGCCTTTGCCATAGCCGTCGATCGGCGCCGATCGCGGGAAGTGCGGAGTGTCGTTCGGAGTGGTCATGCCCGAGACCAGCTTGCTGCCTCCAGATCTGATCCGAAGGCAAGCTTCCTTCGAATCACGGCATCTTCTTCTTCGCCGCCGGCTTCTCCTCCTGCGCTTCGGCTCGGACCGAATGCACGCCAAGATAGATGAGGATCGGCGACGCGATGAAGATCGAGGTGTAGGTGCCGACCAGCACGACTCCGAACATCATCACCGCGGTGAAGCTGTGGATCGCCGGGCCGCCGAACAAGAGCAGCGCCAGCAGCGCCAGGGTCACCGTGACGTGCGTGATGATCGAGCGCGACAAGGTCGAGTTGATCGATTCGTTGAGCAGCTGCGGCATCGGCATCTTCTTGTAGCGCCGCAGCATCTCGCGGATACGGTCGTAGATGACGACGGTGTCGTTCAGCGAGTAGCCGAGAATGGTCAGCAGCGCCGCGATGCTGGTGAGGTCGAAGTCGACCTGGCTGATCGACATGAAGCCGATGGTCAGCACGATGTCGTGGACGTTGGCGATCATGGCGCCGAGCGCGAACTGCCACTCGAACCTGAACCAGAGATAGATCAGGATCGAGACGATCGCGAGCATCAGGCCAAGCAAGCCGACGGCGAGGAACTCGCCAGAGACGCGCGGACCCACGACCTCGACGCGGCGATATTCGACGGAATCACCGATCGCCGCCTTCACCTTGTTGGCGGCCTCCTGCTGCGCGGCATCACCGCCAGGCTGCTCGGCGATACGGATCAGAACCGATGCATCAGTATCAGCACCGAACTGCTGCAGCTGCACTTCGCCGAGGCCGAGCGTCGACAGCTTCGCGCGCATCCCCGCAATGTCGGCAGTGCCGGACTTGGCCCGCACCTCGAGCAGGGTGCCGCCGCGGAAATCGATGCCGAGGTTCAGGCCATGGGTGAAGAACAGCACGATCGCCAGGATCGACAGCGCCGCAGAGATCGGGAAGCTGATGCGGCGGAACTGCGTGAAATCGAAATGCGTGTCGTCGGGAACGATGCGCAGCGACGGCAGCAGGCCGAGCGCGCTGACCACCGTCAGCACCACGATCAGGATGCCAAGCCCGATGAGAACCCAGTGTGTCACAGTAGCTCCTAGATTGGCACGCTTTGCGGCCGCTTCCACCGCACCCACCCCGCGACGATCAGACGGGTGAGCGTGAAGGCGGTGAAGACCGTGGTGAGGATGCCGATGCCCAGCGTCACGGCGAAGCCGCGCACCGGGCCGGTGCCGATGTAGAACAGCACGGCGGCGGCGATGAAGGTGGTGATGTTGGAGTCGAGAATGGTCGCCAGCGCGCGCTTGAAGCCGGCGTCGATCGCCGAGATCGCGTTGCGGCCGCCACGCAGCTCCTCGCGGATGCGCTCATAGATCAGCACGTTTGAGTCCACGGCGATGCCGACCGTCAGCACGATGCCGGCGATGCCCGGCAAGGTCAACGTGGCGTTGAGCAGCGACAGCACACCGAAGATCATGGCGACGTTCACGACCACCGCGATGTTGGCGAACACGCCGAACAGCCGGTAGGTCACCAGCATGAACACGATGACGAGGATCGAACCGACATAGGAGGCGAGCTCACCCTTGGCGATCGAATCGGCGCCGAGACCCGGACCGACGGTGCGCTCCTCGATGACCGTGAGCGGCGCCGGCAGCGCGCCGGCGCGCAGCAGGATCGCGAGCTCGTTGGCCGACTGCACGGTGAAATTGCCGGAGATCTGGCCCGAGCCGCCGGTGATCGGCTCGCGGATGACCGGCGCCGAGATCACCTTGTTGTCGAGGACGATGGCGAACGGCTGCCCGACATTCTCGGTCGTGGCCTGCGCGAACTTGCGCGAGCCGGCCGAGTTGAAGCGGAAGGTGACGATCGGCTCGTTGGTGCGCTGGTCGAAGCCGGTCTGCGCGTCGGAGAGATCTCCGCCGGAGACCAGCACCTGCTTCTTGACGACATAGGGCTGGTTGGGCGGCGACGCGCTCTGCAGCACCTCGGAATCCGGCGGCACCCGCCCCTGCATCGCCTGATCCGCCGGCACCGAGGTGTCGACCATGCGGAATTCCATCTTGGCCGTGCGCCCGAGCAGGTTCTTGAGCTGCGTCGGATCCTGCAAGCCCGGCACCTGCACCAGGATGCGGTCGTTGCCCTGGCGCTGGATCACCGGCTCGACGGTGCCGAGCTCGTTGACGCGGCGCTCGACGATCTGCATCGACTGCTCGATGGTCTGGCGGATGCGTTCCGTGATGGCCGCCGGCGGGATCGTCAGCCGGACCAGTCCGCCGCCGGCATCGCTGACCTCGAGGCTGCGCTGGCCGCTGGAACCGAGCAGCCCACCGAGCGGCTGCGAGAGATCACGCAGCTTGGAGATCGCAGTTCCCGTGTCGCCTTCCTTGGTGATCCGGACCTCGACCCCATCACCCCGGCTCACCAATCCGGTGTAGCCGATCTTGGCATCGCGCAGCGTGCGGCGAACGTCGTCGCGCACGGCATCGAGCCGCTCCTTCTTGATGTAGTTGGAGTCGACCTCGAGCAGCAGATAGGAGCCACCCTGCAGGTCGAGGCCGAGCACCAGCCGGCGCTGCGCCCAGGCCGGCCAGGTCTTGACCGTCGCCTCGGAGAAGAAGTTGGGCACCGCGCACAGGCACACGACGAGCGCCGTGAGAATGATGCCCAGCGCCTTCCACCGCGTGAAATACAACATGGAGCTTGTCCGTAAGGGCCGTAGCCGGCCCGAAAAATCAGAACATCACTAGAGAGCGAAGGCCGGAGTTGATCTGGCCGGGCCGCAATCAGCTCGCGGCCTTCTCGTCCTTCTTGTCGTCCTTTGCGTCTGCCTTCGCGGGCTCGCCCTTGGTGCGGACGCCGGTGATCATCTGGCGCATCTGGCGCACGCGGATGCCGTCGGCGATCTCGAACTCGACCTGGTCGTCGTCGACGACCTTGGTCACCTTGCCGACCAGGCCGCCCTGGGTCACGATGGTGTCGCCGCGGCGGACGTTCTTGACCAGGTCGGCATGCTCTTTGACCTTCTTCTGCTGCGGCCGAAGGATCAGGAAATACATGATCACGAAGATCAGCGCGAACGGCAGCAGCGACATCAGCATGCTGTTGGTGTCGCCAGCGCCGGCGGCCTGGGCATAGGCAGGGGTGATCAGCATGTGGTCGATCCTCGTGGGCAGCGCCCGGTGAGACGGGAATAGCCGGCGAACCACGCATGTCTCGGCGCGGGCCGGCCTCTTGCGAATTTCGCGCGGAATATAGCGGCAGCAGTCCCAATAGCAAGGCGCCCCGCCCCTTCATTTCGCCCCGCTTGCGGCAGCCGGCGAGGCCCGATATGGCTGCCCCATCAGGAACTTGCAGCATGTCGAAAAAACCAGCCAAAGCCCCGTCCCGTAGCCCCGCCAAAAACGCCCTCGGACCGCTCGCCAAAGGCACCCGGCCTGCAGCGCAAAAGCCACGAGAGATCGCGGCAAAACGTCCTGCCCGCCCCGCCTCCGACGATACGGCTGACCGGATTGCCCGTGCGCTGGAAGCCATTGCCGCGCATCTGGCGGCAACCCATGCGGGTGCCACGCCCGCGCTTGACCTCAACGCGGCCGACGCCTTCGTCTGGCATCCGAACGGCCGGCTCTCGACGGTGCCGCGCGTCAGCCGTGTCGAGATCGACCTGCTCAAGGGCATCGACCGGATGCGCGACATCCTGATCGAGAACACCGAGCGCTTTGCCAACGGCCTGCCGGCCAACAACGCCTTGTTGTGGGGCGCGCGCGGCATGGGCAAATCATCGCTGGTGAAGGCCGCCCATGCCAGCATCAACGTCACGCGCAAGCCGGCCGACCGGCTGAAGCTGATCGAGATTCACCGCGAGGACATCGAGAGCCTGCCGGCGCTGATGGACATCCTGCGTGCCGCGCCGTTCCACTTCATCGTGTTCTGCGACGACCTGTCGTTCGACGGCAATGATGCGTCCTACAAATCGCTGAAGGCCGTGCTCGAAGGCGGCATCGAGGGACGGCCCGAGAACGTCATTCTCTACGCCACCTCGAACCGACGCCATCTGTTGGCCCGCGATATGATCGAGAACGAGCGCTCCACCGCGATCAATCCGGGCGAAGCGGTCGAGGAGAAGGTCTCGCTATCCGACCGTTTCGGCCTGTGGCTCGGCTTCCACCGCTGCAGCCAGGACGAATATCTCGCGATGGTCAAAGGCTATTGCGGCCATTTCGACATCGCAGTCGCCGCGGATCAGTTGGAGCGCGAGGCGCTGGAATGGGCCACGACGCGCGGCTCGCGCTCCGGCCGCGTCGCCTGGCAGTTCACGCAGGATCTGGCGGGCCGCCTCGGCGTGCGGCTGAGCGCGAAGTAATCCGACCTTCCGCGCCCCATCGCAGGCGATGACAGTCGCCTACGTGGCACGCAACCAGTCTCAGCCTCCGTCATTGCGAGCGCAGCGAAGCAATCCAGAGTCCCGCACACCACCCTGGATTGCTTCGCTGCGCTCGCAATGACGCCTTTGGCTGATATCCCGCCTCAAACGACAAGGGCTCGCCCAGAGGCGAGCCCTTGCATGTGAGGACGGCAGGCGTCGCGGCTCACGCCCCGTTGAGGAATTGCAGCGGGTCAACCGGAGACGATCCCTTGCGGATCTCGAAGTGGAGCTGCGGCGATCCGACTTCTCCCGATTGACCCGACTTGGCAATGACCTGGCCGCGCTTGATCGGATCACCGCGCTTCACCATCAGCTCACTCGCATGGGCATATGCGGTGACATAGCCGTTGGAATGCCGCACCAGGACCAGATTGCCATAGCCCTTCAATTCATTGCCGGCGTAAGCGACGACGCCATCTTCGGCTGCCTTCACCGGGGTGCCCTCGGGCACGGCGATGTTGATGCCGTCGTTGGACTTGCCGTTGGTCTTGGCGCCGTAGCTCGTGATCACCTTGCCGCGAGCCGGCCAGCGGAAGGTCGGCAGCGAGCTGGTGGTTTCGGCCGGCCGCGCCGGCTCCTCCTCCTTCTCGGGCGCCGGATTGGCCTGGGCCAGGCGGGCGCTCTGGACCGGACCTGCCGCCGCAACCCGCGTCGTCGGCGCTGGCGCCGGCACGGTCGCAACCGCCTGGGGAACGGTTGCGACCGGGGCCACCGGCGCGGCTGCCGCTACGGCCCTGCCAGGGACGGTCAGCCTGGTCCCGAGCTTCAGCGGCGATGCCTGATCGATGTTGTTGGCGCGGGCGAGCTCAGCCGCCGTCAGATGATTCTGGCGGGCGATGCTGGCGAGTGTCTCGCCGCGGTTGACGAAGTGGACGGTGGACGGTGCTGCGGCCGCCACCGGCTTCGGCGCGATCATTGGCGCCGCAGCAACGGGCTGGGCCGCGGGCGCAGCCGCCACCGCGCCAGGATGCGGAATGATCAGCTGCTGGCCCGGCGACAACGCGCGCGGCCCCTTGTAGCCGTTGGCAGCCAGGATCTCAGCCGGCGTCACGCGGTAGCGCTTGGCGAGGATGTCGAGCGTATCGCTGGTGCCGACGATGATCTTGGTGCCACTGGCAGGACGCGCGGCCGCGACCGAACGCGGCGGCACGGTGCCGGTGGTCTCGAGCCGCGGCTGAGCCGGCGGAGCATAGGAATGCGCCGGCTGTGCATAGGCCTGGGGTGCGGCGACGGCGGGCGCTGCGACGGGGACCGCAGCGGGTGGCGCATAGGATGCGACGCCGCGCCCGCCCGACGACATGCCTCCGGCACCGCCGCCCGTCGGATAGGATTGCGGAGCCCCGACCGCCGGGGGCGGCAGCGCCGCGGACGAATAGGCTGGCGCCGGCGCGGGAGCCGGCGTGTAGGACTGGCTATATTGCTGGTGCTGCCGGGGCGGCTGCGCCTGCACCGACCCGGTGGAATCGGATGCAAACGGGTTTGAAAACGGATTTTGCGTCTGCGACAGCCGCGTCGACATGTCGGCGCTGCAGCCGGCGACGCCGAATGACATCAGCGCCAACGCCGCAACCTGCGGCAGGCGGCGCGAGCGAAGCAACTCGACAGTGGCGGGCATGGTTACTCACTCGTACGCAACAAACAACGAATTCGAGTAAACACAGCCGCGGTAAATAAGCGCTTAAGCCGCGAATAAAGCGTTGTGCGGCCTGCTGATCCGTCTCTTTAGAGTTCGCGCGCAATTCCCGGAATTGCCGGCACAAATCGCACGTCGACGAGCTCTTTTCGGTCGAAACGATCACCCGTCCGCGTGATCCTGACGAGCGTCTGCACCCCGTGTTGCGGCCCGACCGGCGCGATCAGGATACCGTCCGGCTCCAGCCGGTCGAGCAGGCTCTGGGGAATCTCATCCATCGCCGCCGTTACGATGATGCGGTCGAACTGGCCGCCCCCCGGCGGCAGCGCGTAGCCATCGCCGAGCATGACCTCGACATTGAAGCAGCCGAGCTTCTCCAACCGCTCCCTGGCCTTGTCGGCCAATGTCCGGAAGCGCTCCACCGTCAGGACGTTGGTAACCAGCCTGGACAGAATCGCGGCCTGGTACCCCGACCCCGTCCCGATTTCGAGGACACGATGGGACTTCTGCAGCTTGAGCTGCTCGGTCATGTAGGCGACGACGAAGGGCTGGCTGATGGTCTGTCCACAAGCGATCGCCATCGCGCTGTCGCGATAGGCGTCCGGGCGGTCGGCCGGCAGAACGAACTCCTCCCGCGGCACCTCTTCCATCGCACGCAACACCGCCTGATCGCTGATCCCGCGCCGACGCAGGGTCAGCTGAAACATCATTTTCTCGGGAGGAGCAGCTGGGGGCATCGGGATGTCGGTTGGTGGGCTCCTGCGCAATTTACCTGCCGGGCGAGGGTTGCGCACCGATTTTCCGCGCGCCCGTCGCAACCAGGATGCACCGTCATGGTCCCGACGACGACCGCGTTCCGCACGAGGAACCAAGTCGGGTCCGGTTCGTTCACCTTATGGGCGATCGTGCCCACGCCGCACGGCCATGAAAGACGACATTGTTGACGTTGCGCCATAAGCCGTTATTTGCGAGCGTCAAATCGGATATGGGCAAGGACTGACATCATGACTGCACCGCGGCCGCCGCGCGGCTCTGTGTTTTTGGTTGAAGACGAAGTCATGATCCGAATGATGGTGGCCGACATGCTGGAAGAGCTCGGCTACACCGTCGCGGCCGAGGCCGGCGAAATCGGCGAAGCGATGCGGCTGGCCGAGAGCACCTATTTCGACGTTGCCATTCTCGACGTCAACGTCAACGGCAAGGTCATCTCGCCGGTGGCCGATCTCATCAAGGCGCGCAACCGGCCCTTCATCTTCGCAACCGGCTACGGCTCGTCGGGGTTGCCGGAAGAATATCGCGACCGGCCGGCCCTGCAGAAGCCGTTCCAGCTCGAGACGCTCGGAAAGGCGATCGATCATGCCCTGCGTGGCGCTGAGCCGCAGGGGTAGAAGGCGCTTCAGCCGAGAATGTCGCTGAGCTTGCCGGAGAACGCCTCGTCCGTGCGATCCAGGCGAAGCGGAGTCACTGACACGTAGTGCGCCGCGAGAGCTGCGAGGTCCGTCCCCTCGTCGGGCAAATCGAGCGAAGCTGCCCGGTCGAAGCCGATCCAGAAATAGGGGTTGCCGCGGCCGTCGCGCCGCTCATCGACCTTCAAGAAGCCGAGATTGCGCTTGCCCTGGCGGGTGACCACGACGCCCCTGACCTCTTCCGGTGCACAGGCGGGGAAGTTGACGTTGATCACTGTATTCCTCGGCACGCCGGCTTCGAGCACCTTGCGCACGATCTGCGGGCCGAATTTGAGCGCGGTGTCCCAGGACGGCTTGTCGCGAGTGGCGATGCTGAATTCCTGCGACAGGGCGAACGACGGCAAGCCGAGAATGGTGCCTTCGAGCGCGCCGGCGATGGTGCCCGAATAGACCACGTCCTCGGCAACGTTGCGGCCCTTGTTGACGCCGGACAGCACCACGTCGGGCAGCTTCGCCCCCAGGATATGCCGGGCCCCCATGATGACGCAGTCGGTCGGCGTGCCGCGCACGGCAAAGTGGCGCGGGCCGACCTCGCGCAGCCGCAACGGATCATTGAGCGAGAGCGAATGCGACACGCCGCTCTGGTCGAGCTCGGGCGCCACGATCCAGACGTCGTCGGACAGGGCCCGTGCGATCTCCTCGATCACCTTGAGACCCGGCGCATGGATCCCGTCGTCATTGGTGCAGAGAATCCGCATGGCCAACCTTCCGTCTCTTCGAAAGCATCGTTCGGGGGTGTCTTATCTGCTGTGCAGCAGCGAGGCAAACCCGAGCGCTCGCCGGCATCACCCGGTCAATGCCGGATCCGCCACTGCGGCAGGAACCTGGCGAGCTGCCCTCGTATGCCCAGCCTCAACGGTAGGCTGGACGTGCCGGATACGCCGGCTGCCTGCTGAGCAGGAGGCGCCGGCACTGCTGAAGGCTCGGTCGGCGGCACTGCTGCAAACCGGGCCCGCGCGACACTCAACGCCTTCTCGAAGTCGACCGGGTTGAACCAGGGCTGATCGCGCAGCGAGTCGTGCAGACCCTCGTCCCAGACCCTCGAGCAATCGACGTCGAACGCTCCCTTCAGGCGCTGATCGACCGCCTGGATGCCGGAGCCGGTGACGGCCCATTGCCGCCCGATCCAGAAAATATCCCGATGCAGGACCATGTTGCCGGTTTCTGAAAAGCAATTGCTGAACAGAACCGGAGGATACGACCCGCCGGCCGCCACGCAATGGCGGCGACCGGGGCGGATGCAATTTGCCGCGGCGCTATGGCTCGGCGGCCACCACCTTGAGGCCGCCCATATAGGGCTGCAGCACGTCGGGGACCGCGATCGAGCCGTCGGCCTGCTGATAGGTCTCCATGACCGCGATCAGCGCACGGCCGACAGCCGTGCCCGAGCCGTTCAATGTGTGCACGAAGCGCGGCTTGCCGTCACTTCCGCGATAGCGTGCATCCATGCGGCGCGCCTGGAAGTCGCCGCACACCGAACAGCTGGAGATCTCGCGGAAGGCGCCGCCATCGCCTTGCCCCGGCATCCAGACCTCGATGTCGTAGGTCTTCTGCGAGGAGAAGCCCATGTCGCCGGTGCACAGCGTGATGACGCGATAGTGCAGATCGAGCCGGCGCAGCACCTCCTCGGCGCAGGCCAGCATGCGCTCATGCTCGTCCTTGCTGGCTTCCGGCGTCGTGATCGAGACCAGCTCGACCTTGGTGAACTGATGCTGACGGATCATGCCGCGGGTGTCGCGGCCGGCCGCGCCTGCCTCGGCGCGGAAGCACGGCGTCAGCGCCGTGAGCCGCATCGGCAGCTCCTTCTCGTCGACGATGGACTCGCGCACGAGGTTGGTCAGGGCAACCTCAGCAGTTGGAATGAGTCCGAGCCGCTCGGTCTTGAGGCGATCATCCGGCTCCGCAATCAGCTCGCCCTTCACGGCCCAGAACTGGTCGTCCTCGAACTTCGGCAATTGTCCCGTGCCGAACATGACGTCGTTACGCACCAGCAGCGGCGGGTTGATCTCGGTGTAGCCGTGCTCGGTCGTGTGCAGGTCGAGCATGAATTGCCCAAGCGCGCGCTCCAGCCGCGCCAGTCCCTTCTTCAGGACGACGAAGCGCGCGCCCGACAGTTTTGCGGCCGCCTCGAAGTCCATGCCGAGCGGTGAACCAATGTCGTCATGCGGCTTGGGCGCGAACGCGTAGTTGCGCCTGGCGCCGAACACATGGCGCTCGACATTGTCGTGCTCGTCCTTGCCGTCGGGCACTTCGTCGAGCGGCAGATTCGGAATCGCTGACAGCTCGCGCGCCAGCTCCTGGTCGGCCTGCTTCGCTGCGGCCTCGAGCTCCGGCATCGTGGTCTTGAGCCTCGCGACCTCCTCCATCAACGCGCTCGCACGCGCCTCGTCCTTGGCCTTCTTGGCCTCGCCGATTTCCTTGGAAGCGGCGTTGCGCCGGGCCTGCGCCTGCTCGGACGCCAGGATCGCCGCGCGACGCCGCTCGTCGATGCCCAGCAGTTGCGACGACTGGGGCGACAGACCCCGGCGCGTCAGCGCCGCATCGAAACCTTGCGGGTTGTCACGGATCGATCTGATGTCGTGCATGGTCGTTCGGTCCTGGGAACGAAAGATGTCGGCGAGTCGCCGTGGATCACGGGCCGGCCTGCACTACCGCGAAAGGCGGCGGATGGGAACAGGCAACGCCCGGGATGGAGCCCGGGCTTGCGGGCCTGCCCTATTCCGCTGGCGTGGTCGGCAAGTTGCCGGAGCCCGACGAAGAGCCCGCCTTGGCCGCAGCCGCCTGCTTCTCGACGATGCCGACCGCGATGATCGCGCCCTCGTAGAGGGCCAGCAGCGGCAATGCCAGCGAGGCCTGGCTGAGCACGTCGGGCGGCGTCAGGACGGCCGCGATGATGAAGGCGATCACGATGAAATAGCGCCGCTTCTCCTTCAGCATCTGCGAGGTGACGATGCCGATCCTCCCAAGCAGGGTCAGGATGACCGGGAGCTGGAATGCGATGCCGAAGGCGAAGATCAGCGACATCATCAGCGACAGATATTCGCCGACCTTTGGCATCAACGCGATTTGCGCCGTCTCGGGGCCGCCGAGCTGCTGCATGCCGAGTGAGAAGCGCACGATCATCGGCCACACCGCAAAATAGACCAGCATGGCGCCGAGCACGAAGAAGACGGGGGTCGCTATCAGGTAAGGGAGGAAAGCATTGCGCTCGTGGCGGTAGAGGCCGGGCGCCACGAACTTGTAGATCTGCGTCGCAATGATCGGAAAGGAGATGAAGCCGGCGCCGAACATCGCCAGCTTGAGCTGCGTGATGAAATATTCGAGCAGCTGGGTGTAGATGAACTTGCTGTTCTCGGCACCTGCCACCCAGACGAACGGCAGCACCAGGATGTTGTAGATCTGCTTGGCGAAGAAGAAGCAGAAGATGAAGGCCACGCCGAAGCCGAGCAGCGCCTTGATCAGCCGCGACCGCAGCTCGATCAGGTGGTCCATCAACGGGGCCTTGCTGGCCTCGATATCTTCGACGGTCATGACGCTTTGGCGTCCTTCAGGCGTTCAGCTTCTGCTGACGCAGACATTTCGGGCTGCGGCTCGGGCTTGATTTCACGTACGATCGCCAGCGGCTCGCCCACCGGTTGATGAGCTTCAGCCTCCACGAAGGTCTCGGCCTGTGGCGGTTCGGGGGGCGTCGGGGTCATCAAAGGAGGCTCGGACGAAGCAGCGGCCGCGTCCGGTGCGGGCGCCGGCTCAGTAGGCTTGTCGATCCCCTCGATATCGAGAGCCTTGTCGACGTCGCGCTGCAACGAGGAGATCACGCCGGTCGGGGTGAAACCGCTGGCGGCCTCACGGACCTCGTCGAAACTCTTCTTGAGGTCGGCCATTTCCGCTTCGCGCATCGCCTCCTGGAACTGGCCCTGGAACTCCGAGGCCATCCGGCGCGCCTTGCCGATCCATTGCCCGACCATGCGCAGGACGCCCGGAAGCTCCTTGGGACCGATCGCGATCAACGCGACGACCCCAATGACGAGCAGCTCACTCCAGCCGATATCGAACATGAAACAATCCGCCTACGCGACGACGCCTCTGATCCCGCCTGCCCGGGCCTGCCTGAACAGGTCCCGGTGCCGTCCCTGCGGGGGCGCGCCGCCCGCGCCTTTCACGCGCAGATCAAACGGCTTTGCTGCCGACATCCGTGCGGGTGGCCGAAGGCGTGGCGCCATGATCGATCGACTTGACGGGCTCGGTCTTCTCCGGCGCCTTGTCGTCGTCCTGCATGCCCTTCTTGAACGCCTTAATGCCCTGCGCGACGTCGCCCATCAGATCGGAAATCTTGCCGCGCCCGAACAACAGCAGGACGACCGCGATCACGACGATCCAGTGCCAAATGCTAAGCGAACCCATCCTGCAACCCTCCAAACACCGGCGCAGCCTTCACCCGACTGCCCGTCGACGCTACCGCCGAAACCGCGTCATATCCATGGACTTGACCGCGACACTTCGCTTCTAGCATTCGATTGCGAAACAGCAACACGAACGCGGCCTAGCACCGGCCGAAAATAGCGCGCGGACAGCCCGATCTGGGCGGAAGGTAGGCGCCAACGCCTCCAAAAACAAGCACTTAAGGTCCGACAATTCGCGGCGGGACCTACGTAATAACGCGAGTGTTAACAGCTCCGACCACTAGTTTTGGTGCGGCGAGCCGTCCTCGTCGGTATCGCGATCGTGCTCGTCATCGGCGGCGTCGATCTCGTGGTCTGCCGCGTCGATCTCGGCCTCTGCTTCTGCCTCGTCCTCCACCTGAGCCTGAGCCTCGGCAGAAGTTTCGACGAGCTCGGTCACGGCCTCGTCCTCCTGCTCGAGCTCGGTCTCCTCGACGGCGAAGTCCAGCTCCGTCGTGTCGGTTTCCGCATCGGTGCCGGGCAGTTCCAGATCGCCAACGGCGACCTGCGACGAGGCGTCGTCCTGAACCGCGGTCTCGGCGGTTCCCATCTCGCCCTCGGCAGCCTCGGCCACGGCTGTCTCGGCTGCGACCGTCTCCATTTCCGCCGTTTCGGTCTCTGCCGCCTCAGCGTCGCCAGGTTCGGCCTCGACCGCCGGCGCAAGCGCCAGATCGAGGTCGCCCGGATCCAGCGGCTCCTCGTCCTCCCGGAGCGTCGGATCGTCCGATGGCGTCGGGACGGTGAAGCCGGTCGGCAGACGGGAATCCAGCAGGCCCGTGCCCTTCAGCTCTTCCAGGCCTGGCAGATCGCCCAGGGTCTCCAGGCTGAACTGGGCCAGGAACGCATCGGTGGTGCCGAAGGTCAGCGGACGGCCTGGGGTCTTGCGGCGCCCGCGCGGCTTGATCCAGCCGGTCTCCAGCAGAACGTCCAGCGTTCCCTTGGAGGTGACGACGCCGCGGATCTCTTCGATCTCGGCGCGCGTCACCGGTTGATGATAGGCGACAATGGCCAGCACCTCGATCGCCGCACGCGACAGCTTGCGCGTCTCGGTGCTCTCGCGCGTCATCAGCCAGGCGAGATCGCCGGCGGTGCGGAAGGTCCATTTGCTGGCGACGCGCACGAGATTGACGCCGCGATTGGCGTACTCCGCCTGCAGCTGCGCCAGTGCGGCCTTGATGTCGACACCTTCAGGCATACGCTTGGCGAGCGCGGCCTGCTCGAGCGGTTCGGCCGAGGCAAACAGGAGAGCCTCGAGGATGCGCAACTCTTCGGGGCGCGCCGCGGGCTCGATCGCGATCTCGTCGGGCTCTTCCATGCGCAGTTCCGCCAAGCTTGCCATGGCAGGGTCTCCTTGTTCGTTACTCAACCGTCAAGTCCGGCGCAGCCATGGCGCCGGGCTGGATCGGTGGACGCTTACGAAAATACAGCGGCGCGAACGCCTGCTTCTGGTTCAGCTCGAGCTTGCCTTCGCGAACCAGCTCGAGGACGGCCGCAAAGCTCGATGCGAAGACGGTGGCCTTCTGTGCAGGCTCGACGACGTAATCCAGCAGGTAGTCGTCGAGACATCCCCAGTCGTCCGACACCTCGGTCATGCCGACGAGCCGTTCGAGCGACGCGCGCGCCTCGGCGAGCGACCAGACGGTGCGCTTGGCCATATGAACGGACGTGACGACGCGCGACTGCCGCTGGATGGCATAGGCCGACAGCAGGTCGAACAGGGTCGCGGTGAATTTGGGACGACGGACCTCCGCGATGGCCTCCGGGTTACCGCGCGGGAACACGTCACGCTGGAACTGCGGCCGGTTCATCAGGCGATTGGCGGCCTCGCGGATCGCCTCCAGCCGGCGCAGCCGGTTGGCAAGTGCCGTGGCCATCTCCTCGGCGCTCGGACCTTCCTGCGCCGGCGGCTCGGGCAGCAGCAGGCGCGACTTCAGAAAGGCGAGCCAGGCCGCCATCACGAGATAGTCGGCGGCGAGCTCCAGCCGGATCTTGCGGGCGGCCTCGATGAACTGAAGATATTGGTCGGCGAGCGCCAGGATCGAGATCTTGGCGAGGTCGACCTTCTGCTGCCGCGCCAGCGCGAGCAGCAGATCGAGCGGGCCCTCGTAGCCCTCGACGTCGACGACCAACGCCGGCTCGGCCTCGGCCAGCTCCGTCGTGGGACGGCCGGTTTCAAACGACAGAATTTCAGCGGTCATGCGCTCGCGGGTCCCAGCCGGTTGATCAGGGCGTCGAGCTCGCCGCGCGCGGCGTCACGATCGAAGCCTGTGGGTGCCTTGCGCGCCGCAAGTGCACGATCGGCGCGGATCAGAGCCTGGCCGGCCAGCTCCGGCGTTTCCGCTGCGACGGCCTTCATTTCGTCGAGCTTGCCGTTGCAATGCAGAACCATGTCGCAGCCGGCCGCGACGATCGCGCGCGTACGCTCGGCGATCGATCCGGCCAATGCGTTCATGGAAACGTCATCACTCATCAACAAACCCTGGAACCCGATCCGTTTGCGAATCACCCGTTCGATCATTGTCGCAGAAGTCGTGGCCGGATGGGCGGCGTCGATCGCGCTAAACACAACATGTGCAGTCATCGCCATCGGGAGGTCGGCCAGCAGCCCGAAGGCGGCGAAATCGGTGGCGTCAAGTTCCGCTTCTGGCGCGTCCACGGTCGGCAGGCGGAAATGGGTGTCGGCGGTGGCCCGGCCATGCCCCGGAATGTGCTTCAGGACCGGCAGCACGCCGCCCTGCTCCAGCCCCTCCGTCACCGCCCGGGCAATTGCAGCGACCTTCGTTGGCGTCGTGCCATAGGCCCGATCCCCGATCACGGCATCGGCACCGGCGACGGGGACGTCGGCGAGCGGCAGGCAATCCACGGTGATGCCGAGCGCGATCAGGTCATCGGCGATCAGGCGGGCGCTGAGCCAGGCGGCACGGAGGCCTGCGGCCGAATCAAGGTCGTAGAGACGGTCGAACACCACGCCGGCGGGATAGGCCGGCCAATGCGGCGGCCCCAGGCGCTGCACCCGGCCACCCTCTTGGTCGATCAGAACGGGAGCGTCGGCGCGGCCGACGCAGGCCCTTAATTCCTCAACCAGTTCAGTCACTTGGGCGGGTGACTGGACGTTGCGCTTGAACAGGATGAAGCCCCAGGGCCTGAACTCGCGGATGAACGCGCGCTCGGCGTCGCTGAGATCCGGTCCGGAGATGCCGGTGATGAAAGCCCGCATGGTCATGCGGGCCGCATAGACCCCGCCTCGGAGGCGGTCAAGCGAGCCTTAATTGTTGCTAAACGGGAAACACTGTCCGCCGGCAGTTTTCAACGATCCGCACATCTTGTTGGCCTCTTCCTTCGTCGCGAAGGGCCCAACGGCCGCGCGGTACCTGACGCCACCCTTCTCACCCAGATCCATCCGCTTGATGATCGGCTCGTATTTGCCCAGTACGGCGCCGTACTTGTCCTGCACCGCCTTGTACGATGTCATCGCCTCGGCCTCGCTGGCCTGCGACGAGATCGAGACCAGATAACCGCCGGTCCGATCGTTCTGGGTCTGCTCGGTGACCGGCACGGCTGCGGCGATCCGAGCCGGCGCGCTCGCCGGCGCGGCCGGCTGCGGTGTCAGCGGCATCGGGCTGTCGTTGGCGGCCGACGCGTTGGCGTTGGCCGGCGATTTACGGCCCTTCGGCGTCGCCGCCGGTTTGGTTGGAGGCGTCGCAGGCATCGGCGGATCGACCGCGGCGGCCTGATTGCCTCCCGTCACGGACAGCGTCTTGATCGGACGCGGATCACTGTTGGGCAAAATGCCATTGGCATTGGCCATCTGCGACATCGGGGCCGCCCCGGCGCTGACCGGCGGCGGAGCCGCATTCTGGTTCATCTGCGGGAACACCACGCGCGGATTGCCGCCGCGGGTGTTCAGATCCATCGGCGTCTCCTCGCGGGACACCAGCTTCTCGCCGCCGTCATTGCCGAGCAGCCGATCCGGCACCTTCGGCGTCGGATCCTGCTGGGCCATGATCTTGGTCGGACTGTTGTCAGCGCGGATGATCGGCGGCTCGCCGGTCCGGCCGGACGAGATGTAGGTCTTGTAGCCGTAGGCGCCGCCGGTGCCGACCACCGCAAGGGTCAGCACCGCGAGCACGGTGCTCATGCCGCTGCGCCGCCGCGGCCGCTCCTCTTCCTCGCCTTCGTCGTAACCGTCCTGATAGCCGTATTGGCTGTCCTGGAAATCGTTTTCGCCCTGAAACCCCTGCTGTCCCGAGCCCATCTGCCCGAACAGCGCATCGTCATAGCGCGAGGAGTCCGGCTCATTGTCATCGAAGCCGTTGTCGCGGTTGTAGTCGCGATCATTCTCGGCGAACCCGTGGCGCGACTCGCCGACGCTGTAGTCGAGCTTGGACAACTGATCGGCGAACTCCGCGTTCGGATAACCCTGCTGCTGCCGGGGAGCGGGCGCGGGCGCGAAATCCTGATCAGGGAAGCCTGGCTGGCCGCGCGGATCCTGATAGCCCGCCGGAAAGGCCGGCGGTGCGGGCGCCGGCTGCGGCGGCTCGCGGCCCATGTCGGCGAAGGGGTTGGCGGCGGCAGGCTGGGCTCGCTGCATCCAGGCCGGGGCACCGGCCGAAGGCATGCCGGGGACCGGCTGTTCTGGCGCGGGCGCCGCGGGGCGCGCCATCGGCCGCGGCTGAGACTGCGGGGTGGCCCGGCCCGAGGCGGCAAAAGGATCGTTCTGCCCGATCAGGCGAGCGAGTTCGGCGAGCGGATCGGCATCGGCCTGCTGGTTTCCACCACGGCCAAAACCATCAGCGGGAAAGGGTCTGTCCTGGTAACGATCAGCCATCGTGATGAAGCGTCCCTGCGGGTGAGCCGCATATGCGTCCTAAGGCGGACCCTGCCAGATTGAGGCCCCCAACTGAAGTCGTGTGTTTCCCCCAATCAGCGCATTGCATCAGGAGCATTAACGCCCAAGATCGCAAGTCCCGACGCCAGAACCGAGACGACGCCCTGAACCATGGCCAAACGTGCCTTGGTCAATTCTGCATCATCATCGATAATGAAGCGTAAATAGGGCAAATCCCGCCCCCGCGTCCAGAGGGCGTGAAATTCGCTTGCAAGTTCATACAGGTAGAAGGCGATCCGGTGCGGCTCATGCGCCAGGGCCGCGCTCTCCACCGTACGTGGGTACAGTGCCAGGCGTTTCAAGAGGTCGTGTTCGGCCGAGTCGGAGAGTTTTTCGAGCTTGGCCTCGCGGAGGAACGCCAGCCGTGCCCCCTCCTCCTCCGGCAGCTCGGGCACGCTCTCCCGCGCATTGCGGAAGATCGAATGCCCCCGCGCGTGACCGTACTGGACGTAGAACACCGGATTGTCGCGCGACTGCTCGATCACCTTGGCCAGGTCGAAATCGAGCACGGCGTCGTTCTTGCGATAGAGCATCATGAAACGGACCGCATCGCGCCCCACTTCATCAACAACTTCCCGCAAGGTGACGAAGTCGCCGGAGCGCTTCGACATCTTCACCGGCTCGCCATTGCGCAACAGCTTGACGAGCTGCACGACCTTGACGTCGAGCACCGCCTGTCCGGCGGTCACCGCTTTCACCGCGGCCTGCATGCGCTTGATGTAGCCGCCGTGATCGGCGCCGAACACGTCGATGAGGTCGGCGAAGCCGCGCTCGAACTTGTGCCGGTGATTGGCAATGTCGGAGGCGAAATAGGTGTAGCTGCCGTCCGACTTGATCAGTGGACGATCGACGTCATCGCCATAGGCGGTAGCGCGGAACAGCAGTTGCTCGCGATCCTCCCAGTCCTCGGGCGGCGCGCCCTTCGGCGGCGGCAGACGGCCTTCATACACGTCGCCCCGCTCGCGCAGGAACTCGATCGTGTCGGCAACCTTGTTGGTGCTACCTGCGATCAGCGAACGCTCCGAGAAGAACACGTCATGACGGATGTTGAGCGCGGCGAGATCGTCCTTGATCTCGGCCATCATCATCGTGATCGCCTTGTCGCGTACGATCGGCAGCCACTCGGTCTCAGGCATGGCCTTGAGCTTGTCGCCGTGCTCGGCCGCCAGCGCCTGCCCGACCGGCTTGAGATAGTCGCCGGGATAGAGCCCATCCGGAATCGCGCCGATGTCTTCGCCGAGCGCCTCGCGATACCGGAGGAAGGCGGAGCGCGCGAGCACGTCGACCTGGGCGCCGGCGTCGTTGATGTAGTACTCGCGCGTGACGTCGCGCCCGGCGAACTGCAGCAGGCTGCATAGCGCATCGCCGAACACGGCGCCGCGGCAGTGCCCGACATGCATCGGCCCGGTCGGATTGGCCGAGACGTACTCGACGTTGACTTTCGGCGCGCCCGGCACCGGCGCGACGCGGCCGTAGGCAGCGCCTTCGCGCAGGATCGTGCCGAGCGCTTGCGCCCAGACGGTCGGCTGCAGGGTCAGGTTGATGAAGCCGGGCCCGGCGACGTCGACCTTGGCGACCAGCTCATCGGCGCGCAGGCGCTCGGCGATCTGTTCGGCGAGATCGCGCGGCTTGGCCTTCGCCTCCTTGGCGAGCACCATCGCGGCATTGGTGGCCATGTCGCCATGGCTCGGATCGCGCGGCGGCTCGACCACCACGCGCGAAAGATCGATGTCTTCGGGCCAGCCGCCCTGCTTGGCGATGATGGCACATACGGCGTGGACACGCGCGAGCATGTCGGCAAAAAGGTAAGGGGTGGAAGCTTGTTCGACCATGCCGCCGCCTAACGCAAATCCGGAGTCGAGTCAAAAAGCCGGTGGTGCTCGGTTAAGGCGAAACGGTCCGTCATTCCGGCGATAAAATGGCCGATGCGGCGAGCCCGATCGCCCTCGCCGTCGCAACCGTCCAGCCAGCCTGCGGGCAGCGTCGAACCGTCCTCATGGTAGCGGCCGTAGAGGTCGGCGACGATGCGCTCGGCGTCGCGCATCACCCGCATCACCCGCTCATGGCGGTACATCCGCTGCCAGAGAAACCCCTTGATGGTCGCCTCGTGCTCGGCGACATCGGCCGGAAATGCCACCAGCGGCCCGCTGTGCCGCCTGATGTCGTGAGGCGACATCGGCTGCGCCCGCGCGATCCGGCGCTCGGCCTCGGCGGCTACGGCTGCGATCAGATAGGAGATCAGCTCGCGCACCAGTTCGGCTCCGCGCCGGATCGGATCGAGCGCCGGATATTGGCGGTCGATCTCGGCGATCATCGCCGCGAGCAGCGGAATTTCCTGGAGGTCATCGACCGTGAACAGGCCGGCCCGCAGCCCGTCGTCGATGTCGTGGGCGTCATAGGCGATGTCGTCCGCGAGCGCCGCGACCTGGGCCTCGAGCGAGGCGTAGCTCCACAGCTCCAGGTCGAACCGGGCATTGAACTCGGCGATTCCCGGCGGGATCGGCTCCCGCAACGGCCCGTTGTGCTTGACGATGCCCTCGAGCGATTCCCAGGTCAGGTTGAGGCCGTCGAACTCCGGGTAGCGCTGCTCGAACGAGGTGACGATGCGCAATGTCTGGGCATTGTGGTCGAAGCCGCCATGCTCGGCCATGCAGCGGTTCAGCGCCCGCTCGCCGGCATGGCCGAACGGCGGGTGGCCGAGATCATGCGCCAAGGCCAGCGTCTCCGTCAGGTCCTCATCGAGGCCGAACTGGCGGGCCAGCGCGCGGGCGATCTGGGCGACTTCCAAAGAATGGGTCAGGCGTGTGCGGTAGTGGTCGCCTTCGTGGAAGACGAACACCTGGGTCTTGTGCTTCAGCCGGCGGAAGGCGGTCGAATGGATGACGCGGTCGCAATCCCGGCGAAAGGGGCTGCGGGTGCGGGACGGCGGCTCGGCGAACAGGCGGCCGCGGCTGCGATCGGGATCGCAGGAATAGGGAGCGCGGGGGGCAGCCATTCCGACCGACACGGGCGATTGTTCCTTTTGCGATTTGATTCCTCGGCGGAGCCCACTTAACTATGGGGAGTGCCCGCGACCAAATGAATAGGGCATGACGCACTGCTCTCGGAGACCTCCTGCCATGACTGATGCCTCGACCGGCCCCGTCACCATCAGCGAACGCGCAGCCCGCCGCATCGGCGAGATCCTCGGCAAGGAGAGCGCCGGCGCGATGCTGCGCATCTCGGTCGAAGGCGGCGGCTGCTCCGGCTTCCAGTACAAGTTCGACATCGACCGTGCCAAGGCCGACGACGACCTCGTCATCGAGCGCGATCGCGCCGTGGTGCTGGTCGATCCCGCCTCGGTGCCGTTTCTCGCCGGCTCGGAGGTCGATTTCGTCGACGACCTGATGGGCGCCTCGTTCCGGGTCAATAATCCCAACGCCACCGCCTCCTGCGGCTGCGGCACCAGCTTCTCGGTCTAGCTCCCCTCGTTATCGGCTCAGGCCTCCGCCGTCGCAGCCGGGACATCAGACGGCGCCAGTGCCGGCGCCTCGACGCTGGGCGCGGGCGTGCCGATTGCCTTCAGCATCGCCGCCACCATCGCCGGCTTGCGCAACGGCTTGGCCAGAAAGTCGGTCATGCCGGCCTCGCGGCACTGCTTGATATCGTCGGGGAAGGCATTCGCGGTCAGCGCGATGATCGGCAGCCCGGCCAGCCGTCCACCCTTGGCCCGAATGGCCCGGGTCGCGGTGATGCCGTCCATCTCCGGCATGCGAACGTCCATCAGCACCAGGTCGAACGCCTGTTCGTCGGCCGCCTTCACCGCCTGCAAGCCATCCGGAACGATGCATTTGTCGACCGGGAACTCCTGCAGCATCTTCGACACCACCATGCGGTTGGTGGCGTCGTCCTCGGCGATCAGCACGCGCAAGGGACGGCCGAGCGCCTCGATCCGCGCCTTGAGGTCGCCGGCACCGACCCGGTCGGCGCGCTGATCGGACACCTGCTTGTCACTCCACGGCAAGGTCAGGCTGAAGCGGAAGGTCGAGCCTTCGCCCTGCACCGACGACACCGCGATAACCCCGCCCATCTGCTCGATGATCCGCCGGGAGATCGCCAGACCGAGCCCGGTGCCGCCGAAGCGGCGGTTGATCGAGGCATCGGCCTGGGCGAAATCCGTGAACAGCTTGCCGACCCGATCGGCGGGAATGCCGATGCCGGTGTCGGAAACGCGCCACTCGATGGTCGCCTTCTGATCGTCGCGCGCGCGGCAGGCCACGGCGATGGTGATGCCTCCCTGCTCGGTAAACTTCACCGCATTGGAGGCGAGATTGATCAGCACCTGACGAATGCGCGCCACGTCGCCCTTGAGCGCCGGCGGCAGCTTCGGATCGATATCCGCGTTGACCAGCAGGCTCTTCGATTTCGCGTTGACGCCCATGATGGCAGTAACCGCCTCGACCAGCGCCGCCGGCGAAAACTCCACCGTCTCGAATTCGAGCTTGCCGGCGTTGAGCTTGGACAGATCGAGGATGTCGTTGAGGATGCGCTGCAGGTTGTCGCCGGACTCGCGGATCGTCATGACCGCATGACGCTGCTCGTCGTCGAGCTTGGTCTCCAGCAAGGTCGAAGCGAGCCCGAGCACGCCGTTCATCGGCGTGCGGATCTCGTGGCTCATCATCGCCAGGAAGTCGGACTTGGCGCGGCTTTCAGCTTCCGCCTGCTCGGCGCGCCAGCGCTCGGTGACGTCGCGGCCGAAGCCGCGATAGCCTGCGAACTTGCCCTCGTGATCCCGCGCCGGCCGCGCCGTCAGCGCCCAACGGCGGCGCTCGCCGCCGGCAACCACGACGTGGATCAGGATCTCCGGGATCGACAGCCGCTGCGCCATCCGATCGGCGAACGTCTTGAGCGTCGCCGTATCCGTCGGGCAGAGATATTTCAGCGTATCGATCAGCCGCTCGCCCTTGAGCTGATCGAGCGGAAGCTGGGCCACGTCGGCGAAGCGCTGCGGCGCGTCGATCAGACGGCCCTCGGCATCGGTCTGCCACAGCCAGCTCGCGGCGTTCTCCTGGAATTCCTTCAGAAGCAGCGAGATCGTCTCGTTCTGGCGCTCGTGCCGGATCTGCGCCTTCAGGTTTTCCAGGAACACGTTGCCGTGCGACACCAGGTGCCGCACCATGAACGAGGTGTAGAGCAGCAGGAACACGACGAGCACGAGATAGGTCGCGCCGCCGCAAAGAAAAAGCGAGCCGACCGAGGCGAGCATCAGGGTCCAGGTGTAGGCGAGACCAGCCCGCGGCACGCTCGACATCGCGAACGCGCCACCGGAGATCATCCCGGTCATCAGCGAGCCCACGATGATCTGCAGATGCGGATCGACCTGCGGCATCACGATCAGCGGCAGCGATCCCCAGATGGTCGCCAAGAAAAACGCCTGCAGCGTCATCCGGGAGGTGGCGCGTTCGGACGCCTCCTGCGGCCGCGACTTGCGCGCGCGCCACCAGCCGCGCAGCGCCATGCCGCCGGCCACGGCGATCGCGGCGCCCCACGCGAAGAGAAAGAGATTGGAGACGGTGTTCCAGAACACGCCGAGGATGATGGCGGCGTTGGCGAAGTTGATGCCGATGGTCACGGGGACGAGGCGCGCGACGGCATCGACCTGCCGCGCGCGGATGCGCCGGCGATCGCGCTCGGTCAGCGCTTCGTCGTCGAGACCTTCGATGGCCCCGAAGCCGCCGATCCAAAGGAAGAAGGCCCCCAGCGGGCTGCCGCCGGCCGTTCGCTTCGAGCGCGTGGGATCCCCAGGCCAATTCATGAGCGCGCAGAACCTTCCTTGTGATCCCTTGCCATGCCTGATCGGCTGCTTCAGCCGCGTTAATTGTCCCGCCCGTAGAATTACGGAACCTCCGAATGCGCGCGCTGACAGGGCTGGATGCAACTCGTCGTTCCCGCGGCACGATGTGCCCGAGTCATGATCGTCCATGTCCCCCTCGTTCAGGTCGAGGGCGCAGGGAATGCCGGGTGCTGGCCGCAACCCATGGCCCGCCTGCAGAAAGAAAGCAGGCGGCAGTCACCACAGGTCCAGCCGGTCAACCGGCATTCCCTGCACGACGGCTCTACGCCTTATACGCACTCTCCCCGGGGACCGGCTGTCTTGCCCCCGTCGCCGGCGGATCATCGTCCCCACCGGCTTGGC
Organism: Bradyrhizobium sp. SZCCHNRI1009; assembly: GCF_032487575.1. NCBI lineage: Bacteria > Pseudomonadati > Pseudomonadota > Alphaproteobacteria > Hyphomicrobiales > Nitrobacteraceae > Bradyrhizobium > Bradyrhizobium sp. SZCCHNRI1009. The sequence continues at coordinate 48,583 of NZ_JAUEUL010000003.1, read as the reverse complement.
CTCAGCATCGGGAGGCCAGGACCATGCGATTTCGGCGTGCGCCAGGGCTGTTCGTCCGCACGGCATCAGCCGTGCTGCAGCCCCAAGCGCCCATCGCATCCCACCCCGCGTGTCGTGACGATCGCGATACGCCCCTCGTGCCGGGGCGGGACGGCGGGATGAAAGCACGATTTCTGACAAAGCGAAACAAGAGAATTTTTCGCGGCGAGACTGGACAGGGCAAATCAGCTTGAAGGCGTTGGAGAAATGAATTTCTGCGCGCAGGCAGATTTAAAGCCGATGCCGCCCGTTGCATCGCGCACAACAGCGATGAAGCGGCCTTGATTTGCCCGACGGGCATGGCCGATCGCATAGCGCCTCGCCAAGTACCTCGCCAAGCACCGCGTCGTCGTACCCTGTCAGATCACCGCGCCCGAGGCGTAGGCGCCGGCCCAATGCGGAAAGCCGTTTTCGGCGGCGCGCGCCGCCGCGCGATCCCAGTCATAGGTCAGCGCCAGCAGCTCGGCCTGCCAATGTCCGCGGCGCTCCGTCAGCACGGCGTAGCGGGCGTGCGGCGAGCGATATTCGAGCTGTGCCGCAATAGGAATGTCGCCGAACACCGGACAGCCGACGCTGCCGGGATTGACCACCAGGGGTCCGCGCGGCACCTGCACCATCGCCTGCCGATGACTGTGGCCGCACAGCACGAGCGTGGCACCGCCGAGATTGACGAGGCGCGAGGCCAGCACGTCGCGGCGCGCCGGCACGTAGCGGCCGTCATCGAGCATCTCCTCGAGCAGAAGCGCGCAGTCATCGTCTGGGGTGCCGTGGACGGCGAGGATGCCATGGTCCAGCGCGATCCGTGGCGGAAGCGCGTGCAACACCCGGCGCTGCTCGGCGGTCAGCGCCGCGCGAGCGAAGCGACCGGCGGGAGAGAGCTTCTCCTCCGGCAACTCCTCGATCCAGCGGTCGTGATTGCCACGCACGGTCGGCAACTCCAGCGACTGCAGCAGGTCGAATGTCTCGCGCGGCCACAACGGGCTGGTCACGCAGTCGCCGAGATTGACGGTGGCATCGACGCCGCGTGTCTCGATGTCCGCGAGCACCGCCTCCAGCGCCGGCAGATTGCCATGCACATCGGAAATCACTGCGAGCCGCATCGTCGTCTCCTTCGTCACGCGCTTCGATCGGTCCGTTCAAGGCAAAGCCTTAGCATCTTCGTCATTGCCAGCGAAGCGAAGCAATCGAGGACCGCGCGTGGCACTCTGGATTGCTTCGCTTCGCTCGCAATGACGGCGGAGAGGCCGGTGTCCGAAGCGACGCCAGCCGGCGGCGCGTGCCTACGATCCTCAAAGAGACGCGCGGATCACAACCTTACAGGAACAACCGTCAACATCGGCGCGCGGCCTGCATAGCGCAGCAGCAGTCGGTGGGTCGGATAGAAGATCACGAGCGGCAGGCCGATCAGGAGCATCCCGAACCACGCCGGTCCTGGCATGAAGCTCTGCGCCACGGCGTCGCTGAGACCGTAGACGTAGTTGATGTTGACCGGCAGGTCGCTGGTCGCGGGTGGCGGCGGCATCAGGAAGTAGCACACCGACAACAGCGCCCAGGCGGCGACGGTCCAGACCGCGAAGGCGCGGCGGTCGTAGCCGAGCCGCCATACCAGCCAGGCCAGCACGAAGGGCAGCCAGAAATGGAAGAACGACAGGCTGCGGGTGAACAGCGGCAGCTTGGCGTCGAACATGTAGGCCGTCATGCCCGTCAACGGCACGCCTGCAGCGGTGCCGAGGAAGTCGACGACCCACAACGCCTGCGGCAGGAGGATGCCGACCGCGGGCGCTGAGGCCAGCAGCGGGCTTTCCAGCCAGACCGCGGCCAGCGTGGTCAACAGCGCGACGTCGCAGAAATACAGGAAGTTGGTCGGGCCGTAGGCCATCAGATAGGTCGGCACCAGCACCGCGCAGAACGCGCTGTAGGCAAGCTTGAACCACAGCGGAATGCCCGGCTTCGCGGCCTCGTTCATCGATCCCCTGCCCCTGCAATATGACTGCTTGCGAAATCGCGCGGAGATTGCGGGCAGATGAGACGGCGCGTCAATCAGAGCGCCGGTGATGTTCATACTCAGCGTAACAAGCGTTTGCGCTGACCGGATCTGCAGAGGAAATCGATGGCGCAGCAGCGTGCGCTGCCTGATACAGCGCCCTCTCCCCTTGCGGGAGAGGGCTGCACCGGCTTCTCGACGCACTCATTCGGGTGAGGGGTATCTCTCCGCGATCGCGGCTTGTGGAGACATCCCCTCACCCAACCGAGCTTGCCGCGCTGTCCTACAAGCCCTCTCCCGCAAGGGGAGAGGGCGCATTCACGGGCACCGCGCTCATTCTGACCTCACCTACAATGAGTTCTAACATCGCTATACTCTTGTGGCCATTGCCGCACCAATCGCGAACACGTCCGCGCGCTCGATGATCAGGTCGCGGAACAGGCGGGCGCGGTGCGACATCCATTGCGGGTCGGGATAGACAACGTGGAGCGGCAGCGACGGCACATCGTAGTCCGGCAGCAGGTGGACGAGCTTGCCGGAGGCGATGTGGCACACCGCGCACCAGTCCGGCAGCACGGCGGCGCCGAGGCCCTCCAGTGCGGCCTGAGTCATGATGTCGGCGTCGTCGCAGGTGAGCGAGGGCGCGATGCCGACGACGTGGCGGCCGGTCTCGGATTCGAAGCTCCACTCGTTCTTCGGCGACAGCCGCGAATAGGTCACACAAGGAAGCTGGCGCAGATCGTTGGGCAGGCGCGGCGGGCGGTGTCTTGCGAGCAGCGATGGCGCCGCGACCAGCAGCCGCTTGACCGTGCCGACGCGGCGCGCGACCAGCGAGCTCGAGCTGAGCACGCCGATGCGGATGGCGAGCTCCGTGCCAGTCTCCACGAGGTCGACGAACTGCTCGGTGAAGCGGATATCGAGCCGCACCTCTGGATAGCGACGGCCATATTCGGCGAAAATGTCGCGGAAGAAAGTGCGGCCGAACGAGGTCGGCACCGTCATGCGCAGGGTGCCGGAGGGCGCGCCGACGCGCTTCGGCGATGGCACGCCGGCGCTCTCGAACAAGGTGACGATGTCCTTGGCGAGCTTGAGCACCCGGTCGGCCTCGGGCGTCGGCCGCAGCTTACGCGTGGTGCGTACGAACAGCCTGCAGCCGAACTGCTCCTCCAGGAGCGCGATGCGCTTGGTGATCGCCGGCTGTCCCAGGCCGAGATCGGCCGCAGCCTGGGTGAAGCTGCCGGCCTCCATGACGCGGATGAAGGTCTGCAGCGCGTCGATCCGGTCCATCCATTCCTCCCCGGAATGAGTTTTATTCTTGTCATTCCGTATACGGCATCCGGAGGACTGGTCTAGCCTCCAAAAAAATCAAACGGAGGGAGAGCCATGGAGAAGTCGATCGGCATCGTCGGCGCCGGCATCGGAGGGCTGCATCTGGCGCTGTATCTGCAGAAGCACGGCATCCAGGCGACCGTCCTGACGGATCGCGCGCCCGAGCAGTATGCTGCGACGCGGCTGATGAACACGGTGGCGCATCACGGCATCACCGTTGCGCGCGAGAACGAGCTCGGCGTGAATCACTGGGACGATCCCGATGTCGTCTACCACCACCATGATCACTTCTTCAATTTTCCGGGCAGCCCCCTGCTCTTTCGCGGCGCATTCAAGCAGCCGAGCCGCGCGGTCGACTACCGGATCTACCTGCCGGCGCTGATGAAGGATTTCGAGGATCGCGGCGGCGCGATCGAATATGCCAGCATTCAGGACGACGACATTCCGGCGCTGGTGGCGCGCTTCGACCTGCTGGTGGTGTCCACCGGCAAGGGCGCGCTCGGGCGGATGTTCAGCCACCGGCCGGAGCTGTCGCCCTACAACCAGCCGCAGCGCCTGCTTTGTGTCGGCCTGTATGACGGCGTCGATCACGGCAGCCCCGAGGGCGACGATCCGCGCGGCGTGACGCTGTCGGTGTCGCCGGGGCATGGCGAGATGATCGTGATTCCGACGCTGACCTTCGGCGGCATGAAGACGGCGCTGCTGATGGAGAACATCCCCGGCGGCGACATGGCCGAGCTGGTGTCGCTCAACTACGACGCCGATCCCTCAGCCTTCCGGCAGACGATGCTCGACAAGCTCGAAAGGCACCATCCGCACACCTACAACCGGATCGACACGCACCGCTTCGATCTGCAGCCGCTGGACCTCCTGCAGGGCGCCGTGGTGCCGACCGTGCGGCGCTCCTCGGTCAGCTTCGACGACGGCAAGATCGCGATCGCGCTCGGCGACGTGCACTCCGTGGTCGATCCGATGATGGGCCAGGGCGCCAACATGGCTTCCTACGCCGCGTTCGAACTCGGCAAGGCGATCACCGAGGCCGTGGCGTTCGACGACCGCTTCGTCGAGACGGTCGATCGCGCGCGCGAGAACCGCGTGCTCGCCGCGGCGCGCTGGACCAATCTGATGCTGCAGCCGCCGTCGGAGGCGATGGGCCGGCTGATCTTCACCATGGCGCAGGATCGCGTGCTCTGTGACGAGTTCACCGACAATTTCAACTATCCGGAGCGGCAGTGGGACCGGCTGGCGAGCGACCGGCGTATTCATGCCTGGATCGATGACCGGGCAAGGCTCGCAGCGTGATGGCGGAGAGAAGCCGATGAGCCATCATCCGGACCCGGCCAGCTTTCGCGCTGCCGCCTCGCGGTTCTCGACAGGCGTGACCGTCGTGACGAGCCGCGATGCCCAGGGCGCACCGGTCGGGATGACCGCGAACAGCTTCACCACGGTCTCGATGCAGCCGCCCACGGTGCTGGTCTCGCTGAAGCGCGGCCGCACCTGGCAGGCGGTGAGTACCTCCGGCCGCTATGCGGTCAACGTGCTCGCGGCGGATGACGTCGCGATCGGCCGGCATTTCGCCGGCGCACCGCTGCCGCAGGGCGCACCAAGCTTCGACGAACGCGATGGCTTCTTCCTGCTGCCGCAGGCGATCGCGCAGTTCGGCTGCGAGGTCGTCAACGCGATCGAGATCGCAGACCACACGCTGTTCATCGGCGAAGTGCGCTGGTGCCGGCACCAGGACGGCCTGCCGCTGGCGTTCTATGCCAGCCGATTTTGCAACGGGCTGGGCGCTGAGATCAAGCCGGCGGAGGCGCTGGCGTATCCGGCAGAGGGATGGAGCATTTGATCGCACAGCCGGCGAGCCGAATACGCCACCATCGTTCGCCGTAAGCAGCTTCGCATGATCAAGGTGCAGCGCCGCTCTCGGAGCGGCCCCTCAAGGTGAGGAGGCGCGGAGCGCCGTCTCGAACCATGAGGCCACAGTGTGGGCCTCGCCCTTCGAGACGCCCGCCTGCGGCGGGCTCCTCAGGGTGAGGAGCAAGAGTTTCGCTCTTCAACAAAAATCGGATGCGGTTCGCCGGGACGACTTAGTGAGCCAAACATCGTCACATTGAAGACTGCGGGTCCGGCACAGTCGTGAGGCTCAACCGCCGATCGGTCCGGGGTCGATGCCCCCCGTTGTGGCGGCTCCAGAATGACCGGAGCGCGGCCACGTGACGATCGAAGCGTGATTTTAGTGCCGGCCGGGGGACGTCGTCAAATGCATCGGCGCCGCAGGCACGAGGCCTGCGGCCGATGGTCCACAGCAGTTTCGCTCGTCGGCTAGCGCCGCTCGTTCAGCATCGGGAAGCCGCGCTGATGCCAGACCGGATAGGCCGCTGGAATGTCGCTGGCGGCATCGAGCGTGGCCACGTGCTCCGCCGTCAGGCTCCAGCCGAGCGCGCCGATGTTCTCCATGAGCTGGCTCTCGTTGCGGGCGCCGACGATGATGGTCGACACGGTCGGGCGCTGCAGCAGCCAGTTCAGCGCCACCTGCGGAATCGTCTTGCCGGTCTCCTTGGCGACGCCGTCGAGCGCATCGACGACGCGATACAGCCGCTCCTCCTCGTAATGCGGTCCCGTGCCGGCGATGTCGTGGGCGCGGGTGCCGGGCTTGGCCGGCTGTCCGCGGCGGATCTTGCCGGTCAGCTTGCCCCATCCGAGCGGGCTCCAGATCACGGCGCCGACGCCCTGGTCGACGCCCAGCGGCATCAGCTCCCACTCATAGTCGCGGTTGAGCAGCGAGTAGTAGGCCTGATGCGCGACATAGCGCGGATAGCCGTAGCGGTCGGAGGCGGCCAGCGACTTCATCAGGTGCCAGCCGGAGAAGTTGGAGCAGCCGATGTAGCGGATCTTGCCGGCGCGCACGAGCTGGTCGAGCGTGGACAGCGTCTCCTCCACCGGCGTGTTGTAGTCCTGGCCGTGCAGCTGGAACAGGTCGATGTGGTCGACGCCGAGCCGCGCGAGCGAGCCGTCGATCGCCTCGATCAGATGCTGGCGCGAGGAGCCATAGTCGTTCGGGCCACTGCCTTTCGGGAACGTCGCCTTGGTCGAGATCAGCAGGCGGTTGCGCTTGCCTTTGATGGCCTGGCCGAGAATGCTCTCGGCCAGGCCGTCCGAATAGACGTCGGCGCTGTCGAACATCGAGAGGCCATGATCGAGGCAGACGTCGATCAGCCGGGAGGCGCCGTCAGCGTCGGTCCCGCCCCAGGCCTTGAAGAAGTCGTTGCTGCCGCCAAAGGTCGCGGTGCCGAAGCTGAGCGCGGGCACGCGCAGGCCGGAATGGCCGAGACGTCGATGGTCCATCATGATCTCCCTGGGTGTTGGCCGCATGAATACGCGCAGCGCGCGCCCCCGACCATGCCGCACCGTGCATGGCATTGTTGCGACGCCTGTGATTCCCACGCCATTCGCCTTGACCGGAGTGGTCGCGGCTTGATCTAACCGGGGCCGTTTCTCTTTCCCCCCGGGAACCTCAGGCCATGCGTATCGCCACTTGGAACGTCAATTCGGTCCGGCAGCGGATCGATCACCTCCTGACCTGGCTCAAGGAATGCTCCCCGGACATCGTCTGCCTGCAGGAAATCAAGTGCACGGACGACGCATTCCCGCGGTTGGAGATCGAGGCGCTCGGCTACAACGTCGTGACCCACGGTCAGAAGACCTTCAACGGTGTCGCGCTGCTGTCGAAGCTGCCGTTCGATGAAACCAAATCGGGTCTGGATGGCGACGCCGAGGACGTGCATGCGCGCTTCCTGGAGGGCGTGGTCAGCCTCAAGAGCGGGGTGGTGCGCATCGCCTGCCTCTATCTGCCCAACGGCAACCCGCCGAACACGGAAAAATATCCCTACAAGCTCAAATGGATGTCGCGGCTTCGTGACTATGCGCGTGAACGGCTGAAGACCGAGGAGCCGCTGATCCTCGCAGGTGACTTCAACGTGATCCCCGCCGCCGACGACGTCTCCAACCCCGAGGCCTGGGTCGAGGACGCGCTATTCCGTCCCGAGACGCGGGAGAGCTTCCAGTCGCTGCTCGGCCTCGGGCTCACCGACGCGCTGCGCGCCGTCACCGACGCGCCGGGGCAGTACACGTTCTGGGACTATCAGGCCGGCGCCTGGCAGAAGAACATGGGGATCCGGATCGATCACCTGCTGCTGTCGCCGCAAGCCAGCGACCGGCTGGTCGAGGTCGGCATCGACAGCTATGTCAGGGCCTGGGAGAAGCCGTCGGATCACGTGCCGGTGTGGGCCGATTTCGATCTCGAGACGGCATAACTCGAGGACAGTCGATGACGATCTACACACGGCGGCAATTGTTTCCGCTCGCACTTGTGCCGCTGCTGGTGGCGAAGCCGGCGCTCGCCGCCGACCTGCAGGTGACAATCGCCGGCATTGAAGCCGACAGCGGCGGGCGGCTCGGCGTGGCCCTGCTGGACACCGCGAGCGGCGCGCTCGGCGGCCATCGGCTCGACGATCGATTCCCGATGTGCAGCACCTTCAAGGCGCTGCTGGCGGGCGCGATCCTCACCAAGGTCGATTCCGGCACCGAGCAGCTGGCACGCCGCATTCCGATCGCGCAAGGAGACATCCTGTCCTATGCGCCGGTCACCAAGGCCTATGTGGGGACGTCGGGCCTGTCGGTCGGCGAATTGTGCGAGGCGACCGTGACGCTCAGCGACAACACCGCGGCGAATCTGCTGCTGGCGACGCTCGGCGGCCCCGCCGGCTTGACCCGCGCCATCCGCGGCTTCGGCGACGCCATCACCCGGCTCGACCGCATCGAGCCCGCGCTCAATGAAAGCGTGCCCGGCGATCCGAGGGACACCACCACGCCCGCGGCGATGGCCCAGACCTTGGCGAAGCTGACCACCGGCACTGCGCTGTCGGCGGCGTCGCGCGATGTCCTGAATGGCTGGCTGATCGCCTGCAAGACCGGTGGCGCCAAGCTGCGCGCCGGCCTGCCCGGCGAATGGCGCATCGGCGACAAGACCGGCGCGGGCGACAACGGCAGCAGCAACGATGTCGCCGTGATCTGGCCGACAGGGCGCGCGCCGGTCCTCGTGAGCAGCTATCTCACCGAGACCAAGGCCAGCGACGACAAGCGCAACGCGGTTCACGCAGCGGTCGGCCGCGCCGTCGCCGCCGCGCTCGGGGCCTGAGCCGCCGCCTCGCGATAGATCGCGGCGATCGCGTCGACTCCGGTGCGCAGGTGGCGCATCTGGCGGCCCGCGAGGCGCACGCCGAGACCGGCGCTCTCCGGCAGCAGGCTCGCCGCGGCGTAGAGGCCGTCGATGCAGGACAGCGCATCGGCGAGACGCTGGCGGAGCGCGGCGAGATCGTTCGTCGGCGGCAGCATCAGAACGGCCGAGCCGAACGCGCGATGACCGTTGAAGACCGCGACATCAGGATCGCTCAGATGCATACGGTCGATGAGGAGCGGCTCCTCGCCCGTCCGGCGCACGACGAGCGCGGAGTCGAGCTCGCGGAACAAGCGTCCTTGCCCGTCCGGGTCATGCATCGTGAAGGCGTCGGTCACCAGCGCCGATGCATCGGCGGCGCAGTTCAGGTCGAGCACCTGGCACAGGGCCGCCCCGGGAAACAGAATACGCGGCTCCGGCCGATAGTCGAGCCTGGCGCCGGTCGCGACATGCAGCAGCACCTGCTCCACGGCGCGCGCGCCGGGCTCGGCGCGATGCACCGACGTGGCGCCCTGCGTCATCACGCAGACGGCTGCACCGGGGCCAAGCGTGAAGCGCTGCGTCAACCGGTCCTCGCCGTGCACGGCGCCACTGCCGGTCTGCAGGATCACGCTGAGGCAATCCGGCCGCGCGGCATCGGTGTGGAAGCTGCGCGTCAGCACGAACGGCCAGGCAAACAGCCGGCGATCGATCACGGTGCGGCCGCCGCGGCGGGCGAAGGAGAGATCGAGCCGCGGCGGCTCTGGGGCTGAAGCGCTCACGTGCGGAACAGCACCTCGCGCTCGAGCAGGTCGACGATCGCTTCAACGCCCTCACCGCGCCGGCAGTTGGTCAAGAGCACCGGCCGGCCGTCGCGCACAGCGGCGGCCTCGCGCTGCATGCGTGCGAGATCGACGCCGACATGAGGGGCGAGATCGACCTTGTTGATGACCAGGAGATCGGCGCGGATGACGCCGGGGCCGCGCTTGCGCGGGATGTCGTCGCCGCCGGCGACGTCGATCACGAACATCCAGAAATCGGTGAGGTCGCGCGAGAAGGTCGAGGCGAGATTGTCGCCGCCGCTCTCCAGCAGGATCAGCTCGACGCCGGGAAAGCGCCGCTCCAACTCGTCGGCGGCCTCGATGTTGAGCGTCGGATCCTCGCGGATCACCGTGTGCGGACAGGCGCCGGCCTCCACCGCCGAGACCCGCTCGGGGTCGATCAGGCCGGAGCGCCGCACGCGCTCGGCATCTTCGGCGGTGACGAGATCGTTGGTGATGACGGCGATGTCGATGCCGCGCGCCTGCAGCGCCGGGATCAGCTGCTCGACCAACGCGGTCTTGCCGGAGCCGACGGGGCCGCCGATGCCAACGCGCGCGGCCGTCATCGGCGCATCGGCGCGGGTGAGAGCGAGACGGCTCATCGCAGCATGAACCTCCTCGCGAGCGGCACGGTTGTCGCGGGCGGACACATCAAGAGCTTGCCGTCGGCGCGGACCTCGAAGGTCTGCGGATCGACCTCGACATGCGGCATCGCCGCGTTGCGGACCATGTCGGTCTTGCGCAGGCGGCGCACGTTCTTGATCTGCACCGTCTCGCGGCCGAGCCCGAGCCTGCCGCGGATGCCGGCGTCGACCGCGAGCTTCGACATGAAGTTGACGCCGAGACGCTGCGGCGCTGCGCCAAGCGCGCCCCACATCCGCTTCTGGATCATCGGCTCCGACAGCCCGAGGCTGCCATTGCCGTCGCCCATCGCGGCCCAGACCGGAAAGCCGTTCTTGATCACCATGTAGGGCTTCAGCCCGAACGAGGCGCGCGGCCACAGCACGAGATCGGCCATCTTGCCGACCTCGATGGAGCCGACGACATGATCGATGCCGACGGCAATGGCCGGATTGATCGTGAGCTTGGCGATATAGCGCTTGATGCGCTCATTGTCGGCCCGAACAGTTGTCTCCTCCGGCAGCCGGCCGATGCGGTCCTTCATCACGCTCGCAAGCTGCCAGCATTTGGCGACGTTCTCGGCGAGCCGGCCCATGCCCTGCGTATCCGTGCCGAAGATCGAGATCGCGCCCATGTCGTGCAGGAAATCCTCCGCCGCCATCGACTGCGCGCGCACCCGCGCCTCGCCGAACATGACATCCTCCGGCGCATTGTAGTTGAGCTGATGACAGATCATCGTCATCGGCACGCCCTCCTCCATCCCATAGGAGGTGTAGGGATTGGTCGGGTTGGTCGAGGACGGGATGACGTTGGGCCAGGACACCACCTTGAGCAGGTCGGGCGCATGGCCGCCGCCGGCACCCTCGACGTGATACATGTGGATGGTGCGGCCATCGACCGCGGCCATCGTATCCTCGCAGAAGCCGTACTCGTTGATTGAATCCGTGTGCAGGTGCACGGCGAAATCGTTGCGGTCAGCCGCGATCAGGCTCTTGTCGATGACGTCGGGCGCCGCGCCAAAGTCCTCGTGGATCTTGACCGACATGCCGCCGGCCGCGACCGCCTCCTCGACCGCTTCCGGATTGGAGCCGCCGCGGCCGAACAGCGCGTAGTTCAGCGGCGAGAATTCGATCGATTTCAGGAAGTGCCCGAAATTCGGCCCCGAGCCCGAGCCGACGTCGAACACCGGCCCTGAGCCGTTGCCGATCATCGTGGTGGTGCCGCCGGCCAGCGCGTGGTCCGACTGCTCCGGCGAGATCAGATGCGCGTGGCTTTCGATCGCGCCGGCGGTGACGATGAACGGCCCGCCGGCGATCGGCGCGGTGGTGTGACCGACCACCATGTCCGGATGCACGTCGGGCATGATGTCGGGATTGCCGGCCTTGCCGATGCCGACGATGCGGCCGTCGCGGATGCCGATGTCGGCCTTCACGATGCCGATCACGGCGTCGACGATGGTCGCGTTCTTGACGACGACGTCGAGGGCCTTGTGAGTGGACGTCCGGTGCGCCGCGACGGCCTCGCCGTCGCGGATGTTCTTGCCGGCGCCGACCAGCAGCTCATGTCCGTAACTCGTGTAGTCGTGCTCGATCTCGGCGAGCAGGCTGGTGTCGGCGAGCCGGACGAGATCGCCTTTCGTGGGACCGTAAAGCTCGGCATACGCTTGCCGTGTCAGTGTTGCCATGACCTAGGCTCCGAGATAGCCACGCGATTGCGCGAGCTTCAGCGCGGCGTCGCGCGCGCCGGGCGCATCGAGCGGACCATTGACCAGCCCGGCCTGGCCGCGCACGATCCGGTCGCCGGTGATCGGCACCAGCCGCACCGATTTGAAGATCCCCGGTTCGAAGCGCATGCCGAGCCCCGCGGGGCGGTCGATCTTCATGCCCCAGGCGGCGGCGCGGTCGAAGCGCAGCGCGCGATTGACCTCGAAGAAGTGGGTGTGGCTGCGCACCTGGATGTCGCGGTCGCCGGTGTTGACGACGTCGATGGTGACCGCCGGCAGCTCCGTGAACATCGCGATGTCGTCGCCGCCGGCGATGATCTCGCCGGGTACGATCTCCTCGGCGGCTGCGCCTTCGGCCGGCTGGATCGGCTCGAACAGCGCCATCACCTTGGTGCCCTCGGCAAACATCAGCTCGATATAGAGCATCGGGATCATCTGCGCGACGCCGGGCTCGACGTCATCGGTGGTCAGCAACCGGCCGGCCATGTCGCGGATCTCGGCATAGGGCCGATTGCGCCGCGCCGCGGTCATCACCTCATCGGTGATGTAGGCGACCGCCTCGGGATGGCTCAGCTTGATGCCCAGCAAGCGATTGCGCCGCGCCATCTGCGCGGCGTTGAAGATCACGAGACGATCCAGCTCGGTCGGCGACAGGTTCATCATGGCGCGGCACCTCAGGTCGTGAACATGCGCACATGCCGCAACGGCCCGCGCGACACGGCGATATCGATGAAGGGCGTGAAGCTCGACGGCATCGCGTCGTCGTCGGGTGTGCCGTTGAGCAGATCGCCGAGCCGTGCGCGGGCGCGCGCCAGGCTCTGCTGCGAGTCGATGTGGCCGATCAGGCCGAGCCGCACCGCGGCGCTGACGAGGCCAGTGATGAGGGTCCAGCCGGAGACGAGCTCGGCGGCATCGAGGCTCAGGCCGGCATCACGGCCGGCGATCGCCTGCACCACGGCGAGGTGTCCAAGTCTCGGATCGGCCGAGACGCGCGCGCGGTAGGACACGGACAAGGGGCCTGCAAGCTTGACCCAGACGCCGAGCAACGCCCTGCCCGCACGCCGCGAGCCCTCGCGCATCTCGGCCGACGGCGTCGTGGCCTCGGCGAGGCGATCCACGGCTACCATCGCCGCGGTATCGCCAGCGTGCCAGGCGCGCCGCAGCAGGATGCGATCCATCGTGGCCCAGCGCTGCGCAAGGTGATCGGCAATGACGCCGTCGAGATCGCTGCGGTCGGACAGCAGGCCATCGGCGGCGAGGCCTTCGATGCCCCAAGAGAAGGCAAAGCCGCCGGCGGGAAAGGCGCTGTCGCCGAGTTGCAGCAGGGCCAGCGTCTCGCCGCGGTCAAACATGCGCGCGCTCCACGACTTCGCCGGCGTCGAGCAGCGGCTTGATCCGCGCACGGTAGGTCTCGATCGGGGCGTCGAGCAGTACGACGAGGCTGTCGCCCTCGAAGCGGACGCGCCAGTGCAGATTGCCGGCATGCCAACCGAGCTTGAGCGCGCTGGCCTCGTCACGCGCCTTGAGGCGCAGCACATGCTGCTCGCCAAAACGTGCGATGATGGCGCGATCGGAGTCGAGATGCAGCAGCGCGCCGTCGACCAGCTCCTCGTCGCGATCCAGGCTGACGGCGCAGTCGGTGCCGCGATCGGTGGTCAGGCGGAAGCGCTTGCGGCCGGCATCCTCCGGCGGCACGAACAGCAACTCGATGCCACCGCGATGCTCCAGCGCGTGGATGCGGCCGGCATAAGCCTTGTCGCTCGCGCGTCCCAGGATGCCGTGCAGACGGAGCATCGGCGATGTTCCTCTTGTTGTTCTGCGCTCGTCGTTTGGGGCCTCATGGTTCGAGACGCCCGCCAAAGGACGGGCTTCTCACCATGAGGATCGAGATAGAGAGCGGGACTTGCATGCGGTGTGGCCGCAAGCCCCGTACGATTTTGCATGAGGCTCGCTTTGGCCGAAGACTTTCATCCGGCCAAACCCGAAGCCCTCGTCGAGAGGAGCCCGCCCTTGGCGGGCATCTCGAAGAACGGTTGGTGTGGTCATCTCTCGCCGCGCCCTACCGCATCGTCGCCGAGACCTCCTGCGAGGTCACGAGAATGACCTCGCCGTCGAGGATCGGCTTGGCGATGCCGAAGAAGGTCGCCACCGCGGCGGAGCCGTTGTGGCGGTCCATCGCGGCCTTGTCGGCGAAGCGCTCATAGGTGGTGAACAGACCGGGCTCGGTCTCGCTCTGCGAGATGAAGAACCCGATCGTCTCCGGTTCGTTGGCCGCGACATGGGCCGCGACGGCGACGAGGGCGTCGCGCATCGTGGCCTCTTGTCCCGCCTTGGCCCTGATGACCGCGGTGATGGTGATCATCAGAAGGTCTTCCAGTCGCCGTCGGCCTCGAACGCCGCCGCCGCCTGGTAGATCGTGGACTCGGCGTAGTCCTTGCCGATCAGCATCAGGCCGACCGGCAGGCCATCCGAGAGGCCGCACGGCACGGTCATCGCGGGATGACCGGTGACGTCGAACGGGCTCGTCGTCGCGGTCATCTCGAAGGCGCGCTGCACCACCTCGGCGAGCGGCGCGTCCTTGGCCGGGATCGGCGTGGCGACGCACGGCAGGGTCGGCATCAGCAAGAGGTCGTAGGAGCCGAACATCGCGTCATAGGCCGCCTTCGCCTGGATCGCGATGTTGCGCGACTTGGCGTAGTAGCGGCCGCGGTAGTGCTCGAGGCCCCACTGCCCGACCAGCATGGTCAGCTTCAACGTCACCGACAAATCGTCAGCGCGCGTGCGCCAGCCGGAATGCGCGTCGAGCAGGCCGACGTCGTAGAGGCCCTTCCAGTTGAAGCCCATGCCGTTGCCGAGCATCATCTGCACCAGGAAGCCTTCCAGCGTGATCGGATTCCACGCCGCCAGCGCATGCATGTGCTCGGGGATCGAGACCTCCGACACGCTCGCGCCCATCTTGGCGAAGCGCTCCGCGCCGGCCTTGACCTTGCTGACCACGCCCTCTTCCATGTTCGGCGCGCTGAAGCCTTCCTTGAGCACGCCGATCTTGAGGCCCTTGACGCCCTTGCCGAGCGCCTCGGTGTAGGCCGAGACCTTCGGCGCATATTGCCGCGGATCGAGGCCGTCGGCACCGGCCAGCACTTCGAGCAGCAGCGCGTTGTCGGCGACCGACTTGGTCATCGGCCCGGTGTGGTCGATCGTCGACTCGATCGGCATGACGCCGGTGTAGGGCACGAGACCGTGCGTCGCCTTCATGCCGTAGATGCCGCAATAGGACGCGGGAATGCGGATCGAGCCGCCCTGGTCGCCACCGATCGACATGTCGACCTCGCCGGCCGCCACCAGCGCAGCGCTGCCCGAGGACGAGCCGCCGGCCGAATAGCCCATCTTCCAGGGATTGTGCACCGGCGCGGGATTGGAGGTATGGCTGCCGCCGGACAGGCAGAAGTGCTCGCAGACGGCCTTGCCGACGATGGTGCCGCCGGCATCGAGGATGCGGGAGACAATGGTGGCGTCGGCTGCGGGAATGAAGCCTTCCAGCGTGGTCGAGCCGTTCATCATCGGCACGCCGGCGAGCGCGACGTTGTCCTTCAGCACCACCGTGCGGCCGGCGAGCTTGCCGGACGACGCACCCTTCACCTCGGTCTTGATCGCCCAGGCGTTGTACTTGTTCTCCTTAGGCATCGGCTTGGCGCCCGGCGTGCGCGGATATTTCACCGGCGGCAGCGGGTTCGGCAGCTCATCGATGATGTCGTACTGGTCGAACATGCCGCCCATCAGCGACAGATATTCGGCGGCCTCCTCGACCGTCATGTTCATGTGCAGGCTGGCGGCGAGATCGGCAACTTCCTCGGCATTCGGGCGTTTGATGGACATGAGTCATCCTTTCTTGTGAGGACAAGCTGGGCAGAGACAGCAAATTGTCAGTTCAATGGGCCGGCGCGCGCGCGCCGGTACGGGCTCTAGCTCGGGATCATCTGACCTTCCCGGGCCAGGAGAGTCTCACGGTCGAGTTCCTCGGTGATACGCCCCTTCTGGATGTGCAGGATGCGATCCGATAACGACGTGATGAATTCGAGGTTCTGCTCGACCACGATCAAAGACATCTTCCAGCGCGACTTCAACGCCAGCAGCGTCTCGATGATCTCCTCGATGATCGACGGCTGGATGCCTTCGGTCGGCTCATCCAGCAGGATCAGCTTGGGCTTTGTGCACAGGCAGCGCGCCAGTGCCAGCAATTGCTGCTCGCCGCCCGACAGCGCGCCGCCGCGGCGGTCGAGCAGCCGCACCAGGCGCGGAAAATCCTGCAGCACGGCATCGATGACGCTGCGGTCCTCCTTCGGCGCCGCAGCGAGCCCCATGCGCAGATTTTCCATGACCGACAGGTCCGGAAAGATCTCGCGGCCCTGCGGCACCAGGCCGATGCCGAGCCGAGAGCGCTCGTGCGGCTTCAGATGCGTGATGGCTCGGCCTGCGAACACCACCGAGCCGTCGGTGGTCGGCAGATGCCCCATCAAGGTGCGCAGCGCCGTGGTCTTGCCCATGCCGTTATGGCCGAGGATGCCGAGATATTCGCCGTCGGCCACCGTCAGGTCGACGCCGAACAGGATCGGAATCCGGCCATAGCCGGACTTGAGCCCCTTGACCTCGAGAAGCGCGCTCATGCCGCCACCTTCTTGCCGAGATAGACGTCGCGCACGCGCTGGTCGGCGAGCACCTTGTCGACGGTGTCCTCAACCAGCACGCGCCCCTGGTGGAATACGGTCACGCGCTTGGCAATCTGCTTGATGAACTCCATGTCGTGCTCGACCACGACGATGGCCCGGGTCTGGTTGATCTCGCGGATGATCGCGGCGGTGTGGAAGGTCTCCTCGTCGGTCATGCCGGCGGCGGGCTCGTCGAGCAGGATCAGCTCCGGCTCGGCGGCGAGCACCATGCCGATCTCGACCCATTGGCGCTGGCCGTGCGACAAGGTCGCGACGATACTGTCGGCGTAGTCGGTCAGCCGGATCATCTCCAGCACGGCATTGACCGCCGGCCCCTGCTGCCGCGGCGTTGCCTTGCGCCGTACCGCCATCCAGATGTTCTCACGCACCGAGAGGCCGTTGAACACGTTCGGGACCTGGGTCTTGATGCCGATGCCCATGCGCGCGATCTCGTGCGACAGCTTTCCCGCGATCGGCATGCCGCGGAACGCGATGCTGCCCGACGTCGGCACCAGTTGTCCGGTCAGCGTCTTGAAGAACGTGCTCTTGCCGGCGCCGTTTGGGCCGATCAGGCAGCGCAGCTCCATCTCCTGCAGGGTGAACGTGATGTCGTCATTGGCGACCACGCCGCCGAAGCGCATCGTCAGGTGCTCGGCCTTGAGCAGAGGAACGAGGTCGGCCATGTCACTCGGCTCCTGCAGGATGCGGCGCCGCCGCTGACGGGACCGGCGGACCATTGGTCTTCGGCTTCTTGTCCGGGATCAGCCGCATCACCAGATCACGCGCGGTCGGGAAGATGCCCTTCGGCAGGAGCAGCACGAACACCACGAGTACGCCGCCGAGAACGAGGTTGGAGTTCAGGAGCTGCTGCGAGCCGATATAGGCGACGATGTACTCGATCACGACGCAGCCGATGATCGGCCCGAGCAAGGTGCCGAGCCCGCCGACCGTGATCCAGATGATGATCTCGGCGGACAGCGACAGGCTGAAGATGGTCGGGCTGACGAAGGCGCCCCAGTTGACGTAGAGCGCGCCGGCAAGACCGGCGATGGCGCCGCCGAGGATGAAGGTCAGGCACTTCACCAGCCGCGGATCGTACCCGAGCAGCGACGCCCGCACCTCGTTCTCGCGCACCGCGACGATGATGCGCCCGGCCGGCAGCGCCAGCAGCAGCCGCAGCAGCAGGAACACGCCGAGCAGCACGTAGGCGGTGGTCCACCACGACTGCTCGGGCGACAGCACGGTCGACGGATCGAACGGCATGTTGAAGGTCGGCACCGCCGGCATGCCGTTGAAGCCGCCGAGCAGCGCCTTGCCGATCTTGTAGGCGTCGCCCGAGGTCGAATTGACCGAGTTGAACAGGATCAAGGTGACGGTGAGCGTGATGACGCCGAGATAGACGTCCGAGATGCGGCCGAAGAAGATGAAGTAGCCGAGGATCGCCGCGAACAGCGCAGGCACGGCGATCGCCAGCAGGATCGCCGGCGTCGAGTCCTGGAAGTTGACGGCAGCGATCGCGTAGGCATAGCCGCCGAGGCCGAAGAAGGCGGTTTGGCCGAACGACAGGATGCCGCCATAGCCCCAGATGAAGGCGAGGCTCAGCGCCAGAACCGACATCGCGGCGAACAACGTCAGTTGCATCAGGCCGAACAACTCGATCACGCTCGGCATGATCGCGATCACGCCAATGGCGACGACGGTCCCCGCGGCCTGGAGAGCGAGGCGAAGGCGCTTGTCCATCACAGGTTCCCCTTGAAGAAGCGCCCGGAGATGCCCTGCGGCAGCAGACGGATGAGCACGATCGCGGTGGTGAAGACGATCACCTCGCCATAGACGGGCGTGGTGAAATAGGCGCCGATCTGGTTGACCGAGCCGAACAGGCTCGCCGCCGAGAGCGTGCCCGACAGGATCGCCGCGCCGCCGCCAACCACCGTCATGAAGGCCTTGGCGACATAGGCGCCGCCCATCACCGGCGTGATGCCGGACACCGGCGCCAGCAGGCCGCCGGCGAGACCGGTCACGGCGGCGCCGAGCGCGAACGTGCTCATGTAGACGCGGGCGGGGTTGACGCCGAGCGTCGCCGCCATCGCCGGGTTCTGCATCGTGGCGCGGGCGACCAGGCCGAACCGGGTGTAGCGCATCACGCCGTAGATGATGGCCATCATGACGGCCGCCATCAGTGCAAGGAACAGCGTGTAGTAGCTCGACTGGTACGAGCCGATCGAGAAGCCGCCGAGCGGCGTCGGCACGCCCTGCTGGGTGTTGCCGTAGATCGTGGTGATGATGCCGATGATCAGGAGGCTGAGGCCCCAGGTCGCGAGCATGGAATCGACCAGGCGGCCGTAGAGAAACCGGATCAGGCAGCGCTCGATCACGAGGCCGACGATGCCGACGAACAGGGGCGCGATGATCAGCATCGCGATCCAGATGTTCACCCCGGCATTGGCCGAGATCACGGTGGCGTAGGCGCCGAGCATGATGAACTCGCCATGGGCGAGATTGATGATCTTCATCATGCCGAAGATGATCGCCAGTCCCAGGCAGAGCAGGAACAGCGATGAGATTCCGTTGAGGACATCCAGCGCGAGGATGACGTAGATCGCCATGCGTCAGGTCTTTCAGGGCAGTCCAATGAAACCGGGCCCCGCCGGATGGCGGGACCCGGCACGCGTCAGAGATTGATGATGTACTGCTTGACGTCGTTCGGGTTCTTGACGAGGTCACAGACGCTCGCGGTGTCCGCGGGCTTGGCGTCGGTGTAGGTCTCGAGCACCGACCATTTGCGGTCCTTCACCTCGGCCAGGAACGCGTTGCGGACGGTGTGATGGGTCTGCTTGTCCAGCGAGACCTTGCCGCTCGGGCCGTCGAAAACGAGGCCGCTTTCGAGCGCCTCGATCACCTTCATGCGGTCGATGCTGCCGGCCTTCTTGACGCCTTCAGCCCAGAGCATGACGCCCTCATAGGTGCACGAGGCGAGCTCGCTGATGTAAGGCGAATCCGGATGCGCCTTCTTGATCTTCTCGACGAAGCTCTTGGAGGCCGGCGTGGTCAGCTCCTCGAAATAGCCGTAGGCCCCGATGACCCCATCGCTCTCCGCCGCATCCAATGTCGAGGGCTCGTTGACGAGACCAAAGGTGGTCGAGGCGATCGGGATCTTCCCCTTCATGCCGGCCGCGGTCCACTGCCGGTAGAACGCGGTGTGGTTGCCGCCGACCAGCGCCGACAGGATGAGGTCGGGCTTGGCCGCCTGGATCTTGGAGATGGTGGAGCCGAAATTGGTGACGTCGAGCGGGAAGAAGTCTGTCGCCAGGATCTCGCCGCCATTGTCCTTGCAGTATTTGGTCATCCACTTCGCGGTGATCTGACCGTAATTGTAGTCGGCCGCGATGATGTAGGCCTTCTTGCCGGACTTCTTCATCGCGCTCGGCACAAGCTTCTCCACCGTCTGCGCCGGCGTCGTGCCGGTGCAGAAGGTGTTGCGGTCGCAGACGCCGCCTTCGTACAGCGTGTTGTAGAAGTACAGCACCTTGAAACGGTCGAAGGTCGGGCGGATCGCCTCGCGCGAGGCCGAAGTAATGCCGCCATGGACGACATCGACCTTGTCCTTCACCGCCAGCTGCTGGGCGTATTGCGAATAAAGCTGGATGTTGGACTGGGTGTCGTAGTGGATCACCTTCAAGGGACGCCCGAGCAGGCCGCCCGCGGCGTTGATCTCCTCAACGGCAAGCTGCAGCGCGTAGACCATCGGCGTGCCGGAGGTGCCGATGGGACCGGACTGGTCGTGCAGGCTGCCGACCGTGATCGGGTTCTCGGCCGCGAGCGCACCCGAGCGCAGCACGGCGGGTGCCGCGATCAATGTCGAGGTCGCGATGGCCGAGCGTTGCAGGAAACGACGTCGGGAGAGAGTCATAAAGGTCCCCATGGGTTGATGATGCTGGTTCATGATCCGCGAGAAGTTTAAAATTACAATATTTGAAAAGGCAAGTGTTTTTTGGAGCGCGCCCTGCGCCTCAGCGCGAGGCGACGACCGCGAAGTCGTAGCCATCCAGCTCGGCGAGATGGATCGGATGGCGCCCGCCAACCACCGGCTGCGCCTCGTTGCCGCGCGCCGTGCGCCGCTGCAGCGTGCGCCCGAAGACGCGCCTGAGATCGCGGGCGTCGAAGCTCTCGGCGCGCTCGATCAGCGCGGCGAGCGCGTGAATGCCTTCGTAGCAGGACTCGCCATAGCCGTTCGGCGGCGGCGGATTGTCACCGAAGGCCGTGTAGTAGCGCTCGAGAAACGCGCCGTTGTTGCGCGACCGCAGCGAGGCGAAATAGCTGGAGGCGACATAGACATTCTCGGTCTCGCCGCTGTCGAGCCCGTAGACGATGGTCTCGTCGAAGGCGGACGAGAATCGCAGCACGTGACGGCTGAGACCGGCGGCGCAGAAGGCGCGGCTGAAGGCGATGCAGTCGAAGCCGAGAAAGACCGGCAGCACCACGTCGCTGCGCGTGGTCTTGATGCGGTCGAGCATCTCGTCGAAATCGTGGACGCCGACCGGCACGTAGCATTCGCCGGTCACGGTCCCGCCGAAGCGCGCGATCAAGCGCCTGGCGATGCCGAGCGACGAGCGCGGCCAGATGTAGTCGTTGCCGCACAGGAAGAAGCGCCGGGCGCGCTTGATCTCGGAGAGCCACTGCACCGCCGGCCCCAGTAATTCGCCGGCGGTCTCGCCCGTGGTCATCACATCGCTGTTCGCCGGCAGGCCCTCGAACTGGGGCGTGTAGACGAACGGCACGCGGCCGCGCGCGGCTTGCGCGACGGGATCGCGCGCGTAGCTCGGCAGCATGCCGATCAGGCCATCGACGGCGAGCTCGTCGACCGCCTCCACCGCAGCCCGGCCCGCGCTGGCGGCGGTCGCGCCGGCGTCGACGACGATCAGCTCGACCTGCCGGCGGCGGATGCCGGCCGCCTGGTTCAGCTCGGTCACGGCCAGCCGACCACAGGCTTCCGCGGAGGGTGCCCACAACCCTGCCGAGCCGCGCTGAGGAATGATCAGGCCGATCCGAACGCTGTGCAAACGTGCCGCCTCTGCTGTTGCAGGGGACTTGCACTCACGAATCGTGCCAAGCGCGTTTTGGCGTCATCGCGGTCGTTCGTGTACCAAAGATCGCCGATTTTGGTTATGGAACCTGACGCTGATCAAAACATCGGCGCGCCGACGCCTATTCGTTAGGCATCCGCGGCCATGGCCTCGATGTCTCACCATGGCTCGCGACTCACGGCGCAGTGACGAGGGTCTTGCTCATCGGATAGGAGGCCGCGGTGCCGAACTTGCCGGCGGGCATGCCGACATCCGCGTAGCCGCGGGCGAGATAGAATCGGTGCGCGGTCTCGGTGCTCAGCAGGGCCACGTCACGCGCGCCCAGTGCGGCCGCCCGCCGCTCCAGCTCCGCCAGCAGAGCCGAGCTGATGCCGCGAAAGCGTCCGCGCGGCGACACGTAGTTGAGCGTGATCTCGCCGGGGTGGGCGAGCCCGCCGACGGCGAGAATCACATCATCCTCGACCGCGACGAGCAACGATCGCCCTCGCCCGTCCGCCCAGGCCGCGACGTTCTGCGGTGTCTTGTTGGCGAGCCAGCGCGCCAGGATATCAGGGCTGCCGCGGTGATCCGCCAGGCACAATTCGGATATGGAGGTGCGCAGCACGGCGCAGGCCGCCTCGGCATCGTCAGCCGTCGCATCGCGGATGATCATCGCAGTCCCTCTGTCGAACGGAGGGAACGCGATGCATTCCGCTCCTGCTACTCGCGCTTGCCCTGCACCCAGCTCTCGAGCATCTGCAGCGCCGAGGCGCGGTCATCGTCCGAGGCCTTGGCGAAGGCGCGGTTGTAGCTCTCCTTGATCCAGGCTTCGTCCGGACCGGCGCTGTCGCGCGCCAGCGTGAGCCACATCAGTCCGCGCGCCGGCTGGCGCGGCAACCGGTCGCCGTTGAACAGCATCTGACCAAGCAGCGCCTGGGCCTGGTGCTGGCCCTTCTGCGCGGCGAGGCCGAGCCAGCGAGCGCCATAGCGGAAGTCGTCGCGCGAGGCGTCTGCGGTCTTCAGGTACATCCGCGCCAGATCGTACTGGGCGTCGGCATTGCCGAAATAGGACGCCGCATAGGAGAACATCTCCCGCGCGCGATCCGGATCGGCCTTGACCTTCGTGTTCGGAATGCCGCTCAGGTAATAGCGGCCGAGCGCGACAAAGGCATTGGCGACGATCTGCGCCTGAGGCGCCGACGGACTGTCCTCCGCATGCGCATTGGCGATGCGGCTGAAATAGTCGAAGGCGCGCATGTCGTCGCGCGCAACGCCATCGCCCGCCGCATACATGCGGCCGAGCTTGAACTGCGCAATCGGGTGACCTTCCTCCGCCGCGTATTGCAGCGCCGTCAGGGACTGCGTGGGCGAGGTCGAGGACGTCGTCGCGGGCAGCGCCTTGCGCAGCGCGCCGGCGCCAGCCTGCTGTCCAGCCACGGGGATCGCCGGCTCCTGGTTGACCGGAGCGCCATCGAACGCGAACGATGGCGTCGGCAACGCGAGCGGGGCAACCCCCAGCATCAATGCGAAAAGGATCCGATCAGATGTCCGCATAGCAATACTTCTCTTGCGCACCACCTGGATGGGTCACGGCGCCCGCCACGGCCGGCCCCACCTGCTGGGCATATTTCCAAAGTGCACCTGACGTGTGATGCGTCTCACGCGGCGTCCACTTGGTCTTGCGTGTCGCCAGCTCGGCATCGCTCAACTTCACGTTAAGGATGCCCGCCTCGGCGTCGATCTCGATGATGTCGCCATCCGCGACCAGCGCGATCGGTCCGCCGACCGCCGCCTCCGGTCCGATATGGCCGATGCAGAAGCCCCGCGTCGCGCCCGAGAACCGGCCGTCGGTGATCAGCGCGATCTTGCCGCCCATGCCCTGCCCGGTCAGCGCCGCCGTGGTCTGCAGCATTTCCCGCATGCCCGGACCGCCGCGCGGCCCCTCGTAGCGAATGACGATCACGTCGCCTTCGCGATAGGTGCGCTTCTGGACGGCGTCAAAGGCGTCCTCTTCCCGATCAAAGCAGCGGGCCGGCCCAGAGAATTTCAAGTTCGACATGCCCGCGACTTTCACGATCGCGCCCTCTGGCGCGAGATTGCCTTTCAGACCGACCACACCTCCGGTTGCAGTGATCGGCTGGTCGGCCGGCCTCACCACGTCCTGGTGCGGATTCCACTTCACGCCATTGAGGTTTTCGGCGATCGTCCGGCCGGTGACTGTGAGGCAGTCGCCGTTCAAATAGCCATGGTCGAGCAACGTCTTCATCAAGAGCGGAATGCCACCAGCCTCGAACATGTCTTTGGCGACATAGCGGCCACCCGGCTTCAAATCCGCGATATAAGGTGTCTTTTTGAAGATTTCGGCGACGTCGAATAAGTCGAACTTGATGCCGGCCTCGTGTGCAATCGCAGGTAGATGCAGCGCAGCATTGGTCGACCCGCCGGACGCCGCCACAACCGCAGCGGCATTTTCCAGGGATTTTCGCGTGACGATGTCGCGCGGCCGGAGGTTGGCGGCGATCAGTTCCATGACCTTCTCGCCGGCGGTCATGCAGAAGGAATCACGGATCTCGTAAGGCGCGGGGGCGCCGGCCGAATAAGGCAGCGCCAGCCCGATCGCCTCGGACACCGTCGCCATCGTGTTGGCCGTGAACTGGGCGCCGCAGGCGCCGGCCGACGGACAGGCGACGCGCTCGAGCTCGTCGAGGTCGTCGTCCGACATCGCACCCACCGAATGCTTGCCGACAGCCTCGAACATGTCCTGCACAGTGACCTGCTGGCCGCGGAAATTGCCGGGCAGGATCGAGCCGCCATAGATGAAGATCGAGGGCACGTTGAGCCGGACCATCGCCATCATCATGCCTGGCAGCGATTTGTCGCAGCCGGCGAGGCCGACGAGCGCATCGTAGGAGTGGCCGCGAATCGTGAGCTCGACGGAATCGGCGATCGCCTCGCGCGACGGCAGCGACGAGCGCATGCCGTCATGGCCCATTGCGATGCCGTCGGTCACGGTGATGGTGCAGAACTCGCGCGGCGTGCCGCCGGCGTGGGCGACGCCCTTTTTCACCGCCTGGGCCTGCCGCATCAGCGCGATGTTGCAGGGCGCAGCCTCGTTCCAGCACGAGGCGACGCCGACGAAGGGCTGATGGATCTGCGCCGTGGTGAGGCCCATGGCGTAGAGGTAGGACCGATGCGGCGCACGCTCGGGCCCTTCCGTCACATGACGACTGGGCAGCCTGCGCTTGATGTCGGTCTTCGCGTCCATCGCTGTTTTGGCCTCCCGGTGCTGCGGAGAACGCTCAAAATCCGGCAAGTGGATTTTCGGCAGCCTCACACGCACTGGTTATGTTCTGATCAAAGTATTTCACGACCAGGTGTGGCTAAAAAGCGGCGCGTTTGCGGAGCGCCGGAGATTGTTACCAAAACTTCGCAAACTGTGGCGACGTCGCAACATTCGTGGCCGATGCGCAACCATCCTTGGTTGGCAGGAACTGAGGGCGCCTACTCCGGCACCACCCCTGCGGCGCGGATCATCGGCCACCATTTGCGGATCTCGGCCCGCTGCAAAGTTCCAAGCGCGGCGGGGCCGCGCTGATCGGCCGCCGGCATCTGCAACCCCAGGTTTTTCAACTGGTTTTTCACATCCGGCTCGTCCAGCGCGGCCACCGCCGCCGCACTGAGCGTATCGACGATCTCCTTGCTGACGCCCTTCGGCAGCCAGAGGCCCGACCACAGGGTCATGTGGAAACCCGGCAGGCCGGCCTCGTCGGTGGTCGGAATCTCCGGCGCGGACTCGAGCCGCTTGGCGTCGGTGACGGCGTAGGCGCGGATCGTCCCGGCTCGAACCTGGTTGATGGCGTTGGAGGTCTGGTCGACGATCAGGTCGATCTGGCCAGCGACCAGATCATTCATCGCCGGCCCCGTGCCGCGATACGGCACATATTGCAGCTTGAGGCCGGTGACCTGCTCGAAATAGAGCCCTGCGATGTGGCTGCCGGAGCCATTGCCGGCGGTGCCCGCCGATACGGGGTTCGGCTGCGATTTCACCCAGGCGAGAAACTCCGGCAGCGACTTGGCCGGGATGTTGTTCCTGCTGACGATGATCATCGGATTGCTCGGCAGCAGCACCACCGGCTCGAGATCGGCCTCGAGGTCATAGCCGAGCCGGTAGACGGCGCCGTTCGCGACATGGGTGCCGAGATGGCCGAAGCTCACGGTGTAGCCGTCGGGCTTCGAGCGCACCGCGCGTCCCACGCCGATCGAACCGCCCGCCCCGGTCACGTTCTCGATCAGAATGGGCTGCCCGAGCGTCTGTCTCATGTGCTCGGCGAGGATGCGCATCATCGCATCCGACGGGCCGCCGGCGGCGAACGGCACGATCACGGTGATCGCGCGCGAGGGATAATTGTCGGCCCGCGCCGGCAACGTCAGCACGAGACATACAAACAGCACGGCGCAAAGAGCTCGTCGCATCACGTCCTCCCTTGTGTCGCACGCGCCGGTCACAGACGCGAATGCGTCTGCGCCGGAGCATGTGCCCGAGGCCGCGGTGCTGGTTGTTAGTTAGAACTGCCCGAAGTCGATCGGCTGGTGACGATCGAGCGTGCGGGTAACCGGCGGCAGCGGATATTTAAGTCCTGTCGCGCAATTGAACAGCATGACGCGATCGTTTTTCGTCACGCGTCCGTCGGCCAGGCTCTGCTTGTAGGCGGCATAGGTCGCCGCGCCCTCCGGGCACAACAGCAGCCCCTCCTCGCGCGCGACCTCGGTGAGCGCAGATGAAATCTTCTCGTCATCGACCGCGATGGCGAAACCTTTGCTCTCGCGCACTGCGCGCAGGATGAGGAAATCACCGACGGCCTGGGGCACGCGGATGCCGGACGCGATGGTGTGGGCGTCCTCCCAGCGCGTGGCGTGCTCGACGCCCTGCTCGAAGGCACGCACCATCGGCGCGCAGCCGGAGGCCTGCACCGCCACCATGCGCGGACGTTTTGCGCCGATGAAGCCGATCTTCTCCAGCTCGTCGAACGCCTTCCACATGCCGATCAGGCCGGTGCCGCCGCCGGTCGGATAGAAGATCACGTCGGGCACGTCCCAGCCGAGCTGCTCGGCGAGTTCCAGGCCCATCGTCTTCTTGCCCTCGATCCGATACGGCTCCTTCAAGGTCGAGGTGTCGAACCAGCCGACCTTGGCCTTGCCCTCGCCGACGATCTTGCCGCAATCATCGATCAGGCCGTTGACGCGATACACGGTCGCGCCTTGCAGCTCGATCTCGCTGACATTCACCTCGGGGGTGTCTGCCGGACAGAAGATAGTGGTCTTGATGCCGCAGGACGTTGCATAGGCCGCGAGCGCAGCACCGGCATTGCCGTTGGTCGGCATCGCCATGTGCCTGATGCCGAGCGCCTTGCCCATCGACACTGCCATCACTAGGCCGCGCGCCTTGAACGAGCCGGTCGGCAGCCGGCCCTCGTCCTTGACGATGATCTCGCCGCCGCCGAGCTTCTTCGACAGCTTGGGCAGATTGATCAGCGGCGTCATCACCTCGCCGAGGCTCACGATGTCGGCGCATTTGCGCACCGGCAGCAGCTCGCGATAGCGCCACATGTCGGCCGGACGCTGCGCCAGCGCGTCCTTGGTCAGCGCCTGTTTCACCCCTGCGAGATCGTAGCGCACCAGCAGCGGCTTGCCGGCCTTGGAGAGGTTGTGAACCTGGTCCGCCGGATAATGATCGCCTTCCATCGCGCATTCGAGATGGGTGACGAAGGTCGGGCGCTCGGTGGTGAGATTGTCGCTGGATTTCACGGCGGAGCCTTCTTGTTGTGCCCGTCTGGTCATCTCCGTCATTGCCGGGCTTGCCCCGGCAATCCATCCCCTTCGCAAGTATTTTCGAAGGGGATGGATGCGCGGGTCAAGCCCGCGCATGACGGCCGGTGAGCGGATTACATATTCAGCACGCGGCCGTAGGCGTCGAGCACAGCTTCCTTCATCATCTCCGACAGGGTCGGATGCGGGAACACCGTGTGCATCAGCTCTTCCTCGGTCGTCTCGAGGTTCATCGCGACCACATAGCCCTGGATCAGCTCGGTGACCTCGGCGCCGACCATGTGGGCACCGATCAGTTGCCCGGTCTTCTTGTCGAAGATCACCTTGACCAGACCCTGGTCCTCGCCGAGCGCGATCGCCTTGCCGTTGCCGACGAAGGGGAAGCGGCCGACTCTGACGTCGCGGCCCTGCTCCTTGGCCTTGGCCTCGGTAAGACCGACGGAGGCGACCTGCGGATGGCAATAGGTGCAGCCCGGAATCAGGTTCTTGTCCATCGGGTGCGGATGCAGCCCCTTGATCGCCTCGATACAGACCACGCCCTCATGCTCGGCCTTGTGCGCCAGCATCGGGGGACCCGCGACGTCGCCGATCGCGTAGAGGCCGGGCACGTTGGTCTTGCCGTAGCCGTCGATGACGATGCAGCCGCGATCGGTCTTCACCCCGAGCTTCTCCAGACCGAGATTCTCGATGTTGCCGACCACGCCGACCGCCGAGATGACGCGGTCGAACTCGACCGACTCGGTCTTGCCCTTGCCGTCGTCGATCGTCGCCACCACGCTGTCGCTCTTCTTGTCGAGCTTGGTGACCTTGGCCCCGGTCATGATCTTGAGGCCCTGCTTCTCCAGCTGCTTGCGCGCGATGCCGGCGATCTCGGCGTCCTCGACGGGCAGAATCTGCGGCAGCACCTCGACCACGGTGACCTCGGAGCCCATGGTGCGGAAGAACGACGCGAACTCGATGCCGATCGCGCCGGAGCCGACCACCAGCAGCGACTTCGGCATCCTGTCCGGCACCATCGCCTCGAAATAGGTCCACACCAGTTTCTTGTCCGGTTCGAGGCCCGGCAGCACGCGCGGCCGGGCGCCGGTCGCGACGATGATGTGCTTGGCCTGGTAGGTGCCCTCGCCGAGCGCGCCCTTCGGCGCCTCCACGTCGGATTTGGTCACGGTGACCTTGCCGGGCGCATCGATCGCGGCACGGCCCCAGATGACCTGGACCTTGTTCTTCTTCATCAGAAAGCCGACGCCGTCGTTCAGCCGCTTTGACACCCCGCGCGAACGCTGCACCACCGCCTTCGGATCGTAGGAGATCTTCTCCGCCGACAGGCCGTAATCCTTGGCGTGCTGCATGTAGTGATAGATCTCGGCCGAGCGCAACAGCGCCTTGGTCGGGATGCAGCCCCAGTTCAGGCAGATGCCACCGAGATAGGATTTCTCGATGATCGCGGTCTTGAAGCCGAGCTGGGCAGCGCGGATCGCGGCGACGTAGCCGCCCGGGCCGGAGCCGATGATGATGACGTCGAAATTTGTGTCGGCCATGCTTACGCCTACAGCT
Organism: Bradyrhizobium sp. SZCCHNRI1009; assembly: GCF_032487575.1. Lineage (NCBI taxonomy): Bacteria > Pseudomonadati > Pseudomonadota > Alphaproteobacteria > Hyphomicrobiales > Nitrobacteraceae > Bradyrhizobium > Bradyrhizobium sp. SZCCHNRI1009. Next base: position 19,702 of record NZ_JAUEUL010000003.1, on the reverse strand, counting down.
CCTCAGAAGGTGTCGAACTGCGAGAGAAAGAGCAGAAAGACATTAGCACGTTCTGTAAGCGGATGCTGTCTACAAAGGAAGCCATTTTGAAGCATAGGTCGTCTACGAACCTACCATCTCTCGACGCTTCTCTTTGATCTCGACAAAATTGCCAACGTAACGCTCGACAATCGACGACAAAATCGGCGTATGCAGGACGCGGTAGAAGAACCCAGCTATAACTCCGCTTTCACTGAGCCAGGCTAAAACGTCTCCCTCCAAGCGGATCGCCATTAGTGCTCGAAATTGTTCTTCATCTATATTGTCAATGATTCTCATCGCGGTCGCATCAACCAGATCCTCTTCGACGGCGCGGCCCAGAGATCGGAACCTATTTCGCGCAATGTAAGCAGACGTCAGATCGATCAGATATGATACGCTGGCATCAAGCCCTTGCTGCGCCTCTGGCACAATCGAGGCCCTATCCCGCTCCAAAAGAAGAGGTAGCTGCTGCGATATGTCGTCATCTATCTTTCGGACGAACGGCCTCTCTCTCGACCGCTTGATTTTCTCGACTAGCTCATACTCTGCGAAGTTGCGCGCGAGATTGGATTTGCCGATCCGAAAAAACCAAACGAAAACGAACGAAAGGTTTGCTCCTATGACGATCAACATAAATATTCCTAGCGAAGTCATCCTAACCTCCTAGGCGGTCCTTTGTTCGTCGAATTTCGACTATGCTGACGAAGTATGCAAAGATGATAGACAGCATCCCAAAAAAGTAGATTTTCAATTCCGCGTCAAAATATTGCGAGTACTTCTCGATAGTCGAAAATGATCCGGCGTATGAAATGTATCCAAAGAGAAATGATCCAATCCCACCGAGAACACAGATTGCAGTCGATACCCCAGCTTGCCAGCCCAACTTATACTTCCCTGTGGCATCAACGGCCGTTTCGAACCAGTTAAGGCCGGCTGCCACGGCGAGGGCCAAGCCGATGAGCAGCCATTGATCGAACGCATGGGCAAACTTCTCGATTCTGCCGACTGCCGTGTGATTTTCCCATGCAGTCAGCCCAACCGTCCGATCATATGCGTTGTACGCCCACACGCAGGGCGCGATGCTTATCAAGACGGTCGCAACAGCTCCGACAAGGCTGTACCCCAATCTGTCCGTCCAGAAATCACTCAGTATTCGCTTTGAAGTCATGGGATTGGTCTGCTATCAGGCTGACATCTCAACAACAGGTTGCATACTGAGTTTGTCCGTCGAAAAAATCAACGCTCCAATTCCTGCTCGTGCAGAATTGTAAGCGGTCCATTTATACCATCATCATCACGGGATTCTCGATCAGCTGCTTGAAGGCGCCGATCAGCTCGGCGCCGAGCGCGCCGTCGATGGCGCGGTGATCGCACGACAGGGTCACGCTCATCATGCTGGCGATCTCGATCTTGCCGTTGCGCACCACGGGGCGTTCTTCCGAGGTGCCAACCGCGAGGATCGTCGCATGCGGCGGATTGATCACGGCGGTGAAGTGATTGATGCCGTACATGCCAAGGTTGGACACGGCCGTCGTGCCGCCCTGATATTCCTCCGGCTTCAGCTTGCGCGAGCGGGCGCGTGCGGCGAAGTCCTTCATCTCGCCCGAGATCGCCGACAGCGTCTTGGTCTCGGCCTTGCGGATGATCGGCGTGATCAGTCCGCCCGGCATCGCCACCGCGACGCCGACGTCCGAATGCTTGTGCTTGACCATGCCGCCTTCGGTCCAGCTCACATTGCAGTTCGGAATCTTCTGCAGCGCCACCGCCATCGCCTTGATAACGAAGTCGTTGACCGACAGCTTGTAGAGCGGCTTCTTCTCCTTGTCCTTCGGCGCGGCCGCATTGATCTCCTCGCGGGCGGCGAGCAACTTGCCGATGTCGCAGTCGATCGTGAGATAGAAGTGCGGGACGTTCTGCACCGACGCCGTCAGGCGCTGCGCGATGGTGCGGCGCATGCCGTCATGCGGGATGACCTCGTAGGAGCCCGGCTCGAACAGCGCCAGGATCTGCTTGTCCGACATCGACGGCGCCAGCGCCGGCGCGCCTGCCGCGGCAGGTGCCGCCGACGGCGCAGCCTTCAGGCCCTTGCCGGACTTTGCGTCCTCAACGTCGCGCGCGACGACGCGGCCGTGCGGGCCGGTGCCGGTGATGCGGCCGAGATCAATGCCGGCATCCTTGGCGAGACGACGTGCCAATGGCGACGAGAAGATGCGCGCGTGACCGTTGACCTGGGGCGCAGCCGCGGGAGCGGCCGGCGCAGGAGCCGCGGCCGGCTTCGGCGCGGGCGCGGCGGAAGGTGCAGGTGTGGCGGCGGGCGCCGCCGCGGACACCGTCGGCTTCGCCTCGGGCTTGGGAGCCGCCGCCGCCGGCGCGCTGCCGGCCGCCTTGACGTCCTCGCCCTCGCCGGCGAGCACCGCGATCACGTCGTTGACCGGCACGTCCTGCGTGCCTTCCGGCACCAGGATCTTGGCGAGCGTGCCCTCATCGACCGCCTCGACTTCCATCGTGGCCTTGTCGGTCTCGATCTCGGCGATGACCTCGCCGGACTTGACCTGGTCGCCTTCCTTCTTGAGCCAACGAGCGAGGTTGCCCTTCTCCATCGTCGGCGACAGCGCGGGCATCAGAATGTTGATCGGCATGATCAGTGACCTTGTTTCGACCTGGGGCTGGTAGTGCCCGTGTCAGTCGGCCGAGCCAGCTCGGCTTCGAACATCTCGACGATGCGCTGCAGCGCCTCGTCTTCGGAATAATCGCTCTCGCGCGCATAGGCGCGCGCAGCATGTCGGGCGACGTCGACCAGGAGCAGCCCCCACACGTCGGGCTCCTCGAAGGCGCGCTGGAATGCGATCGAGAGCCCGCCATCGAGCACGAAGGCGCGCAACACTTCGGTGGCGTCCTCGCGGCCGATGACGTCGGGCGGCAGCGGCTGCTCCTTGGGTCCGGCCATGGTGGGATGTCCCTTAGCGGTAGCAGACGGACTTGGCGGCCTGCACGACCTCCGCCGCCGAGGGCAGCGCGAGCTTCTCGAGGTTCGCCGCGTAAGGCATCGGCACATCCTTGCCGGACACGCGCGCGACTGGCGCATCGAGATAGTCGAAGGCGTGCTCCATGATGCGCGCGGCGATCTCGGCGCCGACGCCGCTCTGCGCCCAGCCTTCTTCCACCGTCACCGCACGGCCGGTCTTCTTGACCGAGGCGACGATGGTCTCGGTGTCCATCGGACGCAGCGTGCGCAGGTCGATCACCTCGGCCTCGATGCCCTCCTTGGCGAGCTCATCGGCGGCCTTCAGCGCGTAGGTCATGCCGTTCGACCACGAGATGATGGTGACGTCCTTGCCGCTACGGGCGATGCGCGCCTTGCCGATCGGGATCACGTAGTCGTCGAGCTTGGGCACCTCGCCGGAGTGACCGTAGAGCACCTCGTTCTCGAGAAAGATCACCGGATTGGGATCGCGGATTGCGGCCTTCAACAGGCCCTTGGCGTCCGCGGCGGAATACGGCGCGATCACCTTGAGGCCCGGGATGTGCGAGTACCAGGACGAGTAGTCCTGGCTGTGCTGCGCGGCAACGCGGGCGGCAGCGCCGTTCGGACCGCGGAATACGATCGAGCAACCCATCTGGCCGCCGGACATGTACAAGGTCTTGGCCGCGGAGTTGATGATCTGGTCCATCGCCTGCATGGCGAAGTTGAAGGTCATGAACTCGACGATCGGCTTCAGGCCGGCCATCGCGGCACCGACGCCGATGCCGGCGAAACCGTGCTCGGTGATCGGCGTGTCCATCACGCGGCGGGCGCCGAACTCCTGCAGCAGGCCCTGGGTGACCTTGTAGGCGCCCTGATATTCGGCGACCTCCTCGCCCATGATGAAGACGTCGCCGTCGCGGCGCATCTCCTCGGCCATCGCGTCGCGCAGCGCCTCGCGGATGGTTTGCGTCACCATCTCGGTGCCCGCGGGCACCTCGGGATCGGGCTCGGCCACGCTCTGCGGCGCAGCCACGCCGGTCGGCGCAGGCGATGCCGACACCGAAGCAGCCGGCTCGGCCGGCGGCGCCGACTGCGCGGCCTTCATCTCGGCTGCAGGCGCTGCCGCCTTGCCGAGATCGGCGGCGGTCTCGCCGTCGGCGAGGATGGTCGCAATCGGCGTATTGACCGCGACGTCGGCAGTGCCTTCGGGGATCAGGATCTTGCCGAGCGTGCCCTCGTCGGTCGCCTCGACCTCCATCGTGGCCTTGTCGGTCTCGATCTCGGCGATCACGTCACCCGACTTGATCGCCTCGCCTTCCTTCTTCAGCCATTTGGCGAGATTGCCCTTTTCCATCGTGGGCGACAGCGCAGGCATCAAAACTTGAATAGGCATATCAGCTCCAGAGAAACAGCTTGCGCGCGCTCAGCGATAAACGTCGGTGTAGAGCTCGGCGACATCGGGCTCGGGATCGGCTTGCGCGAAATCGGCGGCCTCGTTGACGATCTTGCGCACATCGGCATCGATCGTCTTGAGATCCTGCTCGCTGACCTTGGCCGCCAGCAGGCGGTTGCGCACCTGCTCGATCGGATCCTGGTCGTGACGGACCTTCTCCACCTCCTCGCGGGTACGGTACTTGGCCGGGTCCGACATCGAGTGGCCGCGATAGCGGTAGGTCTGCATTTCCAGGATATACGGACCCTTGCCCTCGCGGCACCACGCGACCGCCTTCTCGCCGGCGGCCTTCACCGCGCGGACGTCCATGCCGTCGACCTGCTCGCCCGGGATGTTGAAGGAGATGCCGCGCTTGGAGAAGTCGGTCTGCGCCGAGGCGCGCGACACCGCCGTGCCCATGGCATAGCGGTTGTTCTCGATGACGTAGATCACCGGCAGCTTCCAGAGCTCCGCCATGTTGAAGCTCTCATAGACCTGCCCCTGGTTGGCCGCGCCGTCGCCGAAATAGGCGACGCTGACCGAGTCGTTGCCGCGGTAGCGGTTGGCGAGCGCAAGGCCGGTGCCGAGCGAGACCTGGGCGCCGACGATGCCGTGGCCGCCGAAGAAGTTCTTCTCCACGCTGAACATGTGCATGGAGCCGCCCTTGCCCTTGGAATAGCCGCCGCGGCGTCCCGTGAGCTCGGCCATGACGCCCTTGGCATCCATGCCGGTGGCCAGCATGTGGCCGTGATCGCGATAGCCGGTGATGACCTGGTCGCCCGGCTTCAGCGCCATCTGCATGCCGACGACGACCGCTTCCTGGCCGATGTAAAGATGGCAGAAGCCGCCGATCGCACCCATGCCATAAAGCTGACCCGCCTTTTCCTCAAAGCGGCGGATCAGCAGCATGTCGCGCAGCGCAGCCAATTCCTGTTCTCTGGTGAATTCCGGCGGCGGGCCGTTATCTCTGTCCTGCCCTTGTTCCTTTGCGGCGGTCTTCTTCGGTGCGGCCATGGCAATTCCGGATGAGAGAAAAAGTAGCTCTCTCTAGCTCAACTCCAGGAGACGTAAAAGGACCGCGTGGCACGTCCGAAGGCTTTGGCGTGCCGCACTGCAATGCACACGAAATATTGCAAATACAATTCCACCATTTTTGGAATCCGACCGCAGGCCGCTACAAAAAAGAGCAGCCATCTCAGCGGATGGGACGCGTCCGGCCAAGCCGACGACGCCCTCCGCGACACCCTCATCGGTGGATCTCGACGACGCCATCGGCGACCAAAAAACCCGACATATCGAACATCGGCATAACGGATATTCCGACCGAGCAGCGGCAGAGGGTCTCCGTGTTTCTACGGGCCTTCGAATCAATCAATTCTAAACCTTCCGCAACGCACAATTTTTCCGAATTCATCAACGAAATCAAATAACTCAACGGAAATCCCTGGCTGCCTGAACTGTCCGGCTGCCTCGTCCCCCTGACAGGAACGAACATGGTTCTCACCATCCCTCGCCGCTTTGCGGTTCTGGTCGCGTTATCCATCGGCGTCTGTATCGTCGCCGTCGTCAGCCAGCTGCTGGCCACCCGCACAGCCCTGGTCGAAGAGCGTAAGGCCGCGGTCGTCGGACAGGTGCAATCTGCCGTGTCGATCGTTAAGGGCTTTGCCGATGCGGCGGCGAAGGGCGCCCTGACCGCGGACGAGGCGCAGAACCGCGCCAAGGCCGTGCTCCGCGGCATCCGGTTCGGCAAGAACGACTACATCTTCGTCTACCAGCCGGACGGCGTGAACCTCGTGCTTGGCCCGAAGCCGGATTGGGAGGGCAAGGGCCTGCTCAACGAGAAGGACGCCAACGGTCTGCCTTTCGTACGCGAGTTGATCGCGGCTTCGACCCAGCCTGGTGGCGGCTTCGTCAGCTATATGTTCGCGCGCGCCGGCAGCAGCGTCCCGGTGGCGAAGCTCGGCTACACCTTGAAGGCCGATCCGTGGAACTGGGTCGTCGGCACGGGCGTGTATGTCGACGATCTCGACGAGGCGTTCTACGCCTCCGTCAAGGTGACGCTGATGTGGGCCGTCGGATTGATCGCCCTGCTGTGCGTTGCGACCCTGATGATCGCGCGCGGCCTGGTCCGGCCGCTGCAAGCGATCACCCGGACGATGACCGAGCTTGCGAACGGGAATCTCGCTGTGCAGATACCGAGCTCGGAACGGCGCGACGAGGTCGGCGAGATGGCCCGTGCCGTCGAGGTGTTCAAGGTCAATGCCGTCGCCCGCCAGCGGCTCGAAGCCGAGCAGAACGAGCTGGAGGCGCGCCAGGCCGAGCAGCGCAAGATCGATACGATGCGCCTTGCGAACGATTTCGAGACAGCGGTCGGCCAGATCATCGAGACCGTGTCGTCGGCAGCGACCGATCTGGAGTCATCGGCCCAGTCGCTCAGCGCGACTGCCGAACGCTCGAAGGGTCTCGCCACCGTCGTAGCCGGCGCCTCAGGCGCCGCCTCCAACAACGTCCAGTCGGTCGCCGCCGCCACCGAGGAAATGTCCTCCTCCGTGAACGAGATCAGCCGGCAGGTGCAGCAGTCTTCGGCGATCGCCAGTGAAGCCGTCGAGCAGGCCCGCAAGACCAATGAACGCGTGGGCGAATTGTCGCAAGCGGCGGCTCGCATCGGCGACGTGGTGGAGCTCATCAACACCATCGCCGGCCAGACCAACCTGCTGGCCTTGAACGCCACCATCGAGGCGGCGCGGGCGGGTGAAGCCGGCCGCGGCTTCGCCGTTGTCGCCTCGGAGGTCAAGGCGCTCGCCGAGCAGACCGCCAAGGCGACCGGAGAGATCAGCCAGCAGATCGGCGCCATCCAGACCGCCACCCAGCATTCGGTCACCGCCATCAAGGAAATCGGCGACACGATCGGCCGGATGTCGGAAATCGCCGCCACCATCGCAGCCGCTGTCGAAGAACAGGGCGCCGCAACCCAGGAAATCTCGCGCAACATCCAGCAAGCCGCCAGCGGCACGAAAGAGGTTTCCGCGAATGTTGCCGACGTCCAGCGCGAAGCAACCGAGACAGGAACGGCTTCGTCCCAGGTGCTCAACGCTGTGCAGTCACTGTCCCAGGACAGCAACCGCCTGAAGGCCGAGGTCCACAGGTTCCTCGCCACCGTGCGGGCCGCATAAAGAGCAGCGCATCAGCGATCGTCGAAGGCCCGCGCGCAGCGCGGGTCTTCCTCGTCATGGGCTTGTCGTGCACGCGTTCGTTACGCAGACGCGAGGCCAGTCTCCCAACGGATGCCTCGCGGAGACCGGCTCGCTCAGTTTGGCCGATTGATCCGGATCAGATCACGCGGGTTGGCGTAGCCGAGCTGGAAGCGGGCGCGCTCATCGAGCATGTCGGGATCGACCCGGTCGGAGCGCAGCAGCGACACGCGCTTCTCACCCTCCGCCCGCTCCTGCTTCAGCCGGGCGAGCTCGGAGGTCAGCGCAATGATCTCCTGGTCGAGCTCCTGGCGCGCGGTCAGGCCGTAGCGGCCGGTATAGGCGTTGATGCCGAAATAGCCGATGATGGCGGCCGCCATCGTGTAGAGGGCGAGCCCGGTCAGGAACGATTTGAGCCGCGCGCGGGAGACCATGGCCGGAAGATGGGGCGCCTTGGTTAAGGATCTGCTAATCCGCCCCGCGAGGCTTCTTTACGAAGGTCGCATCACCCGTCACGGGCTGACGGATTGCCGAAGCACCGTGAAACACAAGGTGGCTCGCGACACGAAGCCGAGACGCTCATACAGCGCGATCGCGGCATGATTGTCCTCTATGACGTGGAGAAACGGCGTCTCGCCCCTGCCCCTGATGGCCGTCATCAGGGCCGTCACGAGCCTCTGGGCATAGCCACGGCCGCGAGAGTCCGGATGGACACAGACCGCGCTGATTTCCGTGAACCCGTCGAGGCGCATGCGCTCCCCGGCCATCGCAGCCAGGCGCTGCCCGTCGCGGATGCCGATATAGCGGCCCAGCTCGTGGGTCCTGGCCAGGAACGGGCCGGGCTTGGTCAGCGCCGTCATCTCCAGCATCGCCGGAATGTCACGCTGGTCGAGCGTTTCGATCACGGCATCCCCAACAGGGGCCTCGGCCTCGACCGCAACCATCTGGCGGACGCTGGCGCTGAACCAGGCGGCAAGGCCGTGCAGGTCGCCCGGAGGAGCGGGAGTCACGATCGCAACCACGTCCTTCTTGGCGAAGTCGGCGAGCTCAGACCACGCAGCATCGCTGTCGTCCGACATGGCAGCGAATGGTGCAATCGCCGCTGGATAGCGACGAGCATGCGCGGTGCCTTCCGCAAGCGCCCGGTGCCCGGTGGTCAGGGCTGACCAGACGGGACGATCCAGCGCTGCGCGCTGCTCGGCAGAAAGCTCCAATCTGGACATCGCACCAGCCTCCAGACGATCAGTCCTCAGCTCCGGTAGACCGGCTCCTCGAGGTCGAGCATGCGTTTGACGGCCTCGAGGTGCAACCGAGCCGATTCCGCATCTCCTTCGCGCATCTGGCGAGAGGCGGCTTCCGCGATTGCCGGCGCGACGGCGGTGACCTTGCGGCCGGTCGACAGCGCCAGGCACTGCACCTGGCAGGCGCGCTCGAGATAATAGAGATCGTCCCAGGCTTCAGCGATGGTCGGCGCCAGAACCATGACGCCATGATGCTTCATGAAGACGATGTCGGCGTTGCCGACCGCCCCGGCGATGCGGTCCCCCTCGCGCGCGTCGAGCGCCAGCCCGTTGTAGTTCGCGTCGACCGCGGTTCGTCCGTAGAATTTCAGCGCCGTCTGCCCGGCGAAGATCAGCGGGTCGCCTTCGGTCATCGACAGCGCGGTGGCGTAGGGCATGTGGGTGTGGAACGCGACCTTGGCCCGCGGCAACGCCTTGTGGATGCGGGCATGGATGTAGAAGGCAGTCGCTTCCGGGCGGCCATCGCCGGCAATGACGTTGCCGTCGAAATCGCACACCAGCAGCTTCGAGGCCGTCAGCTCACGAAAGGCATAGCCGTAGGGATTGACGATGAAGAGGTCGTCATAGCCGGGCACCAGCGCCGAGAAGTGGTTGCAGATGCCCTCTTCGAGCCCGTGCCGCGCCGCCATCCGGAAGCACGCCGCGAGGTCGATCCGCGCCTGCCAGACGGCCTCCGAGTCGAGATCCGGCTGGTTCGGGCCGGGCCTCGACGACGACGCGGGTGTGAACGAATGGGCCATCATGCTTCCTTGGCAATGCGCATCCTTGCGCTGGTCCGGCATGGCCTTGAAACGGATCGGGCAAGGCGCGTCAACGCCCTGCCCGCATCATAGCCGTCATGCAGTTGGCGACCGCCGCACGGCGACGACCAAGGTCAGCCGTTCTGCTTGGCCACGAAGGCGGCGAAGGCATCCAGATATTGCTGCAACACCGTCTTGAGCGAATCCTTGACCAGCTCACCCTGGGCGTCGAACGCGTCGCCGACGCCGTTCAGGTAGATTTCCGGCTGCCCCATGATCGGGCCCGAGATGCCCGGCATGATGTTCTGCAGGTGCTTGGCCGCCGCCACGCCGCCGAGCGGGCCCGGCGAATTGGAGATGAGGCCGACCGGCTTGCCCAGGAACGAGCTCTGCCCATAGGGGCGCGAGGCGATGTCGATCGCGTTCTTCAGCACGCCGGGGATCGAGCGGTTGTATTCCGGCGTCAGGATGAGGACGCCGTTCGAGGCCTTCAGCTTGTCGCGCAGGGCGAGCCAGTCGGCCGGCGGATTGGCTTCGAGATCCTGGTTGAAGAACGACAGGCCGTTGAGCGTGGTGACGTCGATCTTCAGGCTGGCCGGCGCCAGCTTGGCGAGCGCATTGGCGATCTTCAGGGTGAAGCTCTCCTTGCGGAGACTGCCGACGAGGGCGACGATGGCGTACGGAGCAGGCATAGGGCATCCTTTGCAGGGGAACGTGAGGGGTGCACTTAAGACACATGGGCAAGACCATGCAAGTGCATGAAAACAGCGTGTCGCGAAACTCAGCGTTTCATCGCGAGCAGGGCGCCAATGTTCCAGACCTTCGCCGCGGCGAGCTCAAGCCGTGGCTTTGAGGCAGCGGGCAAATTCCGCCACCGCCTGATGCGTCAGCCAGATCGCCTGCCCGTCGACCGGCTGAGCCCAGCTCGACAGCTTGGCGATCACGATGCCGTTGGCGGCATCGACGAACAGGTTCTGGCCGTGAATGCCCATCGCGAACATCAGCTGCGGCTGATCGTTGATGACGTACCAGCCGCTGCGATAGTGCATGTTGCGGCTGATCGCGGCAAAACTGTCGCGCCACTGGCCGTCGCGCCAGGCCTTGATGTCGCCATTGTGCCTGATGTCGTCGAGCCAGGCCTCGGGGATGATCGCGTGCGAGCCGCGCCGGCCGCCTGACAGCACGAGCTGCCCAAGGCGCGCGAAATCGCGCAAGGTGGCGCAGAAGCCGCCGGTGCAGCGCGGCGCGCCCTTGCGATCGAGGGTGATGAAGGCTTCGCCGCTGGCCCCCATCGGCTTCCACAGCAGGCTGCCGACGAGGCTTGCGAAGCTGCGGCCGGTGGCGCGCTCGATGGCCCAGCCCAGCAGATCGGTGTTGGAGGAGACGTAGCTGAAGGTGCCGCCATGCGGCGCCGACTGGGCGCGCATCGTCGCGAAGAAATCGTGCAGGTTCGGCGTCGTGCCCGGCGCGACCGGCTCCCAGCCGCTGGCGTCGGCATAGGCCTGCAGGCCGGCGCCATCGAACACGACGCCGGCGCGCATGTCGATGAGCTGCCGGATCGTGGCGCCGCGATAGGCCGTGGCGGCCACCTCCGGCACGTAGCGCGTGACCTCGGCGTCGATGTCGATCTCGCCGCGACCGGACAGGATGCCGACCATGAGGCCGGTGATCGACTTGGTCGCCGACATCAGGATGTGCGGCGTGTCGCGGTCGGTGCCGCCGTCATAGCGCTCGAAGACGATGCGGCCGTCATGCAGGATCAGCAGCCCGTCGGTCGCCGTCGCCTTCAGGAAACCGTCGAGATCGAGCGTGCCGCCCTTGGGCAGCCGCACGCTGAAATCCTCGAACGCAACCGGGCTCGCCGGCAGCGGCCAGGCGCTGCCGGGCGCGCTCTCGACGTCGGCGACCGGCAGGATCGCGCGGATGTTGTGAAAGGCCCAGCGGCTGAACGGCGCAGTGCGCCAGTTGGAGAGATCGGCGGTGGTGGGAGAGAGGTCGATCGACATGCAAGGCCCTGCGGAGTCCCGGGAACGCCTGACATAGGCGTTCGCCGGAGCGGCGGGAAGCCCGGCATTTCGCATATGCAAAACAAGCAGGCCGCATCGAAAGACGGCCTGGCACACTCCATCCCCGTCATTGCGAGGAGCGAAGCGACGACGCGATCCAGAGTCCCGACCGAGCCCCTGGATTGCGTCGCTTCGCTCGCAATGACGCCGGTTAAAGCGAAATCAGATCACCGGATTCCACGGCGCCGGAATCAGCCGGTACTTGGCGCCGTCCTTCTCGACATAGCCCACGGAGGGGAACGAGAAGTGGAAGCCGATCACCTTGGCCTTCTCGGCGGCGGCCATGTCGTAGAACTTGTGCCGCGTCTCCTGCGCCATCGCGGCATCGGTGTCGAACATCACGTGCCAATCCGGATTGCGCAGGAACAGCTCGGGGACGTTGGTGACGTCGGCCTGGATCAGGACCCTGGCATTGCCGGAAGCGACCGCGAACGAGGTGTGGCCCGGCGTGTGACCGGGCGTGCCGAGCGCGGTGATGCCGGGCGCGACCTCCTTGTCCCACTCGTACTGAGTGACCTTGCTTTCGAGCCCGCCGAACACCTTCTTGAAGTTGGCGAAGTTGCCCTTCATCAAGTCGGTCTGCGTCTTGGCGGCGTTCTCGTCGCTATTCCAGAACGCCCACTCCTTGGCCGGCACCTTCAGCTCGGCGTTCGGAAATGCCAGCGAGCCGTCCGCGAGCTTGAGGCCGTTGATGTGGTCGCCATGCATGTGGGAGAGCACGACGACGTCGATGCTCTTCGGATCGACGCCGGCGGCAGCGAGGTTCTGCAGCGTGCGCCCCACCGCGCCCTTGCTGGCCTCGAAGGCCCCGGCGCCGTTGCCGGTGTCGATCAGGACCAGCTTGGAGCCGGTGTTGATCAGCTGCGGATTGAAGGGGATCGTGATCATGCCCTTCGGCATGTAAGCGCTTTCGGCAGCGGCGAGCGCGTCATCCTTGGCCGTGTTGACGACGAACTTGTCGGGCATCGGGAAGGTGCGGGCGCCGTCATTGACGGAGGTGCACTCGTAGTCGCCGACCTTGTAGCGGTAGAAGCCGGGGGCCTGCGCTCCGGCGGGCGCAACCGCCGCGCGTGCCTGTCCGGCCAGCGGCGGCAAGGCGGTTGCAGCTCCGGCGAGGGCCGCACCAGCCAGAAATCGACGGCGATCCAATCGGGTCATGACAAATCTCTCCTCAGTGCTTCATGCGGCTGACGCCGCCCCCCAGACAAACGGGGCGGATTGTCTCCGCATGCGGGCCAAACGCAAGCCCGTCAGCAACGTCCGGGGAGCGACGTTAGGTCACTTATCTTTGTTGGGGTCGATGAGGAATTTTTCGCCGGTGGCCCGTTTGGCGTACACCGCGAGGTTGGCCGGATCGAGCGCCTCGGACAAGGAAACGACCTTGGTGTAGTGGCTGGCAAAGGTCGTCTTCAGCTCGTCGACGACGCGCTGGCGCAGCCGCTCGGTATCCGCCTTGCCGATCTTCATCAGGAACGGAAACAGCAGCCAGCCGCCGACGCTCCAGGTCATGCCGAAGCCGCGGGTGATCTCGGTCGGCCTGACGTCGAGGCTGCCGTAGATGTAGACCTGCTTGTGCACGTTCGAGCCGTATCGGCTGTACGGGTGCTTGCCGGACTTGTTGATCGCGGCTTCCATCGCGTTGAGGATCTGGCCGGCGAGCTTGCCGCCGCCGATCGCATCGAAGGCGATGGTCGCGCCGGTCTCGACCAGTGCCGCGATCAGTTCGTCCATGAAGGTGGGCGAGGTCGAATCCACGACGTACTTGGCGCCGAGGCCGCGCAGGATCTCCGCCTGTGCCGCACTGCGCACGATGTTGACGAGCGGGATGCCGTCCTTGAGGCAGATCTTGTTGAGCATCTGCCCGAGATTGGACGCGGCCGCTGTATGCACCAGCGCGGTATGGCCCTCGCGCCGCATCGTCTCGGTCATGCCGAGCGAGGTCAGCGGATTGACGAAGCAGGAGGCGCCCTCGGCCGGGGTCGTGCCGGCCGGCAGCGGCAGGCATTCGGAGAGCTTCAGGCAGCGATACTGGCTGTACATCGCCCCACCGATCGCCGCGACCGTGCGGCCCATCAGCGCCTTGGCGGCGTCGGAGGATCCGGTCTTGACCACGACGCCCGCCCCCTCGTTGCCAACAGGCATGGACTCGTCGACCCGGGCGGCCATCGCCCGCATCCCGGCTTCCGGCACCTTCGCGATGATGACCGGACGGTCCTTGGTGCCGGACGCCTGCATGGTCGACAGGTCGGCAGCGCCAACGAGCAGGCCGAGATCGGACGGGTTGATCGGCGCCGCCTCGATCCGCACCACGACCTCGTCCGGGCCCGGCTCGGGGGTCGGCACGTCGACCAGCGAGAGCTCGAGCTCGCCGCTGCGCTTGATCAGCGTCCGCAGTTGCAGGCCTGCCTCGACACCCATGCGCGCCTCCCTCTTCCGTGTTGCGTTCCGGATCAGGCCAGCGCCTTCAGCGCCGCCCTGCCCGCATATTTGGCCTGCGCATCCAGCTCCTGCTCGATGCGCAGCAACTGGTTGTACTTGGCGGTGCGGTCGGCGCGCGCCAGCGAGCCGGTCTTGATCTGCCCGCAATTGGTGGCGACCGCCAGATCGGCGATCGTCGAATCCTCAGTCTCGCCGGAGCGGTGCGACATCACGGCGGTGTAGCCGGCCTTGTAGGCCATCTCGACCGCGGCGAGCGTCTCGGTCAGCGTGCCGATCTGGTTGACCTTGATCAGGATCGAGTTGGCGCGGCCGTTGCGGATGCCGTCCTCGAGCCGGTTCACATTGGTGACGAACAGGTCGTCGCCGACCAGCTGGCACTTGTGGCCGATCAGGTCGGTCAGCTCCTTCCAGCCGTCCATGTCGTCCTCGGACATGCCGTCCTCGATCGAGGCGATCGGATAGCGCGCGACGAGGTCGGCGAGATATTTGGCCTGCTCCGAGCGCGAGCGCGACTTGTTCTCGCCCTCGTAGACGTACTTGCCGTCCTTGAAGAACTCGGTCGCGGCGCAGTCGAGCGCCAGCATGACGTCCTCGCCCGCGGTGTAGCCGGCCTTGCCGATCGCGCTCATGACGAAGTCCAGCGCTGCGTCCGCCGACGGCAGGTTCGGCGCGAAGCCGCCCTCGTCGCCGACATTGGTGTTGTGGCCGGCCTTCTTCAGCTCGCCCTTCAGCGTATGGAAGATTTCCGAGCCGCAGCGCAGCGCTTCCGCAAAGGTCGGTGCGCCCACCGGCATGATCATGAATTCCTGGAAGTCGATCGGGTTGTCGGCGTGGACGCCGCCATTGACGATGTTCATCATCGGCACCGGCAAAGTGCGGGCCGAGGTGCCGCCGACATAGCGATACAGCGGCATGTCGTAGGAGATCGCCGCCGCCTTGGCGCAGGCGAGCGAGACGCCGAGGATGGCGTTGGCGCCGATCCGGCTCTTGTTCTCGGTGCCGTCGAGCTCGATCAGGATCTGGTCGATCTGGACCTGGTCCTGCACCGACATGTCGCTGAGCGCCTCATAGACCTCGTCGTTGATGGCTTCGACGGCCTTCAGCACGCCCTTGCCGAGATAGCGGTGCTTGTCGCCGTCGCGCAGCTCGACCGCCTCATGGGCGCCCGTCGAGGCACCCGACGGAACGGCGGCGCGGCCGACCGAGCCGTCCTCCAGCACGACGTCGACCTCGACCGTGGGATTGCCGCGGCTGTCCAGGATTTCGCGGCCGATGATGTCGACGATGGCGGTCATGAGGTCCTCTTACGGGCTTCTGGTGGGCGTTGCTGCGCCGCTTCTACCGCAGGGACGGGAGGGCGAAAAGGCCAAGTCGGACAGAAGTCGGGCAGAAGTCGCGGCCAAATGACGAGGCGGCTGCCCGACGCGGCGAGTGACGGCGGCGGCCGGATTGGCTAAGACGGCGCCCAACCTCATCCCTGGCCCGAGACATGGCGAAAAGATCCACAAAATCCGACACATCAGCCGAGCTCCAGCTCGGCCGCCCGGTCACCCAGCCGGACAGCCCGGAGACGGCCAAGCTCGACCGCGTTCCCAACCCGCAGAAGGACACGGATTATCTGGCCCGCTTTACGGTGCCGGAATTCACCTCGCTCTGCCCCGTGACGGGACAGCCGGACTTCGCGCATCTCGTCATCGATTACGCCCCCGGTCCCTGGCTGGTCGAATCCAAGTCGTTGAAGCTGTACCTCGCGAGCTTCCGCAACCACGGCGCCTTCCACGAGGACTGCACGGTCGCGATCGGCAAGCGCCTCGCCGCCGAGCTCAAGCCGAAATGGCTGCGCATCGGCGGCTACTGGTACCCCCGCGGCGGCATCCCGATCGACGTGTTCTGGCAGACCGGCAAGCTGCCGAAGGGCCTGTGGGTGCCGGACCAGGGCGTGGCGCCGTATCGGGGACGGGGGTGAGCCTGATCGAGGCCAAGGAAGTGCGGCCGTGAACGGGGCAGTAGAACAGGCCGGCGTGTCAGTGTTCTGTCCCAAGTGGACTACAAAGAACATGCCGCAGCACAAGGATTGGGAAGAGCGCAGCAATGATAGCGACGGCGAGGATTTTCCCCGCATAGCCGGACTCGACCGAATAGCGCTGCCAGATCCAGTAGTCGATCGCGCAGCCGACCGCTGCGAAAATATAAAGCGAGATGATATTGGCGATCCCCCGGCCTGTTGGGCTCGCACGCAACAATCGGCTCCTTCCTTCAGCTCCTAGAGTGGCTTGAAAGCAGGTTCACCCAGTCTCCAGATACGTGCCTGAGGGTCCAACACGCGATAACAGCCGATCGCGGTATATTGCGAGTCGCCAATGGAACTCTTTTGAGCAACGATAGCAACGTTCTTACCCTTGACGCGAGCTTTGTCACCGGGAGTAAGATTCCTGACTGCGACCGATCCATCGGCAGAAATCGATTTGATCTGGAAGCGCGAAATATTTCCGCTATTGGGAGCCCCGGCAGTCCATTGTACGAAGACATCTCTTTCAGTGGGCCCGTCAACCAGCGTCAGTGAACTCGGATCCGTCTCGTGAACATTGAATTTCCATGTCACCTCGTTGCCGCACACCGTCGGCTCGGGGAACGGCTGCGGGATCGGCGGAACGCGCGCGAAGTGAATGAATGCTGGATACGTTGCCCCGTTCGGAGCCGTAGCATTCGCTTGCAGTACAGCCGCACTCGCTTGTGTGCGGGGCAAGGTCTCGATAAGCTCGCCTTGTGAAACCGTCTTGGGAAAGCGCGCTACCACGGCTTGCAGGGCCGGGTCGTCGATTGACCAGTCGATCGTCGCTGTATTGACGTTCGGCAAGTACCATTTGATGTGGACGACGACGGATTCCTCCGTCGCGTACTGGACATACATCTGAAGTCCACTGACATTCGCACCAATGTTCTTGATGCACTCGATATATGCGTTCGCCCCATTCGGGTCCAATCCGGTCCAGGCTAGGTTAACTTGCTGATTATACGTCAGGGATTCTTTGTGTTCTTGTCGCAGTTTCTCGCTATCTTGTTTGTACGCATTGTAGTCGCCCTTGACCGGCACGCCATAGAGAACGGCGGTAAGGCCGCCGCTCGCCTTCAGATCATCGAAGGCTTCTTTGGTAACGAGGCTTGACATGCGCCAGTCGGATGCCACGCTAGTGCTCTTATTGTAGGTTGATTTGACCAGCGCGGCGTTGCATTGGCTCATGTCGACTTGAGCATTGGCGCTGTGGAATGGTGTCGTAAAGAACAGGACACCGATGCATGCAGAAATAATGCGCTTCATTCGCGCTCTCCGAGATATGTCTAAAATAGACCGCGCCTTTATTAGTATTAGACTGACAGTTAATCAACTTTTAGTTGAAAGCGCCCACCCCCCCAGAGCGAAGCGGTGGCGGGAGGGAAAATGGCGCCGGCAGGAAGGTCAGCATAGGAATTACAGGTCCAGTGCTGGACTGCACCCCTCAAGTGAGACACGATAATTTCAGTGACAGGCATTCCGAGGATGACCTGTGGCAGTACGAGGAAAGACCCGTCGTTTCCCGACGACGCACAAGTTGAAGGCAATCAAGCGGGTCGAGCGGGGCGAAGGCGTTCTGCGCCGGTCGCTCGTGAGCTCGGCATAGCGCAGAAGCTGCTGCACGAGTGGATCAAATTTCGACCCGAGCGATGGGACGCCCGGCGACAGGTTAGGTGCACTGTGTCAACGTAATCTTGCTCGCTTCCAGAGTGGCGATCAATGATCATCTCTCATTTCTGCGAGAACCGGCTTCAGTCCTTCCTGCCACGATGTGTAGGTCGGCAAATGTCGAAGAGTCCCGTTGCGATCTATAAATATCGGACCATTTCCGGCGAGAGCATAACGAAATTCTCCTGTCTCCTGATGCAGCTTCGAATCATAAAAGAAGAGCCATCCTCGCTCCACATCCTTCGTTTTCTCTTCGAGAACCACCAACTCGCATTCAGCCACGTTCTCGAGCTCCGCAATTCGGCTGGATGCCAACTTTCGCGCTTCGTCGAACGAAATCATCAGTCAGTTCTCATATCTCGTTTCCTGCAACTCAATTCACGACAGCTTTTCCTTCTTCCGATAGAGTCCCAAAAACCCGCTATTTCAAAAGCGACTTGACTCGCTCTCGTTCAAACGCGCCGATCTCTTGCTGCCACTCGGTATATTTGGCGGCGGCAATGGGAACACCGATCAGATGAAACCCGGAGTCGTCTTCGTACATCGCGACGAAATAATCCTGCTGGAGCTGACGCGGTGTAGTGGGACCTCGAGCGTAGCTATGACCGTTGCCGAACGTCACGTATACGCGCTCCAGCTCTGGTCGCTTGCCACGCAGAACGGCAAGCACCCGCAACCAAGCTGACCAGTACTCGTGCGGAGCTTCGCCCGAACCTGCGGATTGCTCGAAACCAAGGAGACCTGCAGGCGCGTCTAGGACCCGCACCCTGGCCAGAACGATTTGATCCATGGATGACAAAGCTTGGGGTTTCGGGATTTCGAGAGGCACCTCTTCCGAAAAGTAAGTCCGTAGGCCATTGGCTTCCGCCGCCACGAGCGTCATTGTCCCAATCAAGACGACACAAGCCAAACAGCTAAGGAGAGACCTGATCGCTCTCCACCCCAACCGACTCATTGAATCGAATATCGGGTCGTTGATTGAATTAGAGCAGTGGCCGCCACCATCAATCGTCCGAATGTTTTGCAGCATCCCAACTCTCCGCCAGGGCAGACTCTAGTTCAGCCGCCAAAATCCTGCCAATCTCGATGGGACCACCCTGAGCTGCTCGTGTCCACTTGAATGCCGGAGTTCGACTTGGGACTGGGACACATTCGAGCCGCGCAGCAGAATTTTTTCTCTTTCCTTTTTTCCGAAACCATGCTTTATTCCGTCCGTCCCGTCTCGATCAGAGGGGCGCTTCGCGGTCGTCACGGACGTTGAGGCGGGATGCGGTGGGTGTATCGGGTCGCAGCGTGAACCATTCATGCGGACGAACGAGCCTGATGCGCCGGCGAAGTCGTATGGTCCTGGCCTCCCGACGCTGAGGCTACGCTGGTGGTGATGATCCGCCGGTCACGGGGGCAAGACAGCCCGGTCCCCGGGGAGAGTACGTATAAGCCGCCCAACCATCGCGCGGGGAATGCCGGGATGTCTCGGCTGAACCTGTGGTTCCTGCCGCCTGCATTTTTTTCTGCAGGCGGGCCATGGGGGCGGCCAGCTCCCGGCATTCCCCGTGCCCTCTTTTCGGAAAGAGGGCATGTCCAAAGGCAAAGCTCGGACGCAGATGCGCCGCGAGATGGCGGCGGTGTGCGCCCAGGGCTAAAGCAGCAAACGATGGGCCTTTATGCGCTCGCCTGTCTCCACGTCGTCATGCCCGGGCTTGTCCCGGGCATCCACGTCCTTCTCGGCGTGCCGGACGACGTGGATGGCCGGGACAAGCCCACGGCTGTCCGGTTCAGACAGACTGGACATGGTGCATGGCGTGGATTCTTCTGCGGTCTTGAGC